>JAZQGM010000058.1:0-51116 GCA_045540075.1 Acetatifactor sp. | reverse complement strand
AGAAGGTAGGCATTGCTACGGTGGGAGATCTGAATGACCAGATATGTAATGGGTCTATCAGTGATATGATCCTGGTGCAGGAGGCACAGCAGGAACGGAAAATCGGTGAGATTGCCAAGGATATTGCAGCAAGAGGCGGCGTGAAATTCATCATGATCGCTGGTCCATCCTCTTCCGGCAAGACCAGCTTCTCTCACAGGCTTTCTATTCAGCTGCGCACATTGGGGCTGGTGCCCCATCCTATTGCACTGGATGATTATTTTGTGAACAGAGAATTGACACCAAGAGATGAGAACGGCGACTATAATTTTGAGTGTCTGGAAGCTATTGATATCAAGCTGTTCAACGAAGACATGGGCAAGCTTCTGGCAGGTGAGACAGTAGAGCTGCCATCCTTCAATTTTAAGACAGGCAAAAGAGAATACAACGGAAAGTTCAAAAAGCTTGGTGCAGAAGATATTCTGGTCATTGAGGGAATCCATGGTCTGAATCCGAAGACTTCCTACTGCCTGCCGGATGAAAGTAAATACAAAATCTACATCAGTGCTTTGACGAATATCAATATTGATGAGCATAACCGCATCCCCACTACCGATGGCAGACTGCTTCGACGCATGGTCCGTGATGCCCGCACCCGCGGTGCCGATGCCCGCAGAACCATCGAAATGTGGCCTTCTGTCCGCCGTGGAGAAGAGGAAAATATCTTTCCCTTCCAGGAGGGGGCTGACGCCAGGTTTAATTCCGTGCTGATCTATGAGCTGGCTGTGCTGAAACAATATGCAGAACCCTTACTATTTCGTATCACCAAGGATCAGCCGGAGTATTATGAGGCCAAACGGCTTCTGAAATTCCTGGAATATTTCCTGGGCGTTGGCAGTGAAAACCTGCCCAATAATTCTATTTGCAGGGAATTTGTGGGTGGCAGCTGTTTTCATGCTTAGGGTGTTTTGGGAGGACAGTTTTCGCCTTTGAGCAGATTATTTAGAACAGATAATAAGATACAAAGCCCCGGTCAAATCAGTGTGATAACTGTTTCGCCGGGACTTTACATGTAAGCAGAAGCGTAAGCCGGGTTATGTCGTGAATAATCATCTATCTAGAACGGCTGTTACCAGACGTTTCAAGCGACCTACCTGAAAACAGGCCGGGCAAGCCTATGGTTTTCGTTTTGGTCTTGCTTCGGATGGGGTTTACATGGCTCCGTCTGTTACCAGACGGACGGTAGTCTCTTAAGCTGCCTTTCCACCCTTACCAGACGATTCTGCTAGAGAATCGCCGGCGGTATATTTCTGTTGCACTGGCCTTGGAGTTGCCTCCACCGGACGTTATCCGGCATCCTGCCCTTTGAAGCCCGGACTTTCCTCACCCGGCAGCGTAAGCCGCCGGCCGCGATTATTTGTTCTACTTACGAATATGCATTTTAACACAAAAGGGAGTTAATGTCAAATGGTTCAAATTGGGAAAATCCTTCTTTTGCTAATATTGATATTGGGGCTGACAGCATGTGGGGCGGAAGAAAACCTGTTTCAGACCTATGAGTTTTTACGCCCTGAGGATTCGGAGAATGAGAATTTGGCTGGTATGCTTAAGGAGCAGGCTTGCGGTGCAATGGTTCGGATATCAGCAGGTGGTCTGGTGGGAAGTGGTGTGATCTTTCGCATGGATCAGAATGAAATGGTGATTCTGACAGCAGCCCATGTGTTGAAGGAGGTTGAGGTACAGGAGGTGTGCGAAGAGAATGCAGAGTTGGCGGTGATTGAGATAACACTGGTGGATGGGACGGTTCTTTTAAACAAGGATTATAATAGTAAGAATGAGGATGATGTTTGGAGTGTGATATTGTCACAGACTTCAGACCTTGGTATCATTACTGTGCCGATGGAGCAGATTCCCGAGGAGGTCTTTGCAGATTGCAGGTATGTGCCCACAGACAAGGTGGCTTTTGATGCGCTTACAGAGGGTGATATTATTCTGGTCATGGGTTGTGCAGAGGAAATGGTGGGAAATGCTTATAAAGGGACACTGACAGATCCTTGGATCTATATAGAAGACTATGGGCAGTATATGATGTTGGGACGTGCTTTTGCCGAGTCCGGTATGTCCGGTGGAGGCGTCTTTGATAGGTATGGGAGGTTCATCGGGATTTTGTCCGGTGTGGATGAGCAGGGGAATCTGGCAATCGTGCCGCTCAGTATGATCTTAAGTGAAATGTAGTTTCGAAGTGACGGAAAGTGTCGTAGTCGTGTCTTCGCCCACAGCGAGGGTGTAAACAGCAACACACGGCTACAACTTTACAAAACTTTCAGGGCTTGGGATATTGACAAGGTGAAGAAAATGATGGAAAATAAGAGATAGCGGATAAATGTCCGGCCAAAGATGCCTGGGTGTCCGGATGGGCAAAATACAGGTGTGGAAAGGAAATAAGAAGATGACAAAGATTGATATAGTTTCAGGTTTTTTGGGAGCCGGTAAGACGACTTTGATCAAGAAGCTGTTAAAGGAAGCACTGGATGGAAGCAAGGTAGTGCTAATTGAGAATGAATTTGGAGAAATTGGAATAGACGGAGGTTTTCTGAAGGAGTCCGGGATTGAAATCAAGGAGATGAATTCGGGTTGTATTTGCTGTTCGCTGGTGGGAGATTTTGGTGCTTCTTTAAAGGAAGTGCTTACCACGTATTCCCCCGAGCGTGTGCTGATCGAGCCCTCCGGAGTGGGCAAGCTGTCTGATGTGCTGAAGGCTGTAGAGGATGTGGCAGGTGATCTGGATGTGGAAGTCAACAGTGCAGTGGCCGTTGTGGATGCATCCAAGTGCAAGATGTATATGAAGAACTTTGGTGAGTTTTTCTTGAATCAGGTAGAATATGCTGGTACTATCATCTTGACACGTGGGGATAAGACATCTCCGGAGAAGATGAACGCCTGTGTGGAACTTTTACGGGAGCATAATCAGAAGGCAACGATCATTACAACGCCTCTTGATCAGCTTGACGGCAAGGCTGTGCTGGAAACCATTGAAGGGGCGGACAAGCTGGAAGATATGATGCAGGAGATGCTTGAGCAGATGCAGGAAGAGCATGAGCATCATCACCATGAACATCATCATGAGGAGTGCTGTCATCACCACCATGATCACGAGGAGTGTGGTCACCATCACCATGACCATGGGGAGCAAGAGCATCATCACCATGAGCATGATGAAAATTGTACCTGTGGCTGCCACGATCATGACCATCATCATGAACATCGCGGTCATCACCATGCAGATGAAGTGTTTACCAGTTGGGGAATGGAGACGCCTAATTGTTACACGGCAGAGGAGATGGAGAAGATTCTGACGGCCCTGGACAGTGGGGAATATGGTGTTATCTTACGTGCAAAAGGTATGGTTCCTGCCGGTGACGGCACCTGGGTTTATTATGATTATGTACCTCAGGAGCATGAGATTAGGGAGGGTAAACCTGCTGTTACAGGTAAGATCTGTGTGATTGGTTCTAAGTTGGATGAAGAGAAGCTTATAGAGCTTTTTTGCAAATAAATTGTTCGAAAATAAATGAAGTAGAAAGGCGTAATTAAAATGAAGCCCGTATATGTGATCAATGGTTTTTTGGAAAGCGGCAAGACAGAGTTCATCGCGTTCACTCTGGATCAGCCATATTTCAGGATCAAAGGCAAGACGCTGATCCTTCTGTGTGAGGAAGGAGAAGTGGAGTATGATGAGAAGCTTCTTGAAAGAAGCCGCTGCGTGGTGGAGATGATCGAGGAGGAAGAGGATTTCACTCCCAATCACCTGATGGAGCTTGAGAAGAAGCACAAGCCGGATCGTATTATTATCGAGTATAACGGTATGTGGAATTACAAGAATATGAAACTGCCCTGGTATTGGAAGATCGAGCAGCAGATCACTACCATTGACGGTTCTACATTCCCCATGTATTATACCAATATGCGGTCCTTACTTTCAGAGATGGTGAGAAAGTCTGAGATGATCATTTTTAATCGCTGTGACGGTGTGACAGATCTGAACTCGTATAAGAGGAATATCAAGGCGGTGAATCCCAATGCGGAAGTGATCTTTGAGGATGCAAATGGTGAGATAGATGAGATCTTTGAGGATGATCTGCCTTATGATTTGAATCAAGAGTTGATTGAACTGGATAACAATGGATATGGTATCTGGTATCTGGACTGTATAGATCATTTGGAAAGGTATGTAGGAAAGAAAATTAAATTTACAGCTTTGGTGCTGATACCGGACGGTTTCCCCAAGGGATACTTTGTGCCGGGCAGAATGGCTATGACTTGTTGTGCTGATGACATGGCTTTCTTAGGCTATGCCTGTCAGTATGAAGGGGCCGGCAGCTTGAAACAGAAGGAATGGGTCAGTGTGACCGCCACAGTTTCTAAGGAATATTGGGAAGATTATAAGGGAGAAGGTCCTATGCTCCATGCGATCAGTGTGGAGAAGACCAAAGCTCCAAAGGAAGATATCATCAGTTTTGTCTAGAGTTGATCACTGCGATAAAACCGGGTAAGGAGAGTTATGGAAGTATTATTAGGTGTATTTATACCATTTTTTGGAACTGCTGCGGGGGCTGCCTGTGTATTTTTTCTAAAAAAAGAGATTGGGCCCAATTTACAGAGGGTATTTCTGGGATTTGCAGCGGGGGTCATGGTGGCTGCATCTGTGTGGTCGCTGTTGATTCCGGCCATGAATATGTGTGAAGGCATGGGCAAACTGGCCTTTGTGCCGGCGCTAGTGGGCTTTTTGTTGGGAATCGGCTTTTTGTTGTTGATGGATACAGTGATTCCACATCTTCATGTGGGCGATGATAATCCGGAGGGTGTGCCCAGTAAATTAAAGAGAAGTACCATGATGATGCTGGCAGTGACCATTCATAATCTGCCTGAGGGAGCAGCCTGTGGTGCCATTTTTGCAGGAATTCTCACGGGAGAAGGGACGGTGACTTTGGCCGGGGCTGTGGCGCTGTCTATCGGGATTGCCATTCAGAACTTCCCGGAGGGAGCTATTATTTCTCTGCCATTAAAAAGTGAAGGGAAGAGTAGATTTAAGGCTTTTGGAATGGGGGCTATCTCCGGCATTGTGGAGCCTCTGGGCGCGCTGATCGCTATCGGACTGGCTTCAGTGGTAACACCGATTCTGCCCTATCTGCTTGCTTTTGCGGCAGGTGCCATGATCTATGTGGTGGTGGAAGAATTGATTCCGGAGGCAAGTGAAGGGAAACACTCCAATATCGGAACCATTGCCTTTGCTCTGGGTTTTGCGGTGATGATGGTGCTGGATGTGGCGCTGGGATAAAATGAGAGTGGTAGCACAGACTGACAGCCCGGGGCTGTATCAGGGTGCGTCAGGATATGGAGGAAGATATGGCAGTCACATCGGATAAGGAGTTGCAGCAACTAAAAAGAAGGCTCCATGATCTTGCCAGGAAATCATATCAACAAAATATTTTTACATTTACCGGTTTTCTGGGGCTTAGTGAACAGGATTTGTTCTGGCAGGAGGAACAACAGCTTCGCTATGCCGGTTATGAGTTATGGGGCGGAAGTGAGAATTGCGATAGATTGGTACTGCGGTTTGGTTTGAAAGAAGAGCTGGGATATGAAGAGCCCTTTGGAATTGTCTGCGTTCATATTGAACCCCTTTTGGAGAAATTCTCGGATGACTTCTCACACCGGGATTTTCTTGGTGCGCTTATGAATCTGGGCATAGACAGAAGTACGCTGGGAGATATCAGGGTAGGTCATAGAGAGGCCTACCTGTTTTGTCTGGAAAGCATTGCGCCTTTTATTTGTGAGAATCTGGAACAGGTGAAACATACCCATGTGCGCTGCAGGATTGTGTCTGAGGCGAAAGATGTGCCTTGTGAGGAGCCGGAACATGTGGTTGTTCAAGTGGCATCAGCCAGAATTGATGCAGTCATTGCTAAGGTCTACAATAAGTCCAGAAATGATGTGACTTTACTGTTTCGTGCAGGAAAAGTGTACGTGGGCGGGAGATTGTGTGAAAATAATTCCCGCATGTTGAAGGAGCAGGAAACAGTGCATGTCAGAGGATTTGGAAAATTTATATATTATGGTGTAAAGGGTGAAACGAAAAAAGGAAAGTTGAGCATTCAGGCGGCTGTGTATCGTTAAAATCACGCGGCATTAAGATATCGCAAGAAGGTCTTAAAAAATTCTTAATGGTTTCCCTGATTTATTTTTAAAGGGCAAATGCAGTACAATAGCCTTAAGGAGGACGGAAGATGTACAATATACTGATTTGTGACGATGAAAAGGACATTGTGAATGCACTGAAGATTTATCTGGCAGATGCCAATTATCAGCTGTTTGAGGCCTATACAGGCAAGGAAGCGCTGAAAGTGATCGAAAGTAAAGAGATTCATCTGGTACTAATGGATATTATGATGCCGGAAATGGACGGAATCTCCGCTATGATAAAAATCAGGGAAAAAAGCAATGTACCCATTATTCTTCTGACGGCTAAAAGTGAAGATACCGACAAGATCCTGGGGCTTAATGTAGGTGCGGATGACTACATTACCAAGCCCTTTCATCCAGTGGAAGTGGCTGCCAGAGTAAAGAGCCAGCTTCGCAGATATATGCAGCTTGGGGGCGGTAATATGAGGCAGACGGTGTTATCCATCGGTGGGATTGAACTGGATGACAGGGCAAAGAGCGTAACTTTAGATGGGGAAGTAGTAGCACTGACACCCACAGAGTATGAGATTTTAAAGCTCCTTATGGAACATCCGGGACAAGTATTTGCGCCCAAGGATATCTACCAGAGAATCTGGAATGATCTGCCATATGGAAGTGAGAATACAGTAGCTGTACATATCCGTCATCTTCGGGAGAAACTGGAAATCAATCCTGCAGAACCCCGCTATCTTAAGGTGGTCTGGGGTCAGGGTTATAAGATGGAGAAAGGACCGAGAGGATGAGGAAAAAGAAAATAACAGAACGATTTGCTCTGAAGGTGCTGGCCTTTTTTGTGACGGTGCTGAGTTTTTGTTGCAGTGTGACCTGTGTGGTGGGGATTGTGTGTATGGCGGAAATGGGTTTTTATACCACGCCCTTTGCGCAGCTTCCCTATGTTCCAAAGCAGGGACAGGGATATGAAGTTTGGATCTGGTGTTACAACAATCGTTTCACTGTGATCACGGTAGGTGTGATCAGCGCCATTTTGTGTATTTTAAGTTTTATCTTTCAATTATGCAGTGCAGGGCGGGTGTATGGAAAGGAAACGGTGGAAGTAAAAGGATTTGTGTCCATTCCTTTTGACATTTTAACAGTGGGCATGGTGACCTTAGGCGGGATATTCATGGTTATGGCAGATTCTTGGTATTATGGGAATTTGGCTTCCGCGATTCTGGGGGTGTTACTGGGAATCTTAAGTCTGTGTGTGGTCATCGGGTATTTGTTGATATGGGCTATACAGAGCAAGGCCGGTGTCTGGTGGAACAATATGGTGGTCTGCAAAGTGCTTAAGCTGGTCGTGCAGGCGGTACGTTTCTGTGTCAAGGCTGTGAGAGCAGTATTTCACAATCTACCCGGCCTATTGACGGCAGGCATCGGGCTTGTTGCTTTTTTCATCATAGAGATTCTGTTTCTGATGATCTGTGGCGGAGATTATAGAGATATTGTGATTCTGTGGATGATAGAAAAAGTGTTGGTGATTCCTCTGGTGCTTTATGTGGCGCTGGCGATCCATAAGCTGTTAAAAGGCAGTGCGGCGCTGGTGGAGGGAGATCTGTCGGCGAAAGTAGATACCAAGTATCTTGTAGGCAGCTTTAAGGAGCAGGGAGACAATTTAAACAGTATTGCCCAGGGACTAAATGTAGTAGTAGAAGAGCGCATGAAGAGTGAGCGCCTCAAAACGGAGCTGATCACCAATGTATCCCATGACATTAAGACACCACTGACCTCCATTATCAATTATGCGGATCTGATCGTAGAGGAGCCTACAGAGAATGGAAAGATCACGGAGTATGCTGAAGTGCTGAAACGACAGTCTGTCCGTTTGAAGAAGCTGATTGAGGATCTGATGGAAGCTTCCAAGGCTTCCACCGGCAATATTGAAGTGAACATGATGCCCTGTGAGGTAGGGGTATTACTGACCCAGACCATGGGGGAATATGAGCAGCGTCTGTCGGAACTTGGACTGGAGCTCATTGCCAGACAGCCTGAACAACCGGTGAGGATCATGGCTGATGGGAAGCTTTTGTGGAGAGTGTTTGATAATCTGTTAAACAACATCTGTAAATATGCCATGCGGGGGACAAGGGTCTATCTGACGGTAGAGGACCAGGGGGATGTGGCAGCCATTGCTTTTAAGAATATTTCCAGATATCCGCTGGATGTTTCAGCGGAGGATCTGAAAGAGCGGTTCGTCAGGGGGGATAAATCCAGGCATACGGAAGGCAATGGGCTGGGACTGTCCATTACCCAGAGCTTGACCGGGCTGCAGGGGGGACGGTTGGAGCTTACGGTGGATGGAGATTTTTTCAAAGTCGTTCTGTTTTTTGATAAAGTGGTGGATTAATGGCAGAACTGAAGTGTTAAGAAAACGCTAAGAAAGTGTTAAGATTGTTCCGGTTATCTAAAAATGGCTGGAACAATTTTGGGGATTATGCTATGCTAATCTAGTTGAGATTTGATTAAGTTGAGGTGATTACGGATTGAAGCTTTGGAAACCGAAATTGAAAAGTAAATTTGAAGAGTCTTTAAAAGCAGTTCTTCCGGTCATTGCTATTGTGCTTGTGCTCAGCTTTTCCATAGCACCCATCACACCCAGTATATTGTTGTGTTTCCTTGTGGGAGCGGTAATGGTTATGGTAGGAATGATGTTTTTTACGCTGGGCGCAGAGATGTCCATGACACCCATGGGAGAAAAGGTGGGTGCCAGAATGACGCAGACCAAAAAGATATTGGTCATCGTGCTGTTGTCCTTTATATTAGGTGTGATCATTACCATATCAGAGCCAGATCTGCAGGTGTTGGCTACGCAAGTGCCCTCAGTGCCCAACATGGTGTTGATACTGGCAGTGGCTCTTGGCGTGGGAATCTTTCTGGTGGTTGCATTGCTGCGTATGCTGATAGGTGTTGCATTGCCGCCTTTATTGGTGATTTTTTATGTGATTGTATTTGGCTTGGTGTTCTTTGTACCGGCTGATTTCAGAGCCGTGGCATTTGATTCCGGCGGTGTGACTACCGGTCCCATGACGGTGCCGTTTATTATGGCTCTTGGTGTGGGTGTTTCAGCGATTCGTGCTGACCGCCATGCGGCTGATGACAGCTTTGGTCTGGTGGCTTTGTGTTCCATAGGACCCATTCTGGCAGTGATGATCCTGGGCCTGATCTATCGCCCCACGGAAAGCAACCTTAGTGTGACCCAGATACCACAGATTCAAGACTCTGTGGAGCTGTGGCAGCTGTTTTCTCGCGGTTTGCCTACATACATAGAAGAGATTGCTGTGTCCTTGTTCCCTATCATTGTATTTTTTGGACTGTTCCAGATATTTGCATTGCATCTGTCCGGTAGAAATCTTGCAAGGATTCTGGTAGGTCTGGTATATACTTATATTGGATTGGTGCTTTTTTTGACAGGAGCCAATGTAGGCTTTATGCCTGCCGGCAATTATCTTGGAAATGTAATGGCATCCCATGAGTATCGCTTTCTTTTGGTGCCTATCGGAGCACTGATTGGATTCTTCATTGTAAAAGCGGAGCCGGCAGTGTATGTATTGAATCATCAGGTAGAGGACATTACGGACGGAGCTATATCAGCGGGAGCCATGGGAGTCAGTCTCTCAATTGGTGTAGCAGTGTCTGTGGCGCTTGCTATGTTGCGGGTATTAACAGGAACGCCGATTCTGTGGTTCCTGATACCGGGTTATGTCATTGCAATCGGGTTGTCCTTCTTTGTGCCCAAGATTTTTACAGCTATCGCATTTGACTCCGGCGGAGTAGCATCCGGTCCCATGACTGCTACTTTCCTGCTTCCGCTGGCTCAGGGGGCCTGTATCGCGGTTGGAGGCAATCTGGCATCAGACGCTTTCGGAGTGGTGGCTATGGTGGCTATGACCCCTCTGATAACCATTCAGATATTGGGTATGGTTTATCAGCTGAAACAGCGTCATGTAAAGCCAAGCGCAGCAGAGTATGCTTTTGCGGCACTGGATGAGGATGCGATCATTGAACTGTAATTACCAGGTAACTAATTACTGTAATTTGGAGGGAATAGATGAACGAATTATATATGATGGTAACCATTACCAATCGTAATCTGACCAAAAGGTTTACTTCCTTTTATCAGGAGATGGGTGTGGATATATCAGTGATCACCGTGGGCAGAGGAACAGCGGCCAGTGAGATTCTTGATTATTTTGGCCTTGACGGTACAGAGAAAAGTGTCATGTTCCAGGTGGTCACCAAAGAAAAATGGAAAGAGCTAAAAATTGGTCTTCAGCGGAAAATGAAGATTGATATTCCGGGAATCGGTATTGCTTTTGTGGTTCCCATAAGCAGTATGGGTGGAAAGAAGGCTTTGAATTATCTAACAAACGGGCTTAAATTTGTGAAAGGAGAGGAATCATCATTGAAAGACACAAAGTATGAATTGCTGGTAGTGATTGCCAATCAGGGATATACAGATTTAATCATGGATGCAGCCAGAGAAGTCCATGCAGCAGGAGGAACAGTGATCCATGCCAAGGGAACCGGTACTCAGCATGCAGAGAAATTCCTTGGAGTTACATTGGTACCTGAGAAAGAGATGGTATTTATCGTGGTGCGTAAAGAGCAGAAGAATGATATCATGAGAGCAATTATGGATAAAGCAGGACTGGAATCCAAGGCCAGATCTATAGTGTTCTCTCTGCCGGTTATTGATACTGCGGGGATGCGCCTCATGGAAGAGATAGAGGAAGTGTAAGGCAGTGGCCGCTTTTGGGGCGAAGGGCAATTCCCAGGTCGTCCGGGCACGCCGCCGTCAGGCACCTCATAATGGGGCAGGGACACACCGCTTGGGTGTTTTGCAGTTGCAAGGCAGCAAGAGTTACTAAGAGCTTAAAGAAAGTCAAAATGGAAGTTAAGGGCAAAGCCCAAAACCACAAAACTCGTCGCGCATGGCGCTCCTCAAACATGTTGTGGTTTTGTGCTTTAACACTTTCATTTTGGCTTTCTTTAAGCTCTAAGTAACTCTAGCAGTCTTGCAGATGTCAAAACACCCAAGCGGTGTGTCCCTGCCCTATTATGAGGTGCCTGACGGCGGCATGCCCGGACGACCTGGGAATTGTGTGTGAGGTTGAGTGGTACTGGTAGGTTAAATTGTTATATTTTTTGTACATAGTTTAGAAAACTACATCTTGTCATAATGGATTTGTTTTGTTATAATATAGATAGGAGCAGGATATCGGAACATGATCGACTGCGAAGAAAGGAAGATTAGGTATGGGTGATTATATTATTAGTTGTTGTTCGACAGCAGATTTAACGGCGGAGCATTTTGAGAAGAGAGATATAAATTATATATGTTTTCATTTTGAGTTAGATGGAAAGCAGTATACAGATGATTTGGGTAAATCTATTGCGTTTCATGATTTTTATCAGGCGATGGTAAATGGAAGTGAGACGAAGACTTCGCAGGTGAATGCTGATGAATATAAGGAGTATTTTGCAAAGTTTTTGGAAGCAGGTAAGGATATTTTGCATGTATGTCTGTCCAGTGGTATCTCAGGTTCCATTAATTCTGCCATGATAGCGAAGGCAGAGTTTGAGGAAAAGTATCCGGATAGGAAGATTTATATTGTGGATTCTCTGGGAGCTTCTTCAGGATTCGGTCTGCTTATGGATAAATTGGCTGATCTTAGAGATCAGGGGATGGGAATTGATGAAGTCTATGCATGGGCACAGGAGAATAAGCTGAAGCTTCATCACTGGTTCTTCTCTACAGATCTGACTTTCTTTGTGAAAGGTGGGAGAGTCTCTAAGACTTCCGGTTTTGTGGGGACGATGTTGAATATCTGTCCGTTGCTGAATATGGATCATGAGGGGCATCTGATTCCCAGATATAAGATCCGCACCAAGAAGAAGGTAATCAAGGCTATAGTAGATAAGATGGAGGAACATGCACAGGGGGGGCTGGATTATTCTGGAAAATGCTATATATCCCAGTCCGACTGTTATGAGGATGCCAGGGCGGTGGCTGATATGATTGAAGAGAGATTCCCTAAGCTTGATGGTAAGGTGGAGATCAACTATATAGGAACCACCATTGGAAGCCATACCGGTCCCGGGACCGTGGCTTTGTTCTTCTGGGGGGATGAGAGGACGGCATGAGGTGACTGGGGGAAGGCTCAATGCTCCGCCGGTGGCAGAAGTTAAGGAAAAAGCCCACAATCACAAAACTTGCGCTGTGCTTGCATGTTGTGGTTGCGGGCTTTAACAATTGAAATTGGGGGTTGTCATTTGGGGGGAAATATGGTACAGTTTATGTATCTGATAACTTTAGTCTGTGGAAGCGTTTTCTTTGGGCTAGATGAGGTTTCCTGAAAGATTTTTTGAGGGACTGAATCGGCGGGCAGGTGTTGCAGGGTCGGGGGACGATGGGTGCGGCACACTGCGGGGAAGAGGCTTATCGTAAGCAGTTCTGGCATTTCGCCACGAGTTTCAGAAGAAGTAATTGAATATTGGGTTGGGGAGGGATGCTTTTGAGAGATGATTAACGGACTGGAAGTGTGCCATAATGACGGTAGTTCCTGGAAATATGGAAGCAGGAAGAAGAATATAGAAAAAAGGATTGACAAATGCGAACAAATGTTTTATTCTAGTAAAAACAGAACATTTGTTCCTTGCGAGAAGGAGATTTTAATATGGACAAGAATGAGAAACTGAAAGCACTTGACGCGGCAATTGGGCAAATTGAGAAGCAGTATGGTAAAGGGGCTGTTATGAAGCTGGGGGACCCTTCTGCACAGATGAATGTGGAGACGATTCCTACAGGGGCACTGAGCCTTGATATTGCGCTGGGATTGGGTGGAATTCCCAAGGGAAGGATTGTGGAGATTTATGGTCCGGAATCCAGTGGTAAGACTACGGTTACTTTACATATGATCGCAGAAGTGCAGAAGAGAGGCGGTATTGCAGGGTTCATTGATGCAGAGCATGCTCTGGATCCGGTATATGCGAAGAATATCGGCGTAGATATTGATAATCTGTATATTTCCCAGCCTGACAACGGAGAACAGGCACTGGAGATCACAGAGACTATGGTGCGTTCCGGTGCTATTGATATTATTGTAGTGGACTCCGTGGCTGCATTGGTGCCTAAGGCAGAGATTGATGGTGATATGGGTGATTCTCATGTGGGACTTCAGGCACGCTTGATGTCTCAAGCACTGCGTAAGCTGACCGCCATCATCAGTAAGTCCAACTGTACAGTTATTTTCATCAACCAGTTGCGTGAGAAGGTTGGTGTGATGTTTGGTAATCCGGAGACCACCACAGGTGGACGTGCGCTGAAGTTTTACTCTTCCGTGCGTATGGATGTCAGAAGGATCGAGTCTCTGAAGCAGGGCGGTGAAGTGATCGGTAACCGCACCAAAGTGAAAGTGGTAAAGAATAAGATCGCACCGCCTTTCAAAGAAGCAGAGTTTGATATCATGTTCGGTGAAGGTATTTCCACAGCCGGCGATATCCTTGACCTTGCAGCCGGTATCGATGTGATCAACAAGTCCGGTGCCTGGTACGCCTACGAGGGTAACAAGATCGGCCAGGGTCGTGAGAACGCCAAGCAGTACCTGAAAGAGAACCCAGCTATCATGGAAGCAGTTGAGAATAAAGTTAGGGCTCATTTCGGCTTAAATGGAGCTGAGACTCAGGAAGCCTTCAAAGAGTGATCATCATGATAGTGACAGGGATCACAGAACTAACAAAGTCCCGCTACAAAATAGAACTTGACCATCAATTCGCCTTTGCCCTCTACAAAGGCGAATTGCGTCAATACCATCTGCGGGAAGGCGAAACGATCAGAGAAGAAGATTACAGAGAAATCATAGACGAAGTCCTCCCCAAGCGAGCCAAGAAGCGTTGTATGAACCTTCTGCAAAGCCGTGAGTACACGGAAAGCCAGCTACGCGCCAAGCTGGACCAAGGCCTATATCCCCCTGAGATCATAGACCAGGCTATTGCCTATATATCCTCTTACCACTACATTGATGACCTCCGTTACGCCGAAGTCTACATCACAACCCACGAAAACACCCGCTCTCGTGGAAGAATAGAACAAGACCTATACAGAAAGGGACTTTCCAAAGAAATTATCGAGCAAGCCTGGCAAATCTGGGAATCCAAAGGCGGCACCCAAGACGAGTACGTCATGATCCAGGCTCTCCTCCAAAAGAAACACTACACCCCCGAAACAGCCGATTACAAAGAAAAACAAAAACTATACGCTTATCTGGCCCGCAAAGGCTACTCACCCGATTCAATCCATCACGCCCTCCAGTAACAGCCGAAAAACGGAAATTGTACCAAAACTCCCCCTAAAATTTGAGTGATTTTGATACTTTTCTGAGTAAAATGAATACTTCCTCTTGACATATCGACCAAAAGAGTATAAAATTTAACTGTTGTGAATTGCTTGTTAGAATGTTTTGGATGCACAGACAAGTTGCTGTGCTATACATACATTCCAAGATTAGATGATTGTACAATGAAAATTTAATAAGGAGGTGCGCCTGTAGCGATGATACCCTATATTATCACCGCATTGGTCGCCATCGTTTTGAGTTCTGTTGTTACCGCCATTGTAACCATCATGTACCAGAAGAAGGTTACAGAGACTACAATTGGAAACGCAGAAGACAAGGCGAGAGAGATTATCGACGAAGCTCTTAAGACTGCTGAGACGAAGAAACGTGAAGCTCTGCTTGAAGTGAAAGAAGAGTCCATTCGTACCAAGAATGAGATTGACAAAGAAATTAAGGAAAGAAGAGCAGAAGTACAGCGTTCAGAACGCAGAATTCAGCAGAAGGAAGAGAATATCGACAAGAAGGCCGATGCACTTGAAAAGCGCGAAGCAGGACTCACAGCCAGAGAAGATGCCCTGAATAAGATGAAGGTGGAGATCTCTAAGCTGAATGAGCAAAGATTACAGGAACTGGAGCGAATTTCCGGATTAACCTCTGAACAAGCAAAAGACTACTTATTGAAAATTGTTGAAGACGAAGTAAAACATGAAACGGCCGTGATGATCAAGGAATTAGAGACTCGGGCCAAAGAAGAAGCAGACAAGAAAGCAAAGGATTATGTTGTGTCTGCGATTCAGAGATGTGCAGCAGACCATGTCTCTGAGACGACGATTTCCGTTGTGCAGCTTCCCAACGATGAAATGAAGGGAAGAATTATCGGTAGAGAAGGACGTAACATCCGTACTCTCGAGACTATGACCGGTGTGGATTTGATCATTGATGATACGCCGGAAGCAGTCATTTTGTCAGGCTTTGATCCTATCCGCCGTGAAGTGGCAAGAATTGCCCTTGAGAAACTGATCGTGGACGGACGTATTCATCCGGCCAGAATCGAAGAGATGGTGGAGAAAGCACAGCGTGAAGTGGAAGTAATGATTAAAGAAGAGGGTGAAGCTGCTACTCTGGAAGTAGGTGTGCATGGTATTCACCCGGAACTTGTAAAATTACTTGGAAAGATGAAGTTCAGAACCAGCTATGGTCAGAACGCATTAAAACATTCTATCGAAGTGGCGCAGTTGTCAGGACTGTTGGCTGCGGAGATGGGACTGGATACCAGACTTGCAAAGCGTGCCGGCTTACTGCATGATATCGGTAAAGCTGTGGACCATGAAATGGAAGGTTCCCATATTCAGCTTGGTGTTGAACTTTGTAAAAAATACAAAGAGAATGCTACAGTCATCAATGCTGTAGAGTCTCACCATGGCGATGTAGAGCCCACATCCCTGATTGCATGTATTGTACAAGCTGCTGATACAATCTCTGCTGCAAGACCGGGAGCTAGAAGGGAGACATTAGAAACCTATACTAGCAGATTAAAACAATTAGAAGACATTACAAACAATTTCAAAGGTGTAGACAAATCTTTTGCTATTCAGGCAGGTCGTGAAGTTCGTGTTATGGTAGTACCGGAGCAGATCTCAGACGCCGATATGGTGCTGATGGCTCGTGATATCTCTAAGCAGATTGAGGCTGAATTGGAATATCCGGGACAGATTAAGATCAATGTGATCCGTGAGAGCCGTGTGATCGAGTACGCAAAATAAGTAACCGGTCATGGGATAAGAATTACCCGGAACCAGTGAAATGACTTGAAAATTTAATAACGACATAAAAGACCGTATCCCAGTGATACGGTCTTTTTATGTCATGAGAATTAATTTATTGCTTAAATAATTAAATCAAGTATTGTGTTTAGGCAAAACTTATAGTATGATATACAAGATTTGAGATTGTATACGATTATCCAATGCAGAACAATGGAGGAAGTTATGAAGGCGTACAAGGATTTAAGCAGAGAAGAATTATTGTTACTGAAGGCAGAATTGGAAGCAGAATATGAGGATGTAAAAGGGAAAGGTCTGAAACTGGATATGTCCAGAGGTAAGCCCGGTGTAGATCAGCTTGATATGGGAATGGCTCTTTTGGATACTTTGAATTCCGAAAGTGCTATGAAGGCGATAGATGGAATGGATGTCCGCAACTATGGTGGTCTGGACGGAATTCCGGAGGCAAAGCAGTTAATGGCAGACTTAATGGGTGTGAAACCTGAGAATGTGATCGTGTGTGGCAATGCAAGCCTGACGATCATGTATGATACGGTTGCTCGTTCCATGACCCATGGTGTGCTGGGCAGTACTCCCTGGTGTAAATTAGATAAGGTGAAATTTTTGTGTCCTGCCCCCGGGTATGACAGACATTTCTCCATTACACAACATTTTGGCATCGAGATGATCACAGTTCCCATGACACCTCAGGGACCGGACATGGATTTGGTAGAGCGTCTGGTAGCAGAAGATGAGACCATTAAGGGTATCTGGTGTGTGCCCAAGTACTCTAATCCTCAGGGATATTCTTATTCTGATGAGACGGTGAAGAGATTTGCAGCACTGAAGTCGGCAGCCAAGGATTTCCGCATTTTCTGGGACAATGCTTATGCCATTCATGATCTTTATGAGGACAGACAGGATGTGATTCTTGATATTATAAGTGAGTGTGAGAAGGCCGGTAACCCTGATATGGTATACGAGTTCAGCTCCACCTCTAAAGTAAGCTTTGCAGGTGCCGGTATCGCAGCTATTGCATCTTCTGCAGCTAACCTGGCAGATATGAAGAAGTCTTTGACCATACAGACCATCGGTTATAACAAAATTAATCAGTTGATGCATGCCCGCTATTTTAAGAATATTGATGGTCTAAAGGAGCAGATGAAGAAGCATGCAGAGTTGTTGCGTCCTAAATTCCAGGCGGTTCTTAATGTGTTGGAGCAGGAACTTGGAGACTTAGAGATCGGTACTTGGACCAACCCTAACGGTGGATATTTTATCTCTTTCCAGGCCATGGAGGGCTGTGCCAAAGCCATCGTGAAGAAATGTAAGGAGGCAGGCATGGTGTTGACAGGTGCCGGTGCCACTTATCCTTACGGCATCGATCCTGAGGACAGCAACATCCGTATCGCACCTTCCTTCCCCAGCGTGGAAGAAATGGCACAAGCAGCAGTTTTGTTCGTACTTTGCGTGAAGCTTGTAAGTTTAGAGAAGCTTTTGGGTTAACCGAAAATGGGCATGAGCCCGCAAGTTTTTGGGAGAATAGAGAAATGGCAGAAGAATTTAAGAGAATCAAGCGTGAGCTGGTAGCGAAGGGACACATCATAGATTATTACCAGGATACCATGCAGATACCTAACGGAAATGTGGCTGTATGGGATTTTATTCAGCATAAAGGTGCTGCGGCTATGGTTGCTGTGAGAGAGGATGGCAAACTGTTGATGGTGCGCCAGTACCGTAATGCATTGGAGCGTGAGACGCTGGAGATACCGGCTGGCGGACTGAACGGGCCTGATGAGCCAACCGATCTGGCGGCTGCCAGAGAGCTGGAGGAGGAGACAGGATATCGCTGTGAGCATCCGGAGCTTTTGATATCCATCAGGACTACAGTAGCTTTTTGCAACGAGAAGATAGATATTTATGTGGCTAGAAATCTGGTACCCAGTGCGCAACATCTGGATGAGGATGAATTCATTAATGTGGAGGCTTACACTGTGGACGAGCTGGTTGATATGATTTATGCCGGCAAGTTACAGGATTCTAAGACGGTTGCGGCGATTTTGGCTTATGCCCGGACAATTGATAAATAAGTGGTTGGTATAACCGGTTAAATAGCGGAACTGCTTTCTGGCAGTTCCGTTTTGATCCATAAGGCACTACTTCTTGGTATGTGGACGCAAGTTACTGCATATATATAGACAACGATTTCCGGAGGTGGTGTAAAATGCGTTTGGGCAGTAAGTTTCCATATCTTTTTCTGGCAGGTACCTTGCTGGGAATCATACTGATGAATCTGGGTAAAAAGTTTTTATTAGCAGATACAGGCCTTTTGAACGAAGAAGCATTGTATCATATGAAATACATGACGGTGGATGGCAATGCCCTTTTCTGGTACGTAATGGGGACACGATTAAAGCCTTTGGTGAGTCTTGTGGTTTTGGCTACCACTTATCTGGGGATTGTAGCGGTGTGGGGATCTGCTGCAGGCTATGGTGTCTGGACAGGTATGTTTCTTGCGGCAGCTGTTATTCGGTATGGTCTGAAAGGAATCCTTCTGGTGATGACAGCCGTTTTCCCTCAATACGTGATCTATGGACCGGCCTTCTTCTTTTTGCTGGTGTGGTGTGAACAAATGTGCAGACTCATCTATTTTGAAAAAGGGACCAGCTTAAGAAGCAGGCAATTGGTTTTGGTTAAATTGCTGCAACTTGTGGCTATTATTGCAGTCATCATAGCGGGATGTGCGTTGGAAAGTTATGTAAATCCTATGATTTTAAAAAAACTTTTAAAAAAATTTTAAAAATATTTAATTGTGCATTGCTTTTCTGGTAAAAAATGATTATAATAAAATTCTACGACTTTAAAAGAAAGGCAAAGAAGGTCATGGATAAGGCAATAGAAGAGTTTATATCATATTTACATAATGTTAAGAGGACTTCACACAATACAGAGATGTCTTATCAAAGAGACCTGAATAAGTTGTGTGCTTTTCTTGCCGAACGTGGCATAGAAGAAGTGTCTGACATTAGTGAAGAGGATCTGTCAGACTATGTACGTGACCTTGAAGATAAGCAGTTCAAGGCTGCCACTGTGTCCAGACATATTGCGTCCGTGAAGGCTTTTTATCATTTCTTATGTAAAGAACAGATGGTAGTTGAGGATTTGGCAGAGAAGCTTCATGCGCCCAAGGTGGAGAAGCGTATACCGGAGATACTGTCGGTGGATGAGGCCAACAGCCTTTTGAAGCAGCCTGTGGAGGACACTCCTAAGGGAATGCGGGACAAGGCTATGCTTGAACTACTGTATGCTACAGGCATGCGGGTCAGCGAGCTGATCGCACTGAAGCTCTCAGATGTGAATCAGATGCTGGGATATATCGTTTGTCGGGATGGTAATAAGGAGAGGACCATTCCTTTCGGTAATCAGGCCAAGCAGGCGCTGGCACTTTATCTGGAATGCGGCAGACATGTGTTGTTACAGGGAGATACAGATGTGCTGTTTGTGAATTGTTCCGGACAGCCCATGAGCAGGCAGGGATTTTGGAAACTGATCAAATCCTACGCCAGACAGGCCGGAATTCAGACAGAGATCACACCCCACACCTTAAGACACTCTTTTGCGGCGCATTTGGTAGAGAATGGAGCAGATCTTAAGAGCGTACAGGAGATGCTGGGGCATTCTGATATTTCTACCACCCAGATGTATGTGGCAATGACCCGGAATCATTTGAGAGAAATCTATGCAAAGGCTCATCCCAGAGGATGAACATGTAATAAATTGATATAAAAAGACCCAAAAAAGTTCTGTCGCGTTGTAACGTGAACAGAACTTTTTACATACATAGATATGAAGACTTGTGGCTGAGTTATGCGTAATTGGCAATATCATAAATCAATTGTTCGGAGGCTTCCCAACCCAAGCAGGGATCGGTAATGGACTTACCGTAGATGCCGCCGCCTACCTTCTGACAGCCTTCCTCAATATAGCTTTCGATCATCACACCCTTCACCAGCTTGTGAATATCTGCATTCAGCTTCCGGCTGTGCAGAACTTCCTTGGTGATACGAATCTGCTGCTCGAACTGTTTGTTGGAATTGGAATGGTTGGCATCAATGATACAGGCAGGGTTCTTCAGTTCCAGATGCTGATACATCTCCAAGAGACGATTCAGATCCTCGTAATGGTAGTTGGGCTGATTGTGTCCGTGTTTATTCGTAGCACCCCGAAGTACTGTGTGCGCCAGTTCGTTTCCGTTGGTCTGCACCTCGAAACCTCTGTATATAAAGGAGTGAGGGTGCTGTGCTGCAAATACAGAGTTCAGCATCACTGTAAAATCGCCGCTGGTAGGGTTCTTCATACCTGCAGGAATATCGAAGCCGCTGACTGTCAACCGATGCTGCTGATCTTCTACAGAGCGTGCCCCGATTGCCACATAGGACAGGATATCACTAAGATACAGCCAATTTTCCGGATAAAGCATCTCATCTGCAGCAGTCAGTCCTGACTCCTCAATGGCCCGGATATGCATCTTACGCATGGCGATGAGACCTGCTAGGAAATCAGGCTTCTTCTCAGGATCAGGCTGATGAACGATTCCTTTGTAACCTTCGCCGGTAGTACGAGGCTTATTGGTATAGATTCTGGGAATCAGAATCACCTTGTCCTTTACCTTTTCATTTACTTTGGACAACCTGTTCACATAATCGCAGACAGAATCTTCATTGTCTGCAGAACAGGGTCCGATAATTACCAAGAGCTTATCACTAGCACCGGTGATAACATCACGAATCTCCTTGTCACGCGCTTCCTTCAGCGCTGCAAGAGAAGAAGCAAGCGGATATTGCTCTTTAATCTCTTCCGGAGTAGGCAACTTTTTAATAAATTCAAAACTCATGTCTTCATAAGTCCTTTCTGCTGTAAGGTTAAAGTGCGGTCCAACCAACCAGACCGCTACCACTTATTATATTATAAGTTGCCAAAACGTGCAAGTAACAATTGACAATATTACGAAACAAAAGTAAAATATAATTACCCAGTTCAGCCAGAGACGATATTCAGATGAAAATCGTGCTCGCACGATTTTTCATCTGAATATCGTCTCTGAGGGAGCGCCCCGATTATGAGCAAAAAGGAGCTGCGAAGCGGCGGAAAGCCCCGAAGGGGCGGTTTTGCGAATGGGCGCGGGCTGAACGTCACTAGCGCAGTCCCCCCTCAACTGCATCAAACCTAATTTTTAACTAACTAACAAAAGTTACCAAGACCTCCTTGGCAGCGTATAAAATTTTGATAGGAGTAAAAGGATATGGAAAAAAACAAAACAGACAAGACAAAAATGATCGAAGATTTACAAGAACGGTTAAATTGGTTTGTCAACGAAGCCTCAGAAGACGAGTATAACGAAGAGGAAGTGAAGGCCATCAAGAACCTTTTGGAAGTAATGGCACCCCAAGAACCCAATGATTTGGACGAAAGCTATTACAACCCGGAAATGGCTTTTGAAAGATTCAAGGCAACGCTAGACATTCGTAT
Source organism: Acetatifactor sp. (assembly GCA_045540075.1). Classification (GTDB taxonomy): domain Bacteria; phylum Bacillota; class Clostridia; order Lachnospirales; family Lachnospiraceae; genus Acetatifactor. The sequence continues at coordinate 29,269 of JAZQGM010000058.1, read as the reverse complement.
GCGCATACAGGACGAAATGCGTAGATTCCTGGCCGGGGAAGTAACCCTGGCAGATTATCCCGATGACGATAATGAACTGCTGGACGATGATGCGGAGGATGATAGTACAAGCAGTGACTGTGGTGGCTTGGGTAGAGATATTATTGGTAAAGATGGTAAAGCTTTGGTTGGTAAAGATTCTGCGAAAGAGAAAACGGTTAAAGTCAAGACCAAACCTTTCTTCCGCAGTAGGGGCATGTACAGAGGCGTTATGGCAGCAGCGTTGGTGTTAGCTTTGTTTGTTGGCGGGACAGTTGGAGCATATGCGCAGAAGAATGGGTTTTTCCAGTGGGTGAAGAGGGATAAGGATGGGATGTCTGTTATGACTTCACCGGATGGACTTAATGGTGATTATCAAGGTAGTGGACAATACCTGTCGTTAAGTGAGGTTCCAGAGGAATATCGGCAGTACATATGGGAACCTGAGCACGTTCCTCAAGGGATGAAGTTTGTTCATTATGATATAGTGAAAACAAAAGACTGGGATAGGGTCATGTGTTATTATTATGATAACGAACAGAATGCCGGATTGGAATTTATTAGTAGAATTTTTGTGCAAGGTATAGAATATCATTCACAGAAATTTGATTCGTATGATTTTATGTATTCCAAAGAATATAATGGAACAATATTGGAATATTTTAAACAAGAGGGTGAAGGTGATGCTGAATATGCGGTTTCTTTCCTGTATGACAAGATACAATATGTTGTTCGTGGGTGTTTGCCGTTAGAAGAAATTGAGAAATTAGCAAGTGAATATTGCAAAGATATCATAGAATAATATGTTGTAACTTTTCGCTTTGATAATACATATGTAGGTAAAAGCATTTGAAGGTACGAGGAGAGAGAGGATGCATAAAAGAATAAAAAAATCATTTGGTGCGTGGATATTATCTTTACTATTAATGGTTAGTTTCTCTATGGAAGCTTTTGCGGTTGATTTTCATAATACTAGCTTAGAGAAAAGTTCTCAATTAGAAAGTAGCTTTGTTCAATTGGATTGTGAAGTGATTGGTTACAATGAATTGCCAGATGTTGTTCCATATGCTACATATTTTGCTGATGCTGCGATAACGATAAGTTTTGATAGTGAAGGTATGCATATTACAATTTGTACAGGCATGAATGGTATTGCATCAGTAGTTGGAGTAAAGGATATTGAAGTCCATAGGAAAAAATTAATAGGTTACGAAGTAGTAGCTGTGTCAGATGGTGGAGAAGCCTACAATGTTACAACTGGTGTTTGTTCGTTGTTATATACAGGTGCCGTCCAAGGTGAAAAATATCGCGTTGTATGTACACACTATGGAGATGTTGATGGATATCGTGAACTAGAAGCCGATACAGACTGGGTAACCTGCAATTATTAGCCTGTAGGTGTGTTTGCCCCAGTAGGTGGTCAAAAAAGGAATGTTATCATTCCGAACCAATTAGCGCAAGCTATCAGGTATTCGGTCTATTAAAAATGTTGATTCATAGAATCCGCTCAGGGTAAGTAGTTGTGACCGAAGATCTGTGAGCTTTTATTAACTGCCGAGGTGCAGTGTGTAAAAGGGAATTATATATAGCCTGACTTGCGAAGCCAGGCAACCAGAAGAAATCTGTAATTGATTGTCAAACAGTCGGTTACAGGTTTCTTCATTTTTTACAAATTATGTAACTATTTAAGTGTTAAGAGCATATCAAACTGAAAAGCAACATATCTGTTATATGCCTAAGGGCAGTGCTAAATTTTACGGTAAGAAATTGGGGAATTTTTTACGGTGTTAAGATATTGAAAACGATCAAAAAATGTCTGAATGTGACTTTAACCGGTCGCAGGAAAGCTATTTAGTAACTGGTATGAGGCTTTTTATGGAAGAAGGTCTGTGGTTAGTAGGAATACTCGCTACAGGTCTTCTTTTGTAATATGGAAAACTTGAGGGGAAAGGCTTAGCAGTGAGTGACATTCAACCCTGCACAGCTATGCTGGCGCATCGCCTCAGGCCAAACTCTTATTTTAACAAATCTAGAAAAAATCATAAAAATCATATTGACAATTCCGAAAAAGTATATTATAGTTATCTTGTGAGTGACACAACTCCTCTGTGTGATATGGTGCGTCGGAGGAGATTTGTCAGAGATCAGCTGATTTTTATAATTTTATTTATTCTACAATTCTATGATGTCGAATGGCTTATCTGCCGTTTTTCACCAGGAATGAAACGATAACGGCGGAGGTAGTGGATAATTCATGCACCGGATATTTGGGATGATTCCGGCCTCCGTACAATAAAGGAGGAAATGCATGGGGAAATTGAGCAATGCAGTATTAGACTATTTTGATGACAATGTGAGATTTGCCAACTTGTTCAACGGAAGCCTTTTTGGGGGAAGGAATGTGGTAAATCCTCAGGAGCTTGTGGAAGGATCAGAGGTGTATCCGGATGAGGATCCACAGGTGGAGGAACTTACAAATGAAGAGAATCAAGGTCAGGTGACACTTTCAGCATCGGATGTGGCTGTCACACGCACACGTGACATCAGGAAACGATTAAAGGAAAAGGGGACGCTTAGAGTGCTGGCGGTGGAAGACCAGAATCTGGTGGATTATACGATGCCCTGGCGGAATATGAATTATGATTCCCTGGAGTATAAGAAGCAGATTAAGATGATCAAAAGATACAATCAGTCTCAGAATCTGCTAAGGACATCCGAAGAAAGGATGTGTGGTCTGCGCTCCGAAGATCGTCTGGCTCCTACATATACCTTGTGCCTGTACCATGGTAAGGAGAGATGGACAGGTCCAAGAAGCTTGAAGGATATGATGAATTTCGGAGAAGCCGGAGAAGAGTGGGAGCAACTGTTTTCAGATTACAAGATGCATCTGGTGTGTCTTAATGAGATAGAGGACTTCTCGGTGTATCAATCACCATTAAAAGAATTGTTTGCACTGATCGCAGCAAAGGGCGACAGGACTAAGTTAAAGAAATTGATTCAGGAAGATCCGGCATATCAAAATATGGATGAAGAAACGGCGAAGATAGCAAATGTGATGATAGGAGGTAAGCGAATCGTGGCAAAGATGAAAGAATATCAGGAAGAATTTGAAGAAGAGTATGATATGTGTGATGGGTTGAAGGGTATTATTGAAGACAGCAAGAATGAAGGAAAGATCGAAGGAAAGAATGAAGAAAGAAAAGTTGGAATTCAGTATTTGGTAGAATGCTGTCAGGAGGTTGGTGGTTCTGTTGAGGCAGCCATCTCACAGTTGGTAACGAAGTATAAGTTGTCCCGGGAATTTGCCGGAGATTGTGTCAAGCAGTATTGGCGTTAGCATAAATATGTAGCGTATGAAAAAAAGTACTTTACATTTTCGCCAAAAAGTTATAAACTATAGTTACAGAGAATTCTGAGCAATAATCAAAGCGTTGACGAGAACAGTAGGATGTGGAAGGCAGCAGAGAGAACCACCGGACGAAGGTCCGCGCTGGAAGTGGTTTTACCGGAAGCACACGAAGACCATCTCCGAGCGGCTTTAATACAGCCCGGCAGCAACCGTTATCTGCAAAATGAGTGGTCGTCTTAAGGCAGATGCCAATGGATGACAAAGAGGGTGGAACCGCGTAATTTACATTTTGAATTTACGTCCCTTGCGATATTTTAGGATATTGCAAGGGATTTTTTGTTGCCACAGCCGGATGTGGGGCGACGCAGGCTTGTGGGCAAGAGGAAAAAGCGCCTATTACCCAGAAAGGAATGAAACCTATGAAAATCACATTGAAAGACGGCTCCGTAAAGGAGTACGCAGAAAGTAAAAGTGTCTATGACATTGCCATGGACATCAGCGAGGGTCTGGCCAGAGCAGCCTGTGCAGGTCAGGTAAACGGTAAGGTTGTGGATTTACGCACCGTAGTGGAGGAAGACTGTGAGCTAAATATTTTAACTGCCAATGATAAGGATGGTCTGGCTGTGCTTCGCCATACCACTTCCCATGTATTGGCGGAAGCTGTAAAGAATCTGTTCCCGGATGCCAAGATCACCATTGGTCCCAGCATTGAGAATGGTTTTTACTATGACTTTGACCATGCACCTTTTTCCAGAGAAGATCTGGACAATTTGGAAGCTGAGATGAAGAAAATCATCAAGAAGGGCGATAAGCTGGAGAAGTTCACACTTCCCAGAGAAGAAGCCATCAAATTCATGGAGGAGAGACAGGAGCCTTACAAGGTAGAGCTGATCAGAGATCTGCCGGAGGATGCTAAGATTTCCTTCTATCGTCAGGGAGATTTCGTGGATCTGTGTGCAGGACCTCATCTTATGAGCACCAAGAGCATCAAGGCATTTAAGCTGATCTCGTCTTCCGGTGCTTACTGGCGAGGGAAATCTGAGAATGCTATGCTGCAGCGTATCTACGGTACTGCTTTTAACAAGAAGGAAGAGCTGGCGGAATATCTGGAGTATTTGGATAATATTAAAAACAGAGATCACAACAAGCTGGGTCGTGAGATGGAGCTGTTTACCACTGTTGATGTGATCGGTCAGGGATTGCCTCTGTTAATGCCCAAGGGTGCCAAGATGATCCAGACTTTGCAGCGCTGGATCGAGGATGAGGAAGAAAAGCGCGGTTATGTGCGCACCAAGACTCCTTTGATGGCTAAGAGTGATCTGTATAAGATTTCCGGTCACTGGGATCATTACAAAGAAGGTATGTTTGTACTGGGTGATGAGGAGAAGGATAAGGAAGTGATGGCTCTTCGCCCTATGACTTGTCCGTTCCAGTATTATGTATACAAGGCAAGCCAGAAGTCTTATCGTGACCTGCCGATCCGCTATGGCGAGACTTCCACACTGTTTCGTAATGAGGATTCCGGTGAGATGCACGGTCTGACACGTGTGCGCCAGTTCACTATTTCCGAGGGTCACCTGATCGTGAGACCTGACCAGATGGTAGAGGAGTTCAAAGGGTGTCTTGCTCTTGCCAAATATTGTTTGGATACTCTGGGAGTGGGCGAGGATGTGACCTATCGCCTGTCCAAGTGGGATCCTAATAATAAAGAGAAATATATCGGTGATGAGGCTGTATGGGAGGAGACCCAGGGGCATATCCGCCGTGTTCTGACAGAATTGGAGATTCCTTTCTTTGAGGAAGAAGGGGAGGCTGCTTTCTATGGCCCCAAGGTAGATATTCAAGCTAAGAATGTATACGGCAAAGAAGATACCATGATCACCATTCAGTGGGATGCGGTGCTGGCTGAGCAGTTTGATATGTATTATATCGACCAGAACGGTGATAAGGTACGTCCTTACATCATCCATAGAACCTCTATGGGCTGCTATGAGAGAACCCTGGCATGGCTGATTGAGAAGTATGAGGGTAAATTCCCTACCTGGCTGTGTCCAGAACAGGTACGTGTACTGCCGATTTCCGAGAAGTATGCAGACTATGCTGCAAAAGTGGAAGCAGAGCTTAGGAATAACGGTGTTCTGGTGACTACAGACCATCGTTCTGAGAAGATCGGATTCAAGATCAGAGAAGCCAGACTGGCTAAGGTTCCCTATATGCTTGTGGTAGGTCAGAAGGAAGAAGAGGAAGGCGTGGTGAGTGTCAGAAGCCGTTTTGTAGGAGATGAAGGCGCCAAGACGCTGGATGTGTTCATTGATCAGATCTGCAAGGAGATCCGCACCAAAGAGATTCGGAAGGTAGTGGTGCAGGAAGAGCAGAAATAATAAAGTTATAAACAAATAAATTAAAAGCCGCTGTCTGTAAAGTAAAAATGCAGATGCGGCTTTTGTGTTATTTGGTGTAAAGGCTGTGGTTGGGAGGTTGTCCCATTTCAGGATCAGGCTTGTTTGGGCTCACAAGTTACATCACACTTCAACTTCTTAAACACTTTGCGGTCTACAGAAGCCAGCTTCACGCTGGAGTGTACTTGGCATCCTTGCAGCTTAGGCAATTGTGCCAGAGCCAGTGCGGCATCTTCATTGGCGGCTGCGGTAGCAGACAGTGCGATCAACACTTCATCCGTGTGAAGACGTGGATTCTTACTGCCCAGATACTGGGTCTTCAGCATCTGAATGGGCTCAATGGCAGAGGGTGCGATAATATGCTTCTCATGGTCGATTCCTGCCAGCTCCTTCAAAGCATTCAAAAGGACAGCAGCGCTGGGACCTAACAGATCTCCGGTCTTGCCTGTGATGATCCGACCATCGGGAAGTTCCAGGGCTACAGCCGGTGCGCCGGTTTCTTCCACCCGCGCCAGAGCTGCGGGAACGGTACTGCGGTCATTTACGCTAAGATGCTCCTGCCTCATCAGAAGTTCGATCTTGAAAGCTTCCTCTTCGGTACGGGTACCGTCAGCCACTCCGGCAATGGCCTGATAATATCTGCGGATGATCTCCTGTCTGGAGGCTTCACGGCAGGCCTCGTCGTCAACAATGCAGTTGCCCACCATATTGACACCCATATCAGTAGGAGATTTATAAGGGCTCTTACCATAGATTTTCTCAAAAATAGCATTCAGTACCGGGAATATCTCTACGTCACGATTATAATTGACAGTAGTCTTCCCATAAGCTTCCAGATGGAAGGGGTCGATCATATTGATATCGTTTAGGTCAGCAGTGGCTGCCTCATAGGCCAGATTCACAGGATGCTTTAAAGGCAGGTTCCAAATGGGAAAGGTCTCGAATTTGGCATATCCTGCACGGATGCCACGCTTGTGTTCGTGGTAAAGCTGAGACAGGCAGACACTCATCTTGCCGCTGCCGGGTCCGGGAGCGGTGACTACTACCAAAGGTCTGGTGGTCTCGATATAATCATTCTTGCCGTAACCATCTTCACTGACGATCACCGGGATGTTGGTGGGATAACCGGGGATCAGATAATGTTGATATACTTTGATGCCCAGATTCTCAAGGCGCTTCTTGTATAACGTGGCATTGTGCTGACCGGTGAACTTGGTCAGTACTACGCTACCCACATATAGGCCGCGCGAGCGAAATTCATCGATCAGGCGGATCACATCGTTGTCGTAGGTGATGCCAAGGTCGGCACGGACTTTATTCTTCTCGATATCTGCGGCACTGACTACCATGACGATCTCCGCCTGGGGAGCCAGCTGCATCAGCATCTGAAGCTTACTGTCTGCGGCGAATCCGGGTAGGACTCTGGAAGCGTGGAAGTCATCGAAGAGCTTGCCGCCGAATTCCAGATAGAGCTTGTTGTCAAATTGTGCGATGCGCTCCATGATATGTTCAGACTGTGTTTTCAGGTATTTCTCGTTGTCAAATCCTAGTTTCATGTTAATTCCTCTTGTTTTTAGGTGAATTTACGCGAGTGATGGGCAGAACCTCAAGAACGATAAGCGTTCCCTAAGTCGCTTCGCTCGCCAAATGGATAGAAAAGCATCTGTTCGAGCAAGCTCGACATCTGCTTTTCTATCCATTTGGCTCTGCCCTGTACGAACATTATACCACATTTTAATCAAAATAGGGAAGAGATTCAAAGAAAATTTTTGGACATATTTTAAAACATAATTTTTGAATAATGGGAAATAATACTTATGCAGGCGTTATGAAAACCTGTATATCAGTTAAGAGCCTTTGGCGGAAATGGAGGAAAATATGGCAGAATTAAAATGTAGCGCGGTAAATTGTACCTATAACAAGGAAAAGCTTTGCAGTAAGGGTGATATTATGGTAGGTGGTAAGCATGCAGAACAGGTGGATGATACTTGCTGTGAAAGCTTTGCTCAGAGAAGAGAAGGGCATGATGCGTATACAAGCTCTCTGGAACATCCCAGCAAGACCATCAGCATCGATTGTGAAGCGGTAAAATGTGTGTATAACAGCAATTATAAGTGTGTAGCAGAGCATGTAGACATCCAGGGCAGCAGTGCTGCTGAAAGTCGTGAGACTGCCTGTGCAACATTTAAAGAGAAATAATTTTTAAAAATATAATAAAAAGTATTTGACAAATACCTTCGCAATATGTTATAGTAATAAAGCGTGTGAGAAACATGTGACAACCAAGCAGAGTATCCACTCTCACCTTACGGCAATTGAGCTTGTAAGCGTTCATGATGTTACTACAGTTAGACAGACACGGTCGTATTCTGTATGTGCGAAGGGAACAGGTGGATAGTTATGCTATCCACTTTTTTATTTTCTTATGGAGGTGCAAGACCATTAGCGAATTAATGATTAACGAACAGATCAGGGATAAAGAAGTTCGCCTGATTGGGGAAGAGGGTCAACAGCTGGGAATTATGTCCGCTAAAGATGCGCAGAAGCTGGCAGACGAGGCAGGTTTGGATCTGGTGAAGATCGCGCCGAACGCGAAACCGCCCGTATGTAAGATCGTGGACTATGGTAAGTTCAAGTATGAGCAGACCAGAAAAGAGAAGGAAGCCAAGAAGAAGCAGAAGGTCATTGAGATCAAGGAGATTCGCCTGTCTCCCAATATCGATACCAACGATCTGAATACCAAGATCAGTGCTGCAAAAAAGTTCATATCAAAGGGCGACAGAGTGAAAGTAACACTGCGTTTCCGCGGTCGTGAGATGGCACATATGAATAACAGCAAGCACATATTGGATGATTTCGCCCAGGCACTTGCCGATGTGGCAATTATTGAGAAAGCACCCAAGGTGGAAGGCAGAAGTATGACGATGTTTTTAACTGAAAAACGCTAACCCGTCCAGTTAAAATAGATCAAGGATAAGTTTAGGAGGAATATATCATGCCCAAAATGAAGACAAGCAGAGCAGCTGCAAAACGCTTTAAAGTAACCGGAAATGGTAAATTAAAGAGAAGCAAAGCTTATAAGAGCCATATCTTAACCAAGAAATCTACTAAGAGAAAACGTAATCTTAGAAAAGCTGCAATCACAGATGCAACCAATGTAAAGAATATGAAGAAGATTTTACCGTATTTATAATTCGGGTAAGGAGGAGATAGACAATGGCAAGAATTAAAGGCGGTTTAAACGCTAAGAAGAAACACAATAGAGTATTAAAGCTGGCTAAAGGCTACAGAGGAGCCAGAAGCAAGCAGTATAGAGTAGCTAAGCAGTCTGTTATGAGAGCACTGACCAGTTCTTATGCAGGCAGAAAAGAGAGAAAGCGTCAGTTCAGACAGCTGTGGATCGCTCGTATCAACGCAGCAGCAAGACTGAACGGTCTGTCCTACAGCAAGTTCATGTATGGTCTGAAGCTTGCAGGTGTAGAGATGAACAGAAAGATGCTGGCTGAGATGGCTGTAAATGATGCAGAAGGATTTGCAACATTGGCAGAGCTGGCAAAATCTAAACTGGCTTAAGTAAAAATAAGAAACCTCGGAAATGTAATGTTTCCGGGGTTTTTATAAAAAGAAAGAAAAAATAAGAATAAAGTAAAACTTTTGGGGAAATTTTATCTTTACAGGTGTTTAAACACGTGCTATAATATGAGTTGTTATGAGAAGTTATTACTGAAGGTAGCATGCAGATATGGTTCATCGGTAGAACGCTAGCTTCCCAAGCTGGAAAGGCGGGTTCGATTCCCGTTATCTGCTTTTTAAGGGCTCGCAAGTCATTAGATTTGCGAGTTTTTTATAAATGTTGGTATTGCCACAAATGGGTCAAAGTCCCAGCAGTAACTGGAATAAGGAGATATAAAGATGGGTGTGTTATCAAATTTAGAACCAAAGAATGTGTTTTATTTCTTTGAGGAAATCTGTAAGATCCCTCACGGCTCAAGGAATGTGGGGCAGATCAGTGATTATCTGGTGGAGTTTGCCAAGCAGAGGAACTTGTATCATGAACAGGATGAAGTAAAGAATGTCATTATCATAAAAGAGGCAACTAAGGGGTACGAAGATCAGCCGGCTATGATCCTGCAGGGGCATATGGATATGGTGGCGGTGAAGAAGCCGGATTGTGATATAGATATGAAGACCCAGGGGCTTCGGCTTGCTATAGATGGCGACAAGATTTATGCCATGGGAACCAGCCTGGGAGGTGATGACGGAATTGCGGTGGCTTATGGGCTGGCACTTTTGGATGCTGAGGATATTCCACATCCCAGATTGGAAGTGGTGATCACGGTGGATGAAGAGGTGGGGCTTAACGGTGCCAAGGCCATCGATCTGTCCGGACTGAAGGCTAACAGGATGCTGAATCTGGACTCGGAGGAGGAAGGAATCTTTTGGACCAGCTGCGCAGGCGGTGCAAGGGTGGATTGTGTGCTACCGGTGAAGTGTACCGAGATGCAGGGTATTGCTGTAAATATAAGTGTGGAAGGGCTTCTGGGAGGTCATTCCGGCGCAGAGATCCACAAGGAGAGAGGCAATTCCAATGCGCTGATGGGTAGGATCCTTTGGGCAGTGTCACAGCAGATGAAGATAGGGATCTGTGAGCTTCAGGGAGGCCTGGCTGACAATGCCATTCCCAGACAGACCAAGGCTGTATTGGTGGTAGAAGAGAAGGATCGGGCTACGTTTAAAGAAGTGATCGCCATGGAAGGTGCTGCGATTGCCGGGGAGCTTGCAAGCAAGGATCCGGACTTTCAGGTGCTTTTGAGTGAAGTAGAAGAATCTGTGAATGCAGGTGGTATGTATCACTGTGTAGCAGGAGAAGAGGCTGTCAAATGCGCAGCATTCCTTACTGCACTGCCAAATGGCGTGCAGGCAATGAGTGCAGATGTAGAGGGATTGGTGGAGACTTCTCTGAATATGGGGCTTTTGTCTCTGAAGGAGGATGGTCTTCATGCAGGATTTGCGGTGAGAAGCAGTGTGGAGAGCGCAAAATATGCTTTGATCGCAAAGCTTCAGGCAGTGACTGCTCTTGCCGGAGGAAGCAACGAGGTGACAGGTGATTATCCGGGTTGGCAGTATAGGGTAGATTCACCGCTTCGTGACAAGATGATAAAAATTTATCGTGAAATGTATGGTCGTGAGCCGAAGGTAGAGGCCATTCATGCAGGGCTGGAGTGTGGTATTCTTGGCAGCAAGATTCCGGATCTGGACTGTGTATCACTGGGACCTGATATGAAGGATATTCATACCACAGAAGAGACCCTCAGTATCTCTTCTACTAAAAGGGTATGGGAATATTTAGTAAGATTGCTGGGAGAGAAGGAATGATTTTATTTCAATGTGATTATCATGAAGGGGCGCATCCAAAGATCCTGGAGCGCCTTCTTACCACCAATATGGAGCAGACAGTTGGCTACGGAGAGGATCCATACTGTGCACAGGCGGCGGAGAAGATCAGAAAGGCATGCGGCAATGAGAACTTGGCAGTGCATTTTCTGGTAGGTGGGACGCAGACCAATATGACAGTGATCCATGGGGTACTACGCCCACACCAGGGTGTGTTGTGTGCTGTCAGTGGTCATATCAATGTTCATGAGACCGGTGCTGTGGAATCCTGTGGTCATAAGGTTCTGGGCCTTCCAAGCCACGATGGGAAGATCACAGCTGCGCAGGTGGAAGAAGCCTATCTGGCGCATGTAAATGATAGCAGTTTTGAGCATATGGTGCAGCCGAAGATGGTGTATATCTCCAATCCCACAGAGCTGGGAACCATTTACAGTAAAGAAGAGCTGACAGCACTTAGTAACGCCTGTAAACGGTGTGGCCTGTATCTGTTTCTGGATGGGGCAAGACTGGGATACGGTCTTGCTGCCCCGGACAATGATCTGACCATGGCGGATGTGGCTTCCCTTTGTGATGTTTTTTACATAGGAGGAACCAAGATCGGTGCATTATTTGGGGAGGCTGTGGTGATCAGGAATGCGGAATTGGCAGCAGACTTTCGGTATGTGATAAAGCAAAAGGGAGGAATGCTTGCAAAGGGAAGACTTCTGGGAGTGCAGTTTGATACACTGTTTACAGATCACTTGTACGAGGAAATCTCAGCCCACGCCATCGCCATGGCAGAGAAGCTTCGGGCAGCCATTGATGAGATGGGTTATCCATACTTAGTTCCCAACAGAACCAATCAGATTTTTCCGATTCTGCCGGATCAGGAGCTGGCAATTTTGGGAGAGCGATTTGGATATTGTTATCAGGAGAGGATCGATGAGACACACAGTGCGGTGCGTTTTTGCACCAGCTGGGCCACAAAAGAAGAACATGTGGATGCATTGATACAGGCCATCCGGCAGAAAGGATAGGAAAGATGGGATATGACAAGGTGAAAATAAAACAGATACGCGGGCTGATGGTGCTGGCAGCTGTGTTGATTCTGGCTTTGATCTATAGTGAGCAGATATTTGGTGCCATTGGATTGGGCTTTCGGATTTTCAGCCCGTTTATCGTGGGTGGTGTGATCGCCTTTATACTGAACTTGCCCATGAATCTGATCGAGAAGAAGCTTTTGGGGCGATGGAATAGCAAACTTGCCGGGAAGCTGAAGCGTCCCATCAGTATGGTGCTTTCTCTGATCTTTGTAGTGGCGATCATTATCCTAGTATGTTTGACTGTGATACCACAGTTGACCAAGACCATCGGTGTGCTGGGGGCTAAGATTCCGGCATTTCTGGACGATGTGATCGCGTGGCTGGAGGTCATGAGTAAGGAATATCCTCAGATACAGGAAGAAGTAAGTAAACTTGCAGAAATGGAGATTGACTGGGTGAAAACCGGCAATAGTCTGCTTGGTTTCTTTACCAGTGGGTTGGGGAATGTGGTGACTTCTACGGTTTCTGTAGCAGGCAGTATCATCGGTGGTGTGGCAAGAGCTGTGATCTCGCTGATCTTTTCGCTGTATATCTTGAGTCAGAAAGAGCGACTTCAGAATCAGGGCCAAAGGGTGCTGAAAGCATATCTGCCGGAGCGGATGAATCAGAAGGCGGAGCATGTGTTCTCGCTGCTATATCGTAATTTTAGCAAGTTTATTACCGGACAGTGTCTGGAGGCAGTTATTCTGGGAACCATGTTTGTGATCACCATGTCTCTGTTTCGAATGCCTTATGCGGTAATGGTGGGTGTGCTGATTGCTTTCACAGCACTGATTCCCATTGTGGGAGCCTTTATCGGCTGTGGAGTGGGAACCTTCCTGATCCTAATTGAGAATCCCATGCAGGCGTTTGTTTTCGTGATTATGTTCCTGGTATTGCAGCAATTGGAGGGCAATCTGATCTATCCCAGAGTAGTGGGCAACTCTGTAGGTCTGCCTTCTATCTGGGTGCTGATGGCGGTCAGTGTGGGCGGCAGCTTGTTTGGTGTGGCAGGTATGCTGGCATTCATCCCTCTTTTATCCACAGTCTATGTGTTGATTAAGGAGAGCGTCAATGGACGCAATCAAGCGAAGCAGTCCAAAGGTAAAAAAGCGCATAATGATAAGAAAAATGGCAATACTGTTCCTGAGGTGAAGAAAATGGATAAGAAAACACGAAAAGAGCAGGAAGAACAGCGTAATCATAATGAATTTAACAGTGTCACGCAAAAAAACAAGCCGGAGAACCAGAACCAGACCCACAATGTTCGGAAGGAAGGGATCCAGCCCATTAACCAAAAAAGATAGTGCTTATGTATAAGGTGCGCCGGTCAGGCGCACCTTACATTTTGTATGATGATTTATTTTTTAGAGTTTTTACCGCTTTCTCCGCCGGGGCCGTCTTTGCGGGGGACTTCGTCCGGGATGATATCCTGAGGCAGATCTACCTGAGGAATGTCTCCGTCATCGTATACATTGGTCGATTGCTGACAGCCTGACAGCATATTTTTTTTCTTGTCTTGCATAATACACCTTCCTTTTGTGTTGCCTGAATCTACTCACCTTTACTGATAATTTCCAAAATGTTGATCAAATCATGAATATTGTGTAGCTGCACATCACGTTCAAGGATATTGTTTTTCAGATCAATAGATAAAGTTTCGAATTTTTCCCTGAGCTCAGGGGCTACATAAGATGCCATATTATCACCTCTGGAATAGTTTGTGCAGATTGGGGCAGATTATTCGGAGTAAAATCATATTATGTTATCAGTGTCAAATTGTGTCGAAGTATTGTCAGAATTTTCTTGCAATTTACAAAATATAAGTAATTAGAACAACTTTAAAAAATTTTAAAAAAGTACTTGCTTTTTTTCTACAACGTGATATAATCATATTTGTTCACGGGGTGTGGCTCAGCTTGGTTAGAGCGCCGTCTTAGGGAGGCGGAGGTCGCGAGTTCGAATCCCGCCACTCCGATAGGATAATATCCAGTAAAACAAGCACTCGAGGAATTGAGTGCTTGTTTTTTTCTTAAACGCGTGGGATGGTTTTGTCAGTATTGGACCATTGCGTGGGTGATGAAAGGGTATGGTAGAAAAGGATGATCATTTTATTATTGATAGTGGTGTGGCTCTTAGTGATTCTGGTTCGTGCCATTACTTTTAAACCACATCAGGAGCCGGAGATTCAGGCTCAGGCCATTACGCTGAAGGAAGAGAAAATTATAGCGGATATGGCAGATATGATCCGTTGTAAAACGGTATCTTACAGAGAAGAAGAGAAGATGGATTGGGAAGAGTTTCAAAAGTTTGAAGCGCTGCTTCAGGAACGTTTCCCACTGGTACATAAGGCCTGTTCCTTTGAAAAAATCGGGAAGACAGGATTGTTATATCGTTTAAAAGGGAAAAGCAGCACAGGCGTTTCTGTGTTCATGGCTCATTATGATGTGGTTCCTGTTGTGGAAGCAGGCTGGGAGAAGCCGGCTTTTGATGGACTCATAGAAGATGGTGTGCTTTGGGGCCGGGGAACATTGGATACCAAAGGAACCCTATGTGGCATCATGGAAGCTGCAGAGCAGCTTTTGGAGGAGGGATTTGTTCCGGAGCAGGACATGTACTTTGCTTTTTCCGGGGAAGAAGAAGTCAGTGGGAGTGCTTGTCCCATGATGGTGGATTGGTTTGAAGCCAAGGGTATCCGTCCGTCCATGGTAGTGGATGAAGGCGGTGCAGTGGTAGAGAATGTGTTCCCGGGAGTGGCCGGAGAGTGTGCATTGGTGGGCATCGCGGAAAAGGGAATGACAGACTTGCAACTTGTAATGGAAGGGAACGGTGGTCATGCGTCCACACCGCCCAGGCGTACCATGCTGGGGCAGCTATCGGAAGCAGTGGTGAGAATCGAAAAGCATCCTTTCCCCGGACAATTGACTGCTCCGGTAGCCGGAATGTTTGATGTGCTGGGAAGGCATGCGGGATTTGGATATAAGATATTGTTTGCCAATATGTGGTGCTTTCGGCCTTTGTTCGACCTGGTGTGCAGGCTATCAGGCGGGGAACTGAATGCTATGATGCGAACTACCTGTGCTGTTACCCGGATGGAAGGAAGTAAAGCGTTTAATGTGCTGCCTTCCAGAGCCGGTGTGGGTATGAATCTTAGACTGATGGGGAAGGATACGGTAGAAAGTGCCAAAGCGTATATACAGAAGGTGATCGGTAATGAAAGAATCCGGATTCAAGTGGTAGAGGGAATGAATCCGTCTACCTGTTCGGATACTACCTGTAAGGAGTGGGAGAAGTTAAAAACAGCCATTCGCCGTACATGGCCCCAAGCGTTGGTGTCCCCCTATCTGATGATGGCTTGCAGCGATTCCAGACATTACTGCAGGATTACAGACAGGGTATATCGGTTCTCGGCTATGAAGCTGTCCAAGGAAGAGCGGGGCATGATTCATGGGAATAATGAGAGAGTGCCCATTGCAACATTACTTACTACGGTGGAATTTTATATTAGGCTGATGAAGGAGTGCTAGATATGGGAAAACAGGATAAGCCCGTAAAGCGGGCGCAGGGTCCCTGCCCCGTGGCAGAGAAATGTGGGGGCTGTAAATGGATTCATAAGCCTTATAAAGAGCAGCTTGCTTTGAAAGAAAAGTGGGTCAGAGAGTTGATGGCGCCCTTTTGCAAGTTGGAACCCATCATGGGTATGGAAGAGCCTAAGCATTACAGAAACAAGGTTCATGCAGTATTTGGTGAGGATAGGAAGCACAATCCCATTTCCGGAATCTATCAGGAGGGAACACATGATATCGTGCCGGTGGATTCCTGCTTAATTGAAGATGAGAAGGCAGATGCTATCATTGTGTCCATTCGAGGGCTTCTGAAATCCTTCAAGATACGCCCCTATAACGAGGATACCGGGTATGGACTTCTGCGCCATGTGCTGATCCGCACCGGACACGTCACAGGGCAGATCATGGTGGTTCTGGTGATTGGTTCCCCTGTGATGCCATCTAAAAATAATTTTGTGAAGGCACTTGTAAAGCTGCATCCGGAGATTACCACCATCGTGGTAAATGTCAATAATCGCAGGACTAGTATGGTACTGGGAGAGAAGGAGCAGGTGATTTACGGCAAAGGGTATATAGAGGACGTGCTTTGCGGCAAGACCTTCCGCATTTCTCCTAAGTCTTTTTATCAGGTGAATCCGATGCAAACTGAAAAACTGTACGGCAAGGCTTTGGAATATGCTGCACTGTCGGGCAAAGAGACGGTGGTGGATGCTTATTGTGGCACAGGTACCATCGGCTTGATCGCCAGTGACAAGGCAGGTAAGGTCATCGGTGTGGAACTGAATAAGGATGCGGTGAAGGATGCCAGGATCAATGCCAAATATAACGGCGTAAAAAACATTCAGTTTTACCAGAATGATGCGGGCAAATTCCTGGTGGACATGGCTTCTGCAGGGGCAAAGGTGGATGTAGTACTGATGGATCCTCCAAGAGCCGGCAGTGACGAAGCATTTCTTAGCAGTGTAGTGCAGATTGCACCCAAGAGAATCGTCTATATTTCTTGTAATCCGGAGACTTTGGTGCGTGATCTGGGATATTTGAAGAAAAAGGGATATCAGGTGAAGAAAGCAGTTCCTGTGGATATGTTCCCTTATACGGACTTAAAACATGTGGAAATGGTGTGCCTGATAGAGAAAAAAGGATGATCGGCACCTTGAGAGAATATAAAACCGCTGTCAGGATGGAATAATCAGCCCGGCAGCGGTTTCTTTCTTCATTTAGAGATGTTCTTGATACACCCGAAGATCATACTGTGTATCAGTTGGTGTAATTATCAAAATATCCCTGTACCAAAATGACAGGTGTACCCTTATCTCCGGAACCGGAGGTCAGGTCACACAGAGATCCAATCAGGTCAGTAAGACGTCTGGGGGTAGTTCCCTGGCTTGCCATATTGCCTACCAGATTATCGTCCTTATCCTTGATCTTCTCCTCAATAGCCTTTTTCAGTGCTTCTCCTGACAGTTCTGCAAAATCATTGTCTGCCAGATATTTCAGCTTCAGCTCATTGGGAGTACCCTCAAGACCGGGAGTGTAAGCGGGAGACACTACAGGGTCAGCCAGCTCCCAGATCTTACCTACAGGATCACGGAATGCACCGTCACCGTAGACCATGACTTCAATATGCTTACCGGTCTTTGCAAGAAGGCTTGCCTGAATCTCATCAACCAAGGGCTGACAGTCTCTGGGGAACAACTTTACCGTGCTCTCGGTGGACTTATTAGAACCAAGGAGACCATACTTCTCATTGTAACCATTGCCATCTATAGAAGAAGTCAGGATATCGTCTAGACCGCATACACGCTCTGCACCATTAGCAAGCAGGATGCGCTTGGTGCGCTGACGGGTGTGAATATCACAGGTCAGTACATTCTTCGTATAATTTAAAATCGCCTTTGGATTATTGGCAAAGATGATCTCCACCTCTGCTCCCATTTCCTGGATCAGATTACCATAGTAATCTACGTAATCCACACCGGTGAAAGGATGCTTGTTCTCGCCAAACAGCTCACGGTATTTTTTCAGAGTGAGCACATCGGAGTAAGGATTCACCCCTGCTTCGTCCAGCTTGTCAAGGCTTACCAGCTCATTTCCTACTTCATCGCTGGGGTAGGAGAGCATGAGAACCACCTTCTTCGCACCCTTTGCAATGCCTCTTAAGCAGATGGCAAAACGGTTACGGGAGAGGATGGGGAAAATCACCCCGATGGTCTCTCCGCCCAACTTATTCTTTACATCTTCAGCAATGGCAGCAACGCTTGCGTAATTACCCTGTGCCCGGGCTACGATGGACTCGGTACAGGCAACCACATCGCGGTCGCGAAGTTCAAAGCCTTCGCTCTCAGCTGCTTCCAATACACTTGTTACTACGATATCAGCCAGATTATCACCTTCCCGGATGATCGGGCAACGGATACCTCTGGATACGGTTCCTACTTTTCTTTCCATTTATATCAGATTCCTTTCTCTTGGGAATAACGAGGCCTGTGCCTGATTGCACAGTGATACTTCACTTGATGAAAGTAATCAAAAGGCCCACATTTCTATTATAATACAAAACTTCGAGAAATGGTAGTGTTTTATGAAAAAAAATTAAGTTTGTTGTAACCGTTCAGCCACAAAATATACTGTCACAATAAAAAAGGTTTGTCAAGAGCCATTGACATTTTTTGCATTCTGGTGTAGCATTAACATGTTGCGGGAGACCCGTAACGTTAGGAGGAGAAGTATATGAAGAAGAAAATGTTGCTGCCGGTAGTTTTACTACTTGCTTTTATTTTTGTGGCTTGCGGAAAGAATCAGGGGAATGCCACAACAGCAGAAGGAGAGCTTTTGAACGGAAAGCACAATGTAGAGATTCATATTAAGGACAAAGGGGTCATCGCTGTGGAACTGGACGCAGACAGTGCACCTATTACAGTGACCAATTTTGTGAAGCTTGCTGAAGAAGGTTTTTATGACGGCCTTACCTTCCACCGTATTATCAATGGATTTATGATGCAGGGCGGAGATCCTAAGGGGAATGGTACAGGAGGCGCTGAGGAGAAGATTAAGGGTGAATTTAAGAGTAATGGCGTGGAGAATCCCATTTCCCATACCAGAGGAACAATTTCCATGGCCCGTTCCAAGGAGATGAACAGTGCCAGTTCACAGTTTTTTATCATGCATCAGGATTCTCTTGGACTGGATGGAGATTATGCAGCCTTTGGTCGTGTGACGGAGGGAATGAATATTGTGGATGATATCTGTGAGAACACTACCGGTCAGGATTATAATGGTGTGGTACCTGTGGAGAATCGCCCGGTGATTGAGAAAATTGTAGTACTTGATCCACAATAGGTATAGAAGTAGGATGGAATAGGAGCAGATAGGAGCAGATATGAAGATAAGTGCACCATGTATCCGCTGCCTGATAGAGCGGCAGGAGGAGAGAATACAGCAATTTGAAGATACAGAGAAAAAGGCAAGGTATCTGAAGGAAGTGCTGCGTCTGATCGGTGAAAGTGATGACAATGTGTCAGCACCGGGACTGGTGGCAAGGATTCAGAAGGTGTATGAAGCTTATTTTGGTAAGGCAGAAGATTTTGCCCGGATCAAGCACAGTTTTAATCAGCTGATGCTCTCTGTGGAGCAGGGAATCGCAGACAGAATTAGGAGCAGCAGAGAGCCTTTGCGTAATGCCTTGACTTATGCGAGAATTGGTAATTACATTGATTTCGGTGCCATGAAGGATGTGGATATCAAAGTGCTGGAAGAGATGATTTATGCTGCGGAAGAAAATCTGGTGGATGAAAAAGTGTATGAACAATTCACCCGGGAGCTTGCCCAAGCGAAACATCTGGTGTATCTGGTGGATAACTGTGGAGAAGTAGTGTTGGATAAGCTGGCGATTCAATGCATCAAGGAGGCTTATCCACAGCTTAAGATCACGGCAGTAGTCAGAGGCAAAGAAGTTTTGAATGATGTGACCATAGAGGATGCAAAAGAGACCGGGCTTGATAACGTGGCAGAGATTCTGGAGAATGGTACAGATATTGCTGGTACGGAGCTTTCCTGTGTCAATGAAGCGACGAAGCAGGCCATTCTTGCAGCCGATGTGATCATTTCCAAAGGTCAGGGAAATTTTGAGACATTAAACGGATGCGGACTGAATATCTACTATCTGTTTCTGTGTAAGTGTCATATGTTTGTGAAGCGTTTTGGTGTGGCCAAGAACGCAGGCGTTTTTGTGCGAGAGGTGGATCTGACGTAATCTGATGTAATCTGATGTAATTTGGCGTAATAAAGTAATCCCCTTCGGAATCCATGGTTAATGGTGTGATTCCAAAGGGGATTGTGTTATTCCGGATGATAAAGCGTCCGGTTGTATTTAATCCGCATAAAAAAGAATTCCCAATGTGCCCGGACCGCAGTGGCTGGAAATGACGCCACCGGCTCTGGTGATATAAATATGATCAAAATGGCACAGGTTTTCCAGATACTTGTGTACTTCTTCAAGTACTTCTTCCTCGCAGCCGGAATGGGTGATGAATACACAGGCAGGGTCTGCGTGTAGAAGCGCAGGCTCCAGATCCTTGGCATATTTCATGATGACGGAAGCTTGTTTGCCACGATATTTTCTGGAAACCGCCATGGCACCCCGTTCTACGATGATCTGAGGCTTTAGCTTCAGGGTATTGCCTAACAGTGCTGTCACCGGTTTGCATCTGCCACCTCTGGCCAGATAGGTAAGGGTCTCCACCACAAAGCTTGCACGTACCTTGCACCGACGATTCTCTACACGCTCAACGATCTCTTCCACAGACAAGCCTTCCTCAATCAGTTTGGCAGCATATAATATCTGTAGGGCGATTCCGGTAGACAGATTCATGGAATCGATAATATGTAATTTGTCATAATCCTGGTCACTGGCAAGCAGTCGTACTACATTGCAGGTAGTGCTCATCTGCTCAGAAATGCCGAAGAATAAAATGTCATCGCCATTCTTCATCATAGGCTCTAAAACAGCCTGGGCTTTTTCATAGGGAATCGCGGCGGTCTTGGGAGTGAGCCGGTTAGCATCTGACCACAGATAGATCTGGTCGGGCGTAATATCTTCCCCATCATAGTGGCTTTGATCCTCCATGACGATACACAGAGGAATCGTAATAATATGATATTGTTCTTTTAATTCGGCAGATAAATCACAGGTGGAATCTGCAACAATTCGTATGTTTCCCATCAAAATCCTCCTTCTCAGGGACAGTACCCTATAGAAGATTATACCTCTTTTGCTCGAAAAAAGCAACTTTAAGAAAAAATCATTTTAAGAAAAAATTCATTGGATTTTAATGTTTTTGGCTTCATGATTGTGGTAAACTTGTTATAGGAAGGTGAGTAAATGGCAGGGACGATCATTGATTATGTGAAAGAATGTGGCAGCAGGACTTGGGAAGCATTTCCCATGAATGATGTAGACAGCCTGGTATTGTGTCAGCTGGCTTATCTGAAGTTTGACGGCATGGTGCCTGAACTTAGGGAGAACAGAGCATCTGTCACACTGGAAGAGATATATGGTCATGCAGATTATGAGAACTTGTATGCTGACGAGCGATATGAAAAGGATAACAGAGCCTTGTTTGAGGCCATGCTTCAGAGTAAGAGGTATGGGAAGCTTAAGTTGAACTGTTATATTAATATCATAGAGAAAGAATGGGAGACACAGTTTTCAGCAGTTACGTACTTGCTTGAGGATGGAACCTTGTATATTGCATACAGAGGGACGGACGAATCCATCGTAGGTTGGAAGGAAGACTTTAACATGGCATTTCTAAATCCGATTCCGGGGCAGTCCTATAGCCTGAAGTATCTGAATATGGTCACGGGAAAGCTACGAAATCGCTTTTATGTGGGTGGGCATTCCAAAGGGGGCAATCTGGCTGTCTATGCAGCTATGAAGTGTTCAGAGCAGATTAGGGCACGTATTATTAAGGTCTATAGTATGGATGGCCCGGGCTTTCGGCCGGAGGTGCTCTCAGGTGGGGATTTCCAAGCGGTGGAGGAAAGGATTGTGAAGATCCTGCCTAAATCATCGCTGGTTGGGATGTTGTTTGAGAAGGATATTCGTTATAAAACTGTGGAGAGCAAGACCTTTGGAATGGCACAGCATAATCCCTATACATGGCTGGTAAAGGATGGACATTTTGTGGAAGCAGATGATATTTATGAAGGCACTCTACGCATGAACGAGACCATCAATGAGTGGATCTTATCATTGGATGCAGTCAGACTGCAAATTTTTGTGGATACGTTATATCAGGTGGTCAGTGCTTCAAAAGCAGATAATCTCATTGATTTTACAGCGGATTGGAGAAAGAGCATGACCGGCATTGTCAATGCTCTGAAAGAAGTGGATGAAGAGACCGCCAAGATGTTGAAAGAAATTATCAAGTCTTTGTTTGAAATTGTGAAGGATAAAATTCTTAAGAGAAAGCTTCGATGAAAGAAGCAAAATAGAAAAGAAAGGGTGTACCGTCGGTTCCTGCGAAATCCCTGTTAAGACGCTCCGGATGCCATTGCAGACCAATGATGGGAAGCTTTTCATGGACAATAGCCTCGATGCATTGATCCTCAGGGCACCATTGAATGGGGCGTAAGTTTTTGCCTATGGTTCCAATACCCTGGTGATGTGCACTGTTGACAGTCATTTTGGGTCCATAAAGCTTACTGAGAAAAGAATCCGGGGCAATGTCTGTTGTGTGATATTGGTCTCTTTCCATGTATTTGTGCAGATGGGCGGTGGGCAGATCTTGAATGATGGTGCCCCCAAAGGCTACATTGATCACCTGCATACCTTTACAGATGCCCAGAAGGGGGAGTTTGTGGCGGATGCAGTAATCGGCAGCCTGGAGCTGTATGATATCCAGCTCGGTGTCAATATTACGGGAGCCTTTATTGTGTTCTCCGAAAAAAGCAGGTGTGATATCGCCGCCCCCCGGCAAAAGCACACCATTGCAGCTGGTGATATCTCCCAGGGATAAAGTGGTAAAAGCATGAGAAGGAATTGCAGAAAGATACTTTTCGTATCGGAGGGTATCTTTTTTTTGGCCTATGATTGCAATTTTCATAGTAATCCCCTGAAAAGAACGTTATATTATGTTATGCTTTGACACCGGCAAATAGAACTTGCATTTTTGTGCATTGTGTAATAAAATAGTTCCTGTTGAAAGGAGGAAGTATCATTTGAGTAACGATATGAATGTAAAAAAACGTTGGCCTATTCAAGCAGTTTTTGCGGCACTTGCAGCCGCCGGTCTGAAAGTGCGGGCGTTAGTGACAGATAAGGAGAAGGTGGCGGCAGTTAGGGCAACCCTTGCACTAATAACATGCCCGGTGGCTACTTTTTATTTATTTGATCTATATACCCATAATCCCTTTGTTGACATGAGACCTCAGGTGCAGATCCTGAATGTGATATTTTATGAACTGACTGCTATTTTATGTACAGGCATTTTTGGAAGGATTCGGACGGCGCTGATGGTTCAAAGTAGTGCATTTATGGTGATAGGTCTGGCCAATTATTATGTGTTGAAGTTTCGGTCAGCACCCATCATGCCATGGGATATTTATTCTTTGTCCACAGCAGCCAGTGTGGCAGACAATTTTGATTATACGCCTAAGAAGGATACACTGCTTGTGCTGGCAGGCTTTCTGATTTTGTTGTTTTTGGAGAGCAGGGTGCGGTATCGGGGTGCAGTGCGGGAGACAGGCAAGCGTCTGGCTGTCAGGATATTGATGATTGTGCTGCCGGCAGTACTTTTGTATGGGTATGTAAAGACGATCCAGGACGACAGTTTTGTGGCTAAATTTCAATTGTATGACAAGCTCTTTACTCCTGCGGTCATGAATAAGCGTGACGGCAATGTGGTGGCTTTTATCATGGAATTGGAGTATCTGCATGTGGATAAGCCTAAGGAATATGCAAAAGAACCGGCCGGGGAAGTGTATCAAAGCTTTGGCACCGACGAGCTGACAGCGGCTCTTAAGGATCCGGGGGGTTGGACAGACCCAATATCATCGTGATCATGGACGAGGCTTTTTCTGACCTGTCGGTGCTTGGTGAATTTGAGACCAATGAGGATTATATGCCTTTTATCCGAAGTCTGTCACATGATGCGGAGGTATCAAGCGGGTGGTTGAATGTATCGGTGCTGGGTGGGAATACTGCCAATACGGAGTTTGAGTTTTTGACAGGGCATAGTATGGCATTTTTGCCCCAGGGAAGTGTGGCTTATCAGCAGTATGTAAAGAGTGAGGGTGTCAGCCTTCCGGCATATCTGAAGTCACTTGGGTATTCTACGGTAGCGATTCATCCGTACTACGCAGATGGTTGGGAGAGAGACAGAGTATATCCACTGATAGGATTTGACCGCTTTTTATCCAAGGATGATATGAAAGGGGCTAGGAAGATCCGAAAGTATATTTCTGATGAAGCCTGCTTTGATAGGATCATAGAGCTGTATGAAGAGAAGGAAGAAGGACAACCTTTGTTTGTCTTTAATGTGACCATGCAGAATCACAGTGGTTATGATGAGACCTTTGTTAATTTTAAACCGGAAATTGAAGCGAAAGGCATCCAGTCCAAAGTATTGAATCAGTATCTGTCCCTGATGAAAAAGACAGATGAGGCCTTTGAAAAACTGGTTACTTATTTTGAAGAACAGGAAGAAGAGACAGTAATTTTGTTCTTCGGGGATCATCAGCCCACTACTTATGTGAGTAATCCCATTCTTCGCAGCAATGGAATGAAAACTGACTCTTTATCTTTGGAAGAAAATCTGTTAAAATATAAAGTACCTTATGTGTTGTGGAGTAATTTTGATTTGCCGCAAGGTTTGGCGGCTTACAAGCAGGAGACCAGCACCAATTATCTGGCTATCGACGTGTTGGAGAGATGTGGTTTGCCTTTGCCGAAATATCAGAACTTTTTGAAAGGGATCAGAGAGCAGTATCCGGTGATAACAGCGAATCAGATGCGGGATGCACAGGGACAACTTTACACAGAAGAGCAGAAGAAGGATGAGAAAAGAGTATTGCAATATCAGACCATGCAGTATTATTTGATGTTCGACCTGGAGAAGTAGTGGAGGAAGATATGGGTGTTACAAGTATTGTGGGGAAAAAGCGTGAGGGTAAAGGGAAGAAGAAAAGGTTGTCGGTATTGAAGACACCGGAAGGATGGGGGAAGTGGATCTTGCTCCTGTCCTTTGTAGTCCCTTTTTTGATCATGCTTGTGATTTTTATATTAAAGGGGATTTATCCTTTCGGAGGAAGGAGCTTCCTGGTTTCGGACATGTATCATCAATACATGCCCTTTTTCAGTGAGTTTATGAGAAAAATCAAAGCCGGGGAAGGATTGGCTTATTCCTACAATGTGGGGATAGGCTCCAATTTCCTGGCTTTGTATGGTTATTATTTGGCAAGTCCGCTGCATTGGCTTGCTTTTCTCGTACCGGGAAAGTATTTGATGGAGTTTATGAGCTATCTGGTGATAGTGAAGATCGGTCTGTGCGGACTCACCTCTTGCATTTATCTAAGAAAGCATTTTGGAGAGAAACAGGATGTGGGTGTGTTGTTCTTTTCCTGCTTCTACGCTATGTCAGGTTTTATGACGGCATATAACTGGAATATTATGTGGCTGGATTGCGTGGTGATATTACCATTGCTTCTGTTGGGGCTGGAACAGCTGGTAAAGGAAGGGAAGTGTAAACTTTACTGTATTACTCTGGGGCTTTGTATTTTTACCAACTTTTATATTTCTATCATGATCTGTATCTTTTTGGTATTGTATTTTGCAGTACTGTTTTTGTGGGAGAAGTGTTCCTTAAAGGCGATACGGGACTTTGCGGTGTATTCTCTGTTGGCAGGAGGGATGGCATCAGTACTTTTGATTCCTGAGGTATTTGCTATTCTGGAGACAGATTTTGGGGATATGGATTTTCCTAATAAATTGGAATCTTATTTTCCCATATTGGATGTGCTTATGAGACATTGTATGTGCATCGGCACAGAGAGAGGACTGGATCACTGGCCCAATATCTATAGTGGTGTGGCAACTTTTATGCTGGTTCCTATGTTTGCCACAAACAAAGGAATCCCGGCTCGCAGGAGATTTGGTCTGTTGGCCCTTGTGGGGGTATTCCTGCTAGGCTTTTCTACCAATATATTGGACTTTATCTGGCATGGATTGAATTATCCGGATTCTTTGCCGGGCAGACAGTCCTTTATCTACATTTTCCTGGTGTTGGTGATGGGGTATGAAGCTTATAGGAATCTGCGGAAAGAGGATGCAAAGCAGATCGTAAACTGCTATCTGGTGGCGGCGGCATTTCTGTTGTTTGTGGAAAAGTTTGTGGAGACGGATCACTTTGAGACCTGGGTGGAATTTTTGAATCTGGGGTTTGTGACGGCTTATGCTATATTGCTTTATTTATACAGAACCAGAGAAAAACGTTCTATTAAAATGATTTTAGCTTTAGCTACATTGGTTATCGTGGTGGCAGAGAGCAGTATCAATATGTATAATACCAGCGTGGGTACCGTCAGTCGGTCAGCATATCTGGATGAGCTGGCAGATTACCAGAATCTGCATGAGGTAGCAAAGGAAAAGGCACTTAAGGACGAAGAGCCATTCTTCCGTATGGAGAAGTTTTCACGTAAGACCAAGAATGATGGTACTTTAGCAGGTTATCCCACTGCATCCGTCTTTTCTTCTACACTGAATTCTTACGTGATGGATATGTATAAGACCTTGGGAATGCTTTATAGTAAAGTGTATTATGGTTATGATGGAGCAACGTTCCTGACATCAGCTCTTTTAAATGTGCGCTTCATGTATGGGAAAAATGCCAGAGAAGAGGGCTCCTTATATGAACATCTGGGAGACAGCGGCGAGATCAGTCTCTATGAAGCCAAAGTGGCACTTCCTTTTGGTTATGTGGCGCCGGAAGGCTTTGAACTGCCAAGTGGCAGCAATGGACTGCGTCTGCAGAATCAACTGGTGAAGAACCTGGGGGTAAAGGGTACTTTGTTTACCAAGGTGGATTCTAAACAGGATGAGGATGATGTTCGCTTTACTGCCGGTGAAGATGCCTACTACTATGGTATCCTTACCGCTTCCGGAACTAGAGAGGTTGATTTTACGGCAGCAGGAGTAACACGTTCCTACAACGATCTGAAGAATTCCAGGATCATGCATCTGGGTTTCTTGAAAGAGGGTACCGGTGGTAAGCTGGCAAATGGCGATGATGAGGACGAAAGTCAGAAGATCAAGGCTGATATTTATAAGATGGACGAAGGGGTTCTGAGAGAAGCCATTGATATCCTTTCCAAAGAAAGTATGACCAATGTATCTTACGACAGTACCCATATAAACGGCGAGATTGTATTGGCAGAGGGTGGCAGGTTGATCCTGTCAGTGCCTTATGAAAAGGGCTGGACTGTGAAGGTGGATGGTGTAGAGACAGAAGCCTCTTTGTTTGGTGGAACCCTTATGGCGCTGGACCTTAAGGCAGGTCACCATACTATTGAATTGCATTATGTGCCCTATGGACAGAACCTGGGAATCATGGTCAGCGTGATCAGTATCGCAGTCTTTGTGTTCATCTTGGTGTGGGGCAGACGTATGCGAAAGAAGAGCGTGGCATAAACGAATTGCAAAATAGGGCAGGCACGGTAACGTGCCTGTCTGTTGCATTTAGCTGATGGTCAGGTTTGCATATTTTTTGGGGGAAACGCCCACAGCCTTGGTAAAAGATTTAAAAAAGTTACTGTAATCTGAAAACCCACTGCGCTCGTAAGCTTCGGACACACCCATGCCTTCATTCAACAGTGCCTTAGCAATGCTGATGCGTCTGGCAGTTATGTACTTATTGATGGTAGTACCAGTGGCAGATTTGAAAATCCTGCAAATGTAAGATTCACTTAAGTAGAAGTGTGCGGCTAACTGCTCAATGGTAATAGGGTGGGCAATGTTCTGGTTGATGTATGCCAGAATGTCGTCCACCTGATGATTATATTTGTAAGGAGAACCATTGTTGTCAGTGGTGGATGTGATCTTAGTTTGGCCGATAACTGTGGCTTTGCACAGTTCTAGTGAAATGGTATTGATCAAAACTAACAACTCCATAAAGGCAGCCTGTTCCACAATATCATGGGCATAACCATTGGCAGAGGTGATCTTATCAATGTAATAAAGAAACCTCTGCTGTTGCTCTTTATTGAGAGACACCTTATGCTGAAAGCGTGGAGATCGGTTGGTAAAACAATGGTCAAGATCTGTGTCGGTGGTTGAAAGTACTTTCGCGAAATTTGGATGTACATTCACCACAATTCTTTCATGAATACCGGTATCAATCTGGGTCAGCTTGTGGCTTTCATACTGATTGATGATGAACAGATCGCCGGGAGCAATGGTGTAAAATTTATTGTCGATCAAAAACTGTTTGCCGCCTGATATAGAATAATACAACTCATAGCAATCATGAATATGCATATCCATGGCTTTCTCTTCTTTGTACAAATGTGCAATGGAAAATGTGCGGCTGCTCAAGCAATTCTCAATAGCCTGCTGACAGGAATTTAATTCATTCATAAATAGTTTGCCTTTCTAAATTTATGCAGTGGGTGGTGGGCAGAGGGCAAATTCCGCTTACGCATATTATAATCGAAGTGTTCAAAATTTGCAAGGTTTACATCACTATTTGAAAAGACTTGGCGAATTTTTTTTTTTATAATGATATTATAAAAGAACTCTTTGAATAATTTACATTATTGTGTTATAATGATGTAAGTGCTTTCATGGAGGCTAATCGCAAATTTATATTTGCAGAAAGAGAGGCGTAACATGGAACTGAGAACAGCAGTATCACCAAGAGATGTGAAGCACTACACCACAGATCGTCTGCGGGAAGAATTCCTGATTCAGGATCTCTTCGTTCCCGGACAGATCAAGCTGGTATACAGTCACATCGACAGAATCATTACAGGTGCAGCAGTACCGGTAGAACCCATTGCCCTGACCGCAGGGGATGAGCTTCGTGCCGCGTATTTCTGCCAGAGAAGAGAGCTGGGTGTGATCAACATCGGCGGCGCAGGAACCATTACCGTAGACGGACGAAGCTATCAGGTAGGCTTTAAAGAGGCTATGTACATAGGTATGGGATCCAAAGATATCGTATTTGCCAGCGTTGATGCACAGAATCCGGCGAAATTTTATCTGAACTCCGCACCAGCCCATAGGACATGTCCTACAGTCCTTATCAAGCCGGAAGGAACTCCTGAAGAAGGGGTTGTTATCGTGAAGGATGAGAACAAGGTAGAGCTTGGTTGTCTGGAGGATGCCAACCACAGAGTCATCTGTAAGTACATTCTTCCCGGTCAGGTGGAGAGTTGTCAGCTCGTTATGGGTATGACCAAGCTTGAGCCAAGTCGGAAGGCCAAGCG
>JAZQGM010000057.1:0-10128 GCA_045540075.1 Acetatifactor sp. | reverse complement strand
AAACGCTGAAGGCATCTAAGCGTGAAGCCCCCCTCAAGATGAGATATCCAGACGTATGTCTAAGACCCCTTGAAGACGACGAGGTAGATAGGAATAAGGTGTAAGCACAGCAATGTGTTCAGCTGATATTTACTAATCGGTCGAGGGCTTATCCTGAAGGCTGGAAAGATGACTTGTGAATTTAAGAGAATTCAATGTTCGGTTTTGAAGGTATAAACAATGTACCTTCAACATATACTAAAGTATATTCCTCCTTAGCTCAGTCGGTAGAGCACCTGACTGTTAATCAGGGCGTCGTTGGTTCAAGTCCAACAGGGGGAGTTATGGCTCCATGGTCAAGCGGTTAAGACATCGCCCTTTCACGGCGGTAACACGGGTTCGATTCCCGTTGGAGTCACTTTTTAATTTAATTTGGCGTCTTAGCCAAGTGGTAAGGCACGGGTCTGCAACACCCTTATCGCCGGTTCAAATCCGGCAGACGCCTCTTACATAACCTCAGAATTTCTGAGGTTTTTTGTTGTCTTACAAACTCCAAATGCATGAAAGCTACTTTCCCTGCCAATATTATTCCCTAGAGAGGTGAATAATATGGTAGTAGCGAATAAAGTTTCTGGTGCTGTATCCTATGAAAGATGGCATGATTGTCAAGACCTTGTTTTATGCAGATGAAATAGCTGCTGTACCTAATAAAATATATGCCCAATACCAAGGATGCGCTACGACAGGCGGTATTTAAGGGAATAAGGGATGATATTCGGGGAAATGAACTGATATCAATGTGAAATTCATTGTTCCTTGTATCGCCTGCGATATTCCACAGGTGTAACCCCAAATTTCTTAGCAAAAATCTTATAAAACCACGACAAGTTCCCAAAACCACAGTCGTAGCAGATATCAGTCACATGCAAATTGCTGACCAACAGCAGATTAGCAGCATGTTCCAGTCTCAGCTCCGTCACCAGTTCCGTAGGGGTGGTATTATAATACTGTTTCAGGCAACGTGTCAGGTGCTCCCGGCTTCGTTCGGAAAGCTCATACATTCTAGAAGCTC
The DNA here is from genome assembly GCA_045540075.1 of Acetatifactor sp. Classification (GTDB taxonomy): domain Bacteria; phylum Bacillota; class Clostridia; order Lachnospirales; family Lachnospiraceae; genus Acetatifactor. The sequence continues at coordinate 9,077 of JAZQGM010000057.1, read as the reverse complement.
CGGCTATAAAGTTCTGAGGCAGGCGCATTTGCTCATAAGTTATCTGCAGCCAGGAGGGAATGTGGTCGGTCTCAGCGGAGTAGGAAAAGAAGTATTGGCAAAATATGGTCACCAACAGAGACCTGGCCTTAAAGCGCACATAGTCCTTGTCAGAATTCTGATGCAACTCTATGAAGGCGTAAGTCAACTGCTCTTTCGTGCCGGGAGACAGGCTCACTGCCGGTGGGAACTGGGCTGACAGCAGGACATCCTGCCGAAATCCCGGTCCCAGAAAGGAAAGCATCTCCTGAAAGGTTTCTTTAGAGAACGCCAGATTGATAAACTCAAAGTAGTTACCATCCCGACTCACATATTCATGCACATCAAAATCACGAATGAACAAAAGATGCCCTTCGTTTAAAAATTGTTCTTTACCATTGACAATATGACAGGCTTCTCCCTTTACTACCAGAAAAAGCTCATAATAGTTGTGGTAATGAGGCTGAAAGGGTTCAATATCACTCCTCACATACCTACATAAACACCCGGCTTTTTGATTGACATAGAATTTAGCATCATATAACTTGGTATCCATACTTTACACCTCTAAGCTCATCCAATATCACAATAACACAATGAAAATATCATGTCAAGAGAAGTGAAAAAGAAAGAATCTGGATTATACTATAATCAGTTCAGAAGAAGGGAAGTGGATTATGAAACGTTCAGAAATCAATAAAGCATTAAAAGAATTAGAGTCAATGTGTGAAAAATATCACTGCTATCTACCTCCATTCTGTCATTTTACCCCAGAACAGTGGCAGAGCATCGGCCACGAGTACGACGAGGTACGTGACTGCATGCTGGGCTGGGATATCACCGACTACGGCATGGGAGATTTTGACAAAATGGGCTTCTCCCTAATCACCATCCGTAACGGTAATCGTGCCATGGCAGACAATTACCCCAAAGTATATGCAGAGAAGCTTCTGTATCTGAAGGAAGGCCAGTATGCACCCAATCATTTCCACTGGTTTAAGACAGAGGACATCATCAACCGTGGCGGCGGCAATGTGTTGATCCGTGTATACAATTCTCTGGAAAATGAGGAGATCGATTATGAGTCCGATGTTACGGTACATACTGACGGTCGTACTTACACAGTGCCTGCCGGCACACAGATCCGCCTGACTCCGGGAGAAAGCATCCATGTACAGCAGTTTTTGTATCATGATTTCTCGGTAGAGGAGGGTACGGGCCCGGTACTGTTGGGCGAGGTGAGCCAGTGTAATGACGACAATACTGACAATAGGTTCAATCCTTTGATGGGAAGATTCCCGGAGATTGAGGAGGACGAAGCACCTTATCGTCTGCTGTGTAATGAATACCCGGCAGCAAAATAAAAGAAGTTAGTAAAAGCGACCAGAGTTAATTTCGGTCGCTTATTTTTTGAAAATATTCTTCGATATGCTTTAACAGCTTTCTGGCAGCAAATGACAGATACTGATCTTTTTTCGTAATGACTGCAATGTCCCATTTGATGGTAGGTTCCAGCGGCAACACCGCAAAATCATCGGTCAGATAGCGCTGGATGATAGGCGTGGGAAGAATAGCCATGCAGAGCCCCAAGTTTACCATATCAAAGGTGAAGTTAGGCATCAGGCTTTTGTAGGCAATATTGGGTGAGAAACCTTCCTTTTCACAGAGATTGATAAACTGATCATGTAAGGTAGAGGTATCACTGAAAGTAATGATAGCTTCATCCCGGAGTTTGCGAAGCGGTATGTACCGATACTGGGCGAAAGGATGGTTCTTTGGAACTACTAACTGACACACATCTTGCACCAGCGTGGTCACACAAAAATGGGACATGTGTGAAACCGGCAGCATCACAAGCCCGATGTCGGAATTCCCTGCCAATACAGAGGCTGACGTGAGCTTGGAGCCTTCTTCCACAATACTGATTTTGATATTTGGGTAAAGTTGATGAAAGCTTTGCAAAAGCCGGGGAAAATAAGTGTCCAACAGTACCCCGGGGATGCTGACACGAACATTGCCGGCATTCCCTGCTTTCACATCATCAATATTGCGATAAAGCTCTGAAAAGTGCGCAATCACTTCTTTGGCTTCTTTATAAAACAATTCCCCTGCATCGGTTAAGTAAAAATGTTTACTTGTTCTGTCGATCAATTTGACATGAAGTTCCTCTTCAATCTGCTTTACAATTCTTGTAAGCATCGGTTGTGTAACCTGCAATTTTTCTGCTGCTTTGGTAAAGTTTTTACTCTCTGCAACAGCAACAAAATATCTTAAATGATGCATATCCATATAGATGACCCCACCTTTGCTCTAATTTTAAGTTCTGCCTTTGGCATTTACTACACCATGGCTGAACCACTTCATTAAAATAAATAAATTTTCATGAATTCCTTGTGCATAGTACATAAATGTATAAATGGACAGAAAACAACTATGCACTTGGGTTATACTTTCGTTCATAATAGATAATTTTTATCTATAAAAGTATAGCATATATTCTAAAACTATGCAATATAGTTATGGTTGAATAATCAAAGTTAATTTTACATTATAGTTTGATTTCTGTATACTAACATTATCAGTCATATGATCGGAGGTACAACATGGTAAAAATTCTCAGCGCAGCAGAAGCGGTAGCAACTTACATAAAAGATGGTGATACCGTAGCATTCGGCGGTTTTGTAGGCGCAGCCCATCCGGAGGAGCTATCCATGGCGATCCAAGAAAGTTTCTTAGAGAAAGGATCTCCAAGAAATCTGACAGTGGTCTATGCAGCCGGACAGGGAGACGGCAAGGAGCGTGGGCTCAATCATCTGGGTGAGGACGGTCTGGTAGGCAAGATCATCGGTGGCCATTGGGGTCTGGTGCCCAGATTACAGAAGCTGGCACTGGAGAATCGAGTGTCCGCTTATAATCTGCCTCAGGGCGTCATCTCCCACATGTACAGAGATATTGCTGCCGGCAAGCCCGGCGTCATCACCCACGTGGGATTGGACACTTTTGTGGATCCCCGCTTAGAGGGCGGTAAGTTGAATGAAAAAGCAGCCGAAGAAGGGGATGTCGTTCAAGTTATCCACTTAAACGGTGAGGAAAAGCTCTTTTACCCTGCATTCCCCATCCATGTAGCAGTGATCCGTGCCACATATGCAGATACCAATGGCAACTGCACTTTCCAGCGGGAAGGCACTCTTGCAGATGCGATTGCCATGGCTCAGGCTGCCAAAAACAGTGGCGGTCATGTCATTGTGCAGGTGGAGAAAATCGTAGACTACAAGACACTGGACACTCGCCTGATCAAGCTTCCCGGCATTTACGTAGATGCTCTGGTACTATCCAAACCGGAAAACCATATGCAGACCTTTGCCACCCACTACAACCCGGCCTTTTCTGGAGAAGTGCGAGTGCCGGTGATGGCCCTTTCTCCCATGAAGTTGGATGCCCGTAAAGTGGTAGTTCGCCGGGCGGCCATGGAGTTGACAGCCGGTGCTGTGGTAAACTTAGGAATCGGCATGCCGGAAGGTGTGGCAGCAGTAGCAGCAGAGGAAGGAATCCAGGACATTGCACTGACCACAGAGGCAGGCACTAACGGCGGTTTTCCTGCCGGCGGCGGAGACTTCGGCGCCACCACCAACCCGGACTGCATCCTGGAACAGCCCAGCCAGTTTGACTTTTATGACGGTGGCGGCCTGGATCTCACCTTCTTAGGATTGGCACAGACCGATGCATACGGCAACGTGAACGTCAGCAAATTCGGCACCAAGATTGCCGGCTGCGGCGGTTTCATCAATATCTCCCAGAATGCCAAGAAAGTGGTATTCTGCGGTACTTTCACCGCCGGGGGCTTAAAGGTAGAGATCAGTGAAAATGGTCTGAAGATTCTTCAGGAAGGCTCGGCAAAAAAGTTCCTAAGTCAGGTGGAGCAGATTACATTCAGCGGCAGATATGCAGTGCGCAAAGGCCAGACGGTACTGTATATTACCGAGAGAGCCGTATTTGAACTGACAGAAGAGGGAATGGTACTGAAAGAAATCGCACCCGGTGTAGATCTTGAGAAAGATATCCTGGAGCAGATGGACTTTAAGCCCATTGTCAGGGATGTGAAGTGGATGGATGAGAGAGTGTTTAAGGAAGAGAAAATGGGGATTGCCTGAGAAGTAAGGTTTTGGCGGGTTCGGTCATGCGACCGAACCCGCCAATCTTCGTTGTACTAAAATGCTTGGGAACCACTCTTTACATCATATACCCCTTCACATCCAATCTGATCTTATCCGCAACCCGCGCTATAAATTCGCTGTTGGTCGGTTTAGGTCTGCCGAAAGTGATAGAATAGCCGAACATTTTCTCGATGGCCTCAGTATTGCCGTGGTTCCAGGCGATTTCTATGGCACTGCGCATATCTCTCTTTACATTGGGCTCGGTTGTCCGGAATTGTTTTGCAATGGTTGGATAGAGTAGTCTGGAAGCATCGGAGGCGGCTGCTATGTCTCGCACGCACAATAAGATGGCAGTGCGGATGTAGTAATAGCCTTTCAAGTGATCCGGCACGCCGAGATGAGACATGATATTTGTAATATAACGTAATAATATACTATCGGATATGTTTGAAAGTTCCAAAGCGTTTCCCTCTTTCGTGAATTTACGTTTTGCTAATATTGTATCATATTTTCCATACAATGGAAAGGTTTTTTAAAAAGCCGCCACATCTTGGGAAGGATAGTGGCAGCTTTTCGGCATCACGATCAGGGCTTGATTTGATTGTTATTTATAACTTGTATTTTGAATGATATCCGCATTACATAGCCTTAATGTCCAGCCTGATTTTGTCGGCGATCCGTGCTATGTATTCGCTGTTGGTGGGTCTGCTTTTGCCGGATTTGATGGAGTAGCCGAACATGGCTTCAAAGGTATCTGTATTGCCGCGGGTCCATGAGACTTCTATGGCGTTACGAATGGCGCGCTCTACTTTTTGATTGGTGGTTTTGAAGTGTTTGGCAACGGTAGGATAGAGTAGCTTGGTCACGCTGCTCACAGCTTCTATGTCTCTGCCGCAGATCAGGATGGCATCACGCATGTAATGATATCCTTTCAAATGGGCAGGCACACCGATATCCAGCATGATACCGGTAATGTAATTCTCTAATTCATGATCTTTTATGGTTGAAATTTCCAAAGTTTTTCCCCTTCCATGTCGAGTATTGCCCCTTTATTGCGATGTACAAGTAAATTCTAACATACCTGTCGAAAAATGAAAAGCATTTTACATCGCACAAATGTACATTATTTGTCAAAATACTATTATTTTTGACTTCCTTTCATCTGCTTGACGGTATTATTGTCTGCGGTACTGGTTTGGTGTCATGCCCTTATATTTGCGAAATACCTTGATAAAGTTGCTACTGTCATTATAGCCGCATTCCATGCCGATGGTGATAATGGGGGTAGTGGTCTCTAAAAGCATCTGAGAGGCTCGCTCAATGCGGTACATATTCACGTAGCCCATAGGTGTCTGGTGGGTGATGGAGCGGAAGAAGCGGCAGAAGTATTTAGGGTTCATGCCGGCTTCTTTGGCCAAATCTTCCAGTGTAATAGGGGCCGCATAGTGGGTCTCGATATATTCCAGCACAGACTTGACCAGGTCAATCTTGCGGGTATTGTCTGTGGTGTCCACGTGGCTGGGCACGTAAGCTTTGTGATTCAGGATAAAAGCAAACAGGCGGCTTAGGCTGCCGATAGTGATCAACTCCAAGGGCTGCCCGGAAAGAATGCCGGAGCCCTGGGTTCTATGTACGGACTTGCTTGTACCTGCAGTATGAAAAGTTTGGCGGAAACTTTCTGTCAGCTCGGTGATGATGGCGTTTACTTCAGGTGTCTCATCGCCAGGATAGTAGATGTCCGGCAGTATCTGGCGGCGGTAAAACGGGCGAAGATACTTTTTGACAATATCCAGGCTACGGTACAGGCCGTGGAGGTCAAACAGAAAGCATTCGTATATGCAGTCTTCCGGTGTGCCGCCGTGGAGCATGCCGTCTCTGATCAGTAAGCAATCACCACTGTGGGCGGTATATTCCACATCATCTGCATAGGCAATAAAGGTTCCCTTGATCACATGGATAATCTCCCACTCCTTATGCCAGTGAAAGGGCATGTGGTAGCGGGGGTGGCCGGGGATCAGATAGTGATAATCAACCGGAAATTCTAATGTGCCGTGTTGTATTTGTTCATGGAAGGTCAACGAATGCATAGTTCCTCCTTAAAAGTGACTAATTTACCATTTTTAGAGATTATATCACAAGACCTTAGGAGGAATCAATGGTAAAATAAAGATACAAGCTTTTAATTTTAAAACATATAGAAAGGTGAGGATGTAGCTATGGCAGAGAAGAGATATGTAGGTGATTATCCTGTAATCGGTATCCGTCCCATTATTGACGGTCGTCGTGGACCGATGAAGCTTCGTGAGAGTCTGGAGGGTCAGACAATGGAGCTTGCATTGGCTGCTAAGAAATTATTTGAAGAGAATTTATATTATTCTAATGGTGATCCTGTGAAGGTAGTGATCGCTGATACAAGTATCGGTCGTGTTCCGGAAGCAGCAGCTTGTGCTGACAAGTTTAAGAAGGAAGGCGTAGACATTACTCTGTCTGTAACTCCTTGCTGGTGCTATGGCTCTGAGACCATGGATATGGATCCCAATACTATTAAGGGTGTATGGGGCTTTAACGGTACTGAGAGACCGGGTGCTGTATATCTGGCAGCAGTTCTGGCTTCTCATGCACAAAAAGGGCTTCCTGCATTCGGTATCTATGGACATGAGGTTCAGGATCGTGATCAGGTAACTGAGATTCCTGAGGATGTTAAGGAGAAGCTGTTAAGATTCGGCCGTGCAGCTGTAGCAGTTGCTACTATGAGAGGTAAGTCTTATCTGCAGATCGGTTCCCAGTGTATGGGTATCGGCGGTTCCATTATGGATCAGGATTTTGTAGAGTCTTATCTGGGCATGAGAGTAGAGTCTGTGGATGAAGTAGAGATTCTGCGCAGAATGGAAGAAGGCATTTACAACGAAGAAGAATATCAGAAGGCTCTTGCATGGACCAAGGAGCACTGCAAGATGGGCCGTGATGACAACCCGGACTTTGTTCGTTTTACAGATGAGCAGAAGGAAGAGCAGTGGAAGTTCACTGTTAAGATGTACTGCATCATCAAGGATCTGATGGCAGGCAATAAGAATCTGCCCGAAGGATGCGAAGAAGAGATGGTTGGTCACAATGCCATCGTAGGTGGTTTCCAGGGACAGAGACAGTGGACCGATCATTGGCCTAACTGTGACTATCCGGAAGCACTGTTAAGTTCTTCCTTTGACTATCAGGGCGCACGTGAGCCCTATACTCTGGCTACCGAGAATGATGTTCTCAACGGCTTAGGTATGCTGTTTATGAGACTGTTGACCCATCGCGCACAGATCTTTGCAGATGTTCGTACATACTGGTCACCGGAAGCTACCAAGCGTGTGACAGGTTATGATCTGGAAGGTAAGGCAAAAGAGAACGGTGGTATCATCCATCTGCTGAACTCCGGTGCGGCCTGTCTGGATGCATGCGGTGAGTGTAAGGATGAGAACGGTAACGCTATCATGAAGAAGTGGTGGGAAGTTACCGATGAAGATATTAAGAAGATGACAGATGCAACCGTATGGTGCGAAGCCGGCTTTGACAACTTCCGCGGCGGCGGATTCTCCAGCCACTTTACCACCCGTGCAGAGATGCCTGTTACCATGATCAGATTGAATCTGGTGAAGGGTCTGGGTCCTGTTCTGCAGATCGCAGAAGGATGGACTGTACAGCTTCCTGACGAAGTATCCGATGCTCTGATGGAGAGAACCAATCCTACATGGCCTTGTACCTGGTTTGCTCCCAGATGTACAGGTGAAGGTGCGTTCAAGACTGCTTACGATGTAATGAACAACTGGGGTGCTAACCACGGTGCCATCAGCTACGGTCATATCGGTGCAGACCTGATTACCATGTGCTCTATGTTGAGAATTCCTGTATGCATGCACAATGTACCTGAAGAGCAGATCTTCCGTCCTGCAGCTTGGAATGCATTCGGCATGGATAAGGAAGGCCAGGATTATCGCGCTTGTGCAGCGTATGGCCCTCTGTATAAATAAATAGTGTAGCCGCACAAAATCCCAAGTAAGCTTTGCGCCAAGTGCTGCGAAAGCAGCACTTGTGTGCATTAACGTGACTGTGAAGAACGAAGATCTGAACAGTTACAAATGAAAATAGCCGGTGAGAGTCGCGTAAGGCTCTCACCGGGTTTTGAATGGAGGATATTTTATGTTAAAAGGAATTCCTAAGATTTTATCCCCGGAGCTTTTAAAGGTGCTCTGCGAGATGGGACATAGTGACAGATTGGTTATCGCAGATGGTAATTTCCCGGCAGAGTCCATGGGAAAAGATGCTATCGTGATCCGTATGGATGGTCATGGTGCCTGTGATGTGTTGGAAGCAATCCTTCAGGTATTCCCTCTGGACACTTATGTAGAGAAGCCTGTAAGTCTGATGCAGGTAATGCCCGGAGATACCGTGGAGACACCGATCTGGAATGAATATGAGAAACTGGTGGCTGCAGCAGATGAGAGAGGCGGCGCTGCCATCGGACAGATCGAGAGATTTGCCTTCTATGAAGAAGCTAAGAAAGCTTATGCAATCATCGCTACAGGCGAAGGCGCTTTGTACGCTAATGTGATGTTGCAAAAGGGCGTTGTAATATAATACTTATGATAAATGTGAATGGGGGTCGTATGGCTCCCATTTATAAATTTTCCTTGAGTTTCCGCAAACTGTAATATAAAAATGGATATGTTTACCCAAAGTACTTTTCTGCCGATTTTTTGAGCGTCTGATAGCGTCAGTTCAATGAGTAGAGGCACTTTAATAAGCCCCATCCGGGGGCTTTGACCCACCGGAACCGGGCTTTGGGAGACATATTCTTTTATCTATTTAGACGACCAGCTTAAGGCGCATTTGACGGTATGCCGGACGCTTTGTCCGGAACCA
>JAZQGM010000056.1:0-12388 GCA_045540075.1 Acetatifactor sp. | reverse complement strand
AGAGACGATAGACGGATGAAAATCGTGCTCGCACGAATTTTCATCCGTCTATCGTCTCTGAGGGAGCGCCCGCTTATGAGCAAAAGCAGCTGCGAAGCAGCGGAGAGCCCCGAAGGGGCGATTTTGCGAATGGGTGCGGCTGAACAGTTACAATTTTTCAAAAATCCCCCGCGTAAGGTATTGCTCATGACGCAACGTTATGATGTAGAATAACGGTGTAAGGAGGTGAAAGCTATGCCAGCTTTGAACGAATCTTCAAAGTTATACACAACCGGTGAAATCGCAAAGCTCTGCGGTGTATCCGTGCGAACCGTCCAATACTACGATACCAGAAACATCCTCATTCCCAGTGAACTGTCCGAAGGCGGCAGACGTCTCTACTCGGAACAGGATCTGAAACGAATGAAGATCATCTGCTTCCTGAGAGATGCCGGACTTCCCATTAACAGTATCAGTGAACTGTTATCCGGTGACAATCCCGGTAATGTCCTAAGCGTCCTTCTTGCCCAGCAGGAACAGACCCTTCTCAAAGAACAGACCGAACTACAATCTAAACTAAATTTATTGGATGGCATCAAGCGTGAATTAAAGAGCATCGAAAATTTCTCCGTTGAATCTATCGGCGATATAGCTTATGCAATGGAAAATAAGAAGAAAATGAGAAAACTCCACACGACCCTTATCCTCACAGCCATTCCTCTGGAGATTATAGAATGGCTGACCATCATCCTCTGGATCACCAAGGGCATCTGGTGGCCTTTTGTGATCTATACCCTGCTGGCGATACTTTATGGTGTGTGGGTATCACGCTACTATTTTAAGCGTGTAGCTTATATCTGCCCCCAATGCCACGAGATATTCAAACCCAAGATGTGGGAAGCCTTCTGGGCCCCCCACACACCTACTCTCAGAAAGCTGACCTGCACCTGTTGCGGATACAAAGGCTTCTGCGTAGAAACTTACCGAAAGGAGGAACCTGACAATGAATGCAACCCTGAATGAGGCTTTTCAAGAGATCGGAGAATTTCTGCCCTTCTTGATCCCCCTTGTGATCGCAGAATTTGCTTTGTTTTTCTACACCCTGTATCACATTCTCACTCACAAGACTTACAAAAGAGGAACGCGCGCTCTTTGGCTTGTGGTGACCATCGTGGGAATGAATTTTATCGGCCCCATCCTGTACTTCCTGCTTGGTAAGGAGGAAGCCTAAATGGATATGCTGCAAATTACCGACCTACACAAACGCTTCGGTGATAAACAAGTGTTAAAAGGCCTGACTCTCTCTGTCCCGGAACACAGTATCTATGGTTTCATCGGCCAAAACGGAGCCGGCAAGACCACCACCATGAAGATCATCCTGGGACTGCTGCAGGCTGACGCCGGTGAAATCATGGTTGCCGGTGAAAAAGTATCTTACGGCCAGACCGCCACCAACCGCCACATCGGTTATCTTCCCGATGTTCCGGAATTTTATACCTTTATGACCGCAGCCGAATACCTGACCTTCTGCGGTGAGATCTGCGGTATGAAAAAATCAGAGATCAAATCCCGCAGCCAAGAACTTTTGACACTTGTGGGGTTACAGGACGAGACTCATCGCATCAAAGACTTCTCCCGGGGAATGAAACAACGCCTGGGAATCGCCCAGGCCCTGCTAAATAAGCCAAAACTTTTGATCTGCGACGAGCCCACCTCTGCACTAGACCCGATAGGCCGCAAAGAAATCCTGGATATTCTGCTGGCAGTAAAAGAACAGACCACCGTCCTTTTCTCCACCCACATCCTGTCGGACGTGGAGCGCATCTGCACGGACGTGGCCTTCTTAAAAGACGGTATGATCACCATGAAGGGACCCCTTTCCCAGATCAAATCACAATACCGCAGGGAAGAATACCTTTTGGAAACGGAAAACGAGGCAGATCTGCACAAAGTCCTGCAATGCATCGCTGCGTTTCGCCAAACAACAACCGGTGACACTTCAGCACCCCACAACAGCCTGGCAACCGGAAACATCTTAGCTGCCGACAACATATCAGAAACCGGAGACTCTTTCGCGACTCTAACCAACCAACTAACGTTTCGCAAAACCGACATTGAGTTACACGACCTACTTCGCCTGTTGGCCGATCATCAAATCCCAATCCTAAAGCTCCAACGCTTAGAGCCAACGTTAGAATCTTTGTTTATGGAGGTAGCAGCAAAATGAGATCCCTACTGGCTTTTATCAAAAAAGAATGGACCGGCCAGCTACGCTTAGGTCACCTACTGTTCCTGGGCATTTTATTCATTCTGTTTGGCATTATGAACCCTGCCATCGCCAAGCTGACCCCGTGGCTTTTCGAGATTCTGGCTGATTCCCTTGCCGAAAGCGGCATGATTGTCACCAGTGTCACCGTGAACGCCCTGACCTCTTGGGTACAGTTTTTCAAAAACATCCCCATGGCACTCATTGTCTTTCTCCTGATGGAAAGTAATATTTTTACCAAAGAATATCAGTCAGGGACTTTGGTGCTTGCCCTGACCAAAGGACTCCACCGCAGCAAAGTCGTGATCGCTAAGACCACCGTCCTGATGCTCCTCTGGTCTGCCTGCTATTTACTTTGCTTTGGGATTACTTACGGATATAATGCTTACTTCTGGGACAATAATATTGCGAAAAATCTTTCCTTTGCAGTGACCTGTTGGTGGCTATTTGGCTTGTGGACCATTCTGCTTGTGGTATTTTTCTCTGCCATCGCAAACTCCAACACCGGCGTGCTCATAGGAACCGGCGCAGTTGTCCTTGCAGCATATCTGATAGGACTGTTGCCAAAAGCAGAAAAATACACACCGGCCAAGTTACTGGGCAGCAATGCACTGATTTACGGTGCTAATTCTGCCGATCAGTATACTGTTGCTATGATTGTAACAGCCCTGCTCTGTGTGATTTGCTTTGTGGGTAGTATATTGATATGGAATAAGAAAAAGCTCTGATAAGAAGAAAAGCCTGCGTGAACCCTTATCCACACAGGCTTTTACCTTGATACCATTTCTCTATTTCTGTAACTCCTCAGGTCATTCTATCCTGCCAAATACTTCTCTTTTCTCCAACAAATACGCCAGTAATGCCTCGCAGCCTCTCTTTACATCGCGATAAGTTTCATCAAACTGCCCGGAATACCAGGGATCTCTGATTCCCGCATTACTTCCGGCAAAAGAAAGCAACATATGAATCTTGCCGCCTTTATGCCCCGTGATCCGCTCGATATCTCTGATATTCTGCGCCTCCATGCCGATGAGATAATCATATTTATCATAGTCTGCTCTCGTCAACTGCACAGCCCGCTTGCCCTCACATCGGATGCCGTGACGCGCCAGCTCCTCTCTGGCAGGGGGATAAACAGGATTACCTATCCCATTCCATATTTCTTCGGAGCTGGTAGCGGCTGATGCAATTTCAAATTGATCACTGAGCCCGGCTTTCTGTACTAAATCTTTCATAATGAACTCGGCCATGGGGCTGCGGCAGATATTGCCGTGGCAGATAAAGAGTACCTTAATCATGTATTTTTAACTCCTTGCTTAATTCGGATTATGTCGATTTTTTCTTGATTTTACGCGGTTTCCCGCACTTTTTACTTTCTACTGCATTTTTCCGTTTCTCGGCTTTTTTTCGCTTATTTTGGCTTATTTTTTCCTTCAATCTGTGTAAAAATTGTGTAAAACAGCCTGATTTTTTCAAGTTTACACAGCCCGATATTTGCCACACATTCATGGCAGATTTACACGAAAAAAAAGAAAAAATCTGTGTAAACTTTTACACAGGCGATGCCTGCAAACCCAGTATTTAAGCCTGTTTCAGCCGATTTTTGATTGGACGGACTTCTCGCTCTGCTGCATTCAGCTTATCCATTTCTTCCTTTGCATCCTCCAATTTCAGATGCGTATAAGTGTTCAGTGTTACACTGATATCACTATGCCCCATCAGGTACTGAAGCACCTTCGGATTCATTCCGGACTTCGCCATGTTTGAGCAATAGGTATGACGGCATACATGCGGAGTAATCTTCGGAAGCTGAATACGGTAGGTTCGATTGTACTTTTCAACTGCATGCTGGAAATACTTCTCCCAGTGCAGTGCAAGCATTGGATGTCCATCCTTGTCGAAGTACAAGAATCCGCTGTACCCATCAATCATCGGTTCCACCTTCGGCGGCTTTCTTCTCGCCAGGATTCTCTCAAAACATTCGTACACATCATCCGTCATAGGAATCACACGTTTTCCTGCAGTAGTCTTCGTCGTATCTATATAAATAGATGTCCCGGTTCTCTGCAGCTGGTGATCAATTGAAATAGTACGCTTGACCATATCAAGATCACTCACTGTCAATCCTACAAACTCAGAAATTCGCATTCCGGTTTTGAAAAGAATATACATTCCGTCATAATATTTGCAATAGTGTGCGTCATTTTTTACATACTCCAGAAAGGTACGCTCTTCCTTTCTGGAAATGGCCTCTCGTGTTACAGAATCGTTTACTATGACTGTTGCCAGCATAAACTCAAAAGGATTCTTTCTCAAGATATCATCATCAACTGCCATCTGAAACGCAGGCCTTAACACTCCTCTGATACTGTGAATAGAAGAATAACTTTTTCCGTCTTCCTGCTGCAACTTAATCAGCCATCCCTTAGCATCAGATAATCTGACCTTATCAATTCGCTTTGATCCAAAGGAATCCTCTTTCAGCAAATTGATTACTGTTCCATAACCGGCTTTCGTTGTTGGCTTTACTCCCCTCTTCTGATTAATATACTTTTCTACTAATCGTAAGACGGTCAAGCCTCCTCCTTCCGCCTGCATGTTGTCATCTAAATCTCTTTGAATTTTCTTAATCCTTTCCCTGAGTGCACCGTTATCTTTCTTGCCATACGGAACAGCATCCGTCTCAACAAGTCTCCAACTGTATATACTCTGAGTTTTGCCATTCGCATCCACGTAACGATACATGTACATTCCGTCTGGCCTTTGGCTCTCGCCAGTGCGAAGAATTCGATTCTTGCTGTCTCTTCTTTTTTCGCCCATCGTCATCTCTCCTTTCATGGAGAGAGCCTCTTTGTAATGACTTAACATGTTCCATGGGAATATCTGTTCCCATGTATCAATAGCATATCACAAACGAGGCTCAAAATCCATAGTAAATTTGCTAAATTGCATTTAATTTATTGTCCAGGTACTTTTCAAACTGCTCCCGCTTAATCTGGGCTCGATTTCCATTCCATAGGATGAAGTCTTCATCTTTATGCTCAGATACAAACTGACTAAGTTTTTTATATCCAATACCGAAATATTCCGAAGCCTCATTCAGAGTCAGTGTGTATTTCATCCACCAGGGCAGTTGCTGCTTCTCTGTCATTGCCATCTTGGTCACCTCCATAAGTTAGTAAGGAATGTTTCCTTCTATGGGTGTAAGGAAAGTTGCAAGGATTTTGACCAATACAAAACGGCAAAAAAATATACCCAAACAGCGCTTTAAACTGTTTGGGTATCGAATTATATATATTAAGTTACTCCGCAATCTTTTCTATTCTGGATTTTAATTCCTTCTCCGGTAGCCTTACCTTCCCACCATTATACTGCAGAAGTTTTTCCAGACAATGAGCATACTCTTGTTTCTCTATCAGCTCACTTTCATATAACTGATCGAGAACACCTATTGTTCCCATCACCTGAACGCCCTCAGCCTGTGCCGCTTTTCTCAAAGGACCATCTCCGGTGAGAAGTACAATCCCTCTGTTCTTTGCAATAGCCAAAGCAATGCAATCAAACATAGAAGGCTTTGCAAAACGGCTCATATATTCTTCTGCCAGGAAAAACTCATCCTCTGTCAACTCTGTCTCCTGTAATCCGAGACTTTTCAAATTCTCACCTAATCCCGGCGGTGATAAAAGTTCATCCTGCACAGCATCATCATTCATTAAGTAAGTATATGGTAACCTGAAAGGATAATCTAAGCGATCGATGGTCACAAAATCCAGCCACACATTTGTATCGCTACTGATATACTCCATCCACTACACCTCTTCGGCAAAACACTGTTCTGCCACAAAAGCGTATGGCATCTTCAGAAGTTCTGCTCCTTTCTGTACGGATATTTCATTCTCGCAAACAGCTCTGAATACTAACTGCGAGAACAGCATCGGCTCCTCTTTTGCTATACGAATAGGTTCATTCTTTTTCCATCCGGCTTGCCCGGCCTGAATATAAAAATCTTTCGCAACACTATCGTTCACAATGTGGCACAAATTCGCTCTCTTTACCAACAAGTACATGGAAATACCATATTCCTTACAAATATAGTTCATATCCCTGGTTATTCTGGTTCTACGCACACCAAGCTCTCTCACAGCATCTTCTGCCGGAAAAAGAAAAGCTCCACTTATAGCATTCGCCATATCTTCCACGTTTTTCTCTTCCATATCTTCATCCCATACAAATAAGAGATGTGCCATCTCGTGTGCAAGCGTAGATCTAATTCGTTCAGGACTCATCTTTCCATTTACAATAATGTATGGTCTGCCATTTACTAAACCATTCATTCCGGAAAAATCTTTGCAATCAACATCACACACATATATGATAATACCTTTATTCTCCAGCAACTCAATCAAATTGCCCACCGGACCTGATTCAGCAATACGAAGATATCTTCGCATCTCTAAAGCATCCTTCTCAGGATCCTGGGACAAAATCAATTGATGAGACACTGGTGCTTTGGGTAACACTTCGCCTCCAAGTATATCCACAGCAAAATAAAATCTGCTGACATATTCCTCTACAGACTCACGCATAAATTCCTGTTGATTTACAGATAATTTACTATTCTTCCGAAATTCTCCATGGACAAAGACCAGATTCTCATTGCGTCTGCTCAAAAAATCAGATACACGAACTCCCAAAGCAGAAGCAAGTGCTTTTATGGTCTCCATATTTGGGCGTCTTTCACCACTTTCATAATGAGTAATTGCCATAGGAGTTACATTCACCAAAGAGGCCAGTTCTTTTTTGGACATATTTTGTTTTAATCGATAATATTTCAAATTCTTATTAAACATAATCAGTGCCTCCTTCCTGTTTATATTATATCACATTTTACAAAAAAGTAAACACCATGGCACATAATTAATCCCAACAAAAACAGGCCCACCAGAGTTCCACACTCCAGCAGGCCATCACTCACCCTCTATATCCTCTCCCCATACTCCAAACTAATCCAACCGGCTCCGCTTCTCAGCTTCCCCCATTTCTCAGCACCTTCCCCTGCAGCCTCAGCCACAATGGAAAACACACCCACACCGGTAAACTTCCCGGTCTTCTCATAATCCGTCCCGGGTCCTTTCCGAATATTCAGATTCGGAATCCTCACCCGCACCCGATAAGCCACCTTCTTTTCACCTGCTACTATTCCGTCCCCAGGATCCACCACATCCTCCGGCGTCATCTCCAAAGCACCATATACCACATTTCCATTACCCTCAAACACAGCATACCCTTCATTCCGATCCGCACAGGCCTTTGCATTCTTCAGCACCTTATAAGCACCCTTCTGGCTCTTTTTATCCTCCCAAGCCTTCCTGACATAATAATACCCATCTGTCAACTTCTCCGGATAACCACCCAGGCTCCCTGTCTGACCATGCTCTATCGAATCCTGCTTTTTCACATCCTGCCCTACCGAATCTGGTACTCCCACATCCGCTTCCGTCTTCTCTTCTGCATTTTCTCCAATACCACCTACTCCAACACTACCAGCACCCATTGCCACCTTCACATCCCTACGGAATCCATCCATGGTATACCCCAGCCCCAGCTGCCTCCACAAATGCTCCGGATCCCCATGATTACTGGCAATTCCCCTGGCATATCCTTCCTTGTGGCTGATCACCACACCATCCGCCAGCGGATCCAGCCCATACTCCTTACACAGACATGCAAAGAGCTCCACTGCCGCCTCATAAGTCCGCTTCGCCACCGCCCTGGCAGCCTCCACATCCGAGCATACAAGAGTAGCTCCGCCAACATACTTGATGCAATCCGGCTCACACATCTCCACACCTATATGGGTATTATTTCCGGAACCCTTCTTCCCGGAAGCACAATGCCATCCTCGATGATCCCAAGGCAAGGTCTGATACACCGACCCCTCATTCCCGTCAATAAAAGCATGCACACAGGCATCATCAAAAGACTCCTGATTCCAATTCCCAATAAAAACGGATGCCCTCGGCTGAGGACACCCTACACTATGGAGCATAAGCCCCTTCACCGCAATTTTCCTCCCTGCCCGATAGCAGGGATTCCTTGTCAAAAACGCTTCCACCAGCTTCATTCTTCCTCGGCCTCCTTCTTCTCTTCCACTTCATTCGCCCGATCATGCAGCTGTGCCAAAACTGCCTTCAGCTTCTCCGGAATCGGCAATCCCAAACGTGCCGCATTCTCCAACAACGACACACCTTCGTTAGACAGATAGAAAAAGATTACCGCTGTCCGCAAAACCGAACCGGTACCAATCACCTGCACATCCAACAGATTCGCAATCCCTACCAACATCAGAATCAACACCTTCCTGCAGATCCCTTTAAAACCAACTGCACTGGACAGCTTCTTATCCACAATTGCACACATCACACCGGTAATGTAATCCACCACCATGAATACAATCAGTGCATAAAGCAGCCCATCATACCCGCCGAGAAAATACCCCAGCCATCCGCCAATCATCGCAAATACCAACTGAATACTGTTCCAAAACTCCTTCATAATCCAAATCCTCCTTTAAAAATTGATTGTAAAATACGGACTGCTCCGTGCTCGCACTCCCGCAATCCACCAAAAAAGCGACTGCCCCTTTCAAGACAATCGCTCTCTGCCATAAGTTATTAAGTTACTCTGTTACTTCCGTCAACGTATAAGTAATCTTCATAGTCTTATCCGCTGTCTTTACCACCGCCGACGGAAGGTTGTTTATGGTCGCAAGATACGGTGCCAGCATATAAATATTCCTATAGGAAGCGCTAAAAGAAACCAAAAACTGCTTCCACTGGAATAGCGGAGTTGACATCGACAGCAACTTATCATCTCCCTTTGTCAGCACCACCGTATCATCCGCCAGGATCATAAACTCTTTTCCTACAAGGATATCCTCGATCAGCACCATTACACAATTGGGGCTTGTTCCATTCCCCACCCCATAATCATTGGTAGTAATCCCCAAAGGAATCAGTGTGATATCCGCCGGGTCATTTACATTGATCTTATAAACACCCTTTCTGTTATATGCCAGAATGTAAAGATACCCATTTCGGATACAGCCTCTGGAAGTTCTGTTTCCATAAGATAACTCCTGCACCCCGGCTTCCTCCAGATAAGTGTTGGCCAACGTCCATTTCCCTTCTGTAAAAGAGTAATCCGCTTTACTGATCTTGATCCAATACACCGTCGCACTTCCGCTGCCATTATACCGGTTCCCGAATCCATACCAGTAACCGTCCCTGCCATCATAAAACGCACCGTTCAAATTGATATAGTCTACAAACTGGAACGTGGACGGAACAATCACCTTCTCCTCCAAAATTTTATAGGAGGAACCGTCCAGATTATCAGTAATCCCTATAGAATGGATCGGCATATGCACCTTGTAAATATAAATGCCCTCTGTGGTATACTTCATGGAATACATGATCTCATTCTCGATATCCATCTCCACCGCCTGTAAACACAAAATCCTTATCTCCGAAGCATGACCGGAAATCTCATCCTGCTTCATCAAAAACCAGGGCGAAGTATCATCATAAGCATTTCCATATACAGCCGCTCCGCCGTAACAACTGGTAAGTGCCAGAGCGGCGATGGTGCCGTTTCCCTGACTGGTCGTAAAATCCCACACAAATTTATAACCCTTATCAATCGCCATGCTCTCATTCAGATTCATGCTGCCGCGCATGGTATCGTCATAAGGATTGGTATTGTTGGACGCATACGCCATTGGAAGCTCACTGCTCCCCACCAGTAACTTATCTGCATTTTCCTCCAACCTCTCCGAAAACAGCAAGATACCGCCCAAGAGATTCGGGCAAATGGGGATAAAATACTTGTTAAAATACTTAATCGTCCTGGTATTTACCAGCGTATTAAATAATCCCATGGGATTATGATTAAAGAAAATATTCAACGCATTGGTCATCATATTTTCATGCTCTACCGTTGTCACTTCCCCGGTATTCACATCGGTAAGCTCTATTGTTGTTTTTCCTTTTAATTTCATCACTGCCTCCTATTCAATCACTATAGGGAATCCCGTCATACTAAACCTCTGCACGGTTTCCTCTATTCCAACCGGCCCCGGTACCTGCTGCACCACGGATACAGCTTCCGTGAAATGTGTAAACCGCACCGCTTCTGTAATCCGCCATTTTGTATAAGTATCCTCAACGATAATCGTTCCATCCCATTCCGCCTCAGCTTCTGCTGCCATGCCCTGACCGCTGATAGTTGCGATACAGGAACCCGCCCCGATCAATGTCGTACCACCGGATACAGAAAAATATACCGAAAAGTTATTGAGCAGATTGGGGATCACATTTGCCACCGGATAATACAAGGGGAAGGTATGCTTTCCGCTGCCATACGTTTCTGTGGGATAGAACATCTCAATCTCTGTATCATTCAACACATACCTTGCCCGTACCACGGCCCGGCCATCCTCCTGCCAGCTGACAGGAAGGTTCACATCCACCGATACCTCTGTTGTGCCCTCCGCACTGTCGTCCGGCATGGGAACCGCTATCGTACCGCTGGCCGCTGCTTCTCTCGTCACTGCATCCGCAGTCACATCCAGCACCACAAGTCCAATGAACTCCGCCTGTGTCACTTCTCCGGCGGCAAAATCAATGCTAATTACTTTGATCTCTGTTTCCCCAATCTCAAAGTCTTTTGCATTGGTAAAAGAGAAAAATCCAATCTTCCCAGCCTCCACCTGATTCAGCAGCCCGGAAATATTCTTGTCATGCTTACTCTTTGCCTGGGCAAGCCTCGGATTCTTCCCCACACACTTTAACGTATGCTTTCCGCCAATCCGCAACTGCGAAGAAGTAATACAAGTAATCTGTGTCTCATCCACATGCCCGCCACAAAACCGCAACACATCTCCCAGATCCAACGCCGGATTCCCGATGGTCTCCGAATCAAACGGCACATATGAAATCACCGAAATATCCGCCAGAATATTCCTGCAAAGTGCCTCCCTGGTCTCCTCCAACCCAAACTGCAGAAAAGGATTCACCCCCAGATTCATGGTCAGACCATTATCTTCTTCCAACCCATAATACTCCGCAATCTGTGTCCTCAGATTGGTAGAACTGACTGCCGTATACCTGGTAATAAAATCCGAAAAACTACTACTGAACCGCTGCTTACTGCTGATATCCATCACCGGCTTGTTCCCGTACTTTCGCAGTTCCAGCTTCCCTACTCTGTTAATCACAAAGAAACCGCCCAGCACCTGCCCGATGTAAAACAACACATCTCGGTATGTCTCCACATCATTCTCCCCGTACAAAGACAACACCGCTGCTCCGTTGGGCATGGCTACAATTTCTTCCGACCTCTGAGCAAATTCCACCTTACATGCCTTACAACAAAGCATGATAATCTCATAAGCATTTCCCTGGGTATTCTTACTGTTAAATTTCTTATCAAACCGCAGCATAAAATCATAGGCCTTGATCTCCAGACAACGGATCCTCCGGTTGGCCTCACTGACCTCAAATACTCCCATGGGCACCGCCTCATAACTTCCATCCGCCAGTCGCAAATGATAATGCAACTCCACCAGGGCATCCTCCAGCGAGTACCGGTCAATCTCCGAAAGCAGCGTAATCCCCATCTCTGCCGCATACACCGTACCAAGCTCCATCTCCGTACTGCCGCAGCACTGACCGGAAATATAGCCACTGCCCTTCACAATATCCTCATTGTCAAACTCATACACCACACCAGCCTTCGTAGTAATCCTACCGCTCCAATAATACCGCCTTGTGTTCTCCTGCACCGCCTGCAGGAACGCTTCACTCACCGGGTACAAAAGCAACACCTCCCAAATAGAAAAGCACCAGCCAACTGAATGACTGATGCCTTCAAAAATTCTATCACTTCATAATACTTACTTTTTTGCAATCATCGCTTTGATTGCTTCACATGCAAACACTGCCGTACCTTCTCCACCGACTTTATCGATGTTCGTTGTAAGATCTCCACCGCCTGCATACATTGCCCCAAGCCCTAACAGAATCTTATCTGTACAGGTATAATAATGTTCCGTTATATGATCCTGCAGCTTTCTTGCCAGCG
>JAZQGM010000055.1:0-4959 GCA_045540075.1 Acetatifactor sp. | reverse complement strand
GGTTTGGTATGAGAGTTGTGGATATGCATTGTGATACGGTTTCCAGGTTGTTTGGGGGTCGGGGGAGTGGGAAGGTAGGGACGCTTCGGAAGAATGGGGGGCATGTTGATCTTTCGAGGTTGTGTGAGAGTGGGTATCTGGTGCAGAATTTTGCTTTATTTGTGAATATGGGGAAGGTGGAGGATCCCTGGGAGCGGGTGTTGGGGCTTTGGGAATTGTATGAAGAGGAGATTTTAGGGAATCGGGATGTGGTGAGACCTGTGTATTGTTATAGGGATATTGTGGAAAATGAAAGGCTGGGGCTGGTATCATCACTGCTTACGGTAGAAGAGGGTGGTGTGTGTCAGGGAGGTCTGAAGAAACTTCGTCTGTTATATGAGAAGGGTGTGAGGATGGTGACACTTACTTGGAATTATGCCAATGAGCTGGGGTATCCTAATCTGGACAGTGAGAAGGGGCGTGAAGCTCGGGCGAAGGCTGAACTTGTAAATGATTTTCTGAACACACCGGATACGGTAAATGGGCTTACGGAAACGGGGAGAAGGTTTGTGGAAGAAATGGAGGAGCTTGGGATGATTCCTGATGTTTCTCATTTGTCTGATGCAGGATTTTATGATGTGTTGGAGTGTACGAAGAAGCCTTTTGTGGCAAGTCATTCTAATGCCAGAGCAGTCTGTCCCTGTGTGAGAAATATGACAGATGATATGATACGCAGGTTGTCGGAAAGAGGCGGTGTCATGGGGTTAAACTTTTGCCCTGAATTCCTAGTACAGTTTCCGGCGGGGGTGCATAATCCCGGAACCATTGATGATATCGTAAAACATGCAAAACATATTGTGAATGTGGGTGGGATAGAAGTGCTTGGGCTTGGCAGTGACTTTGATGGAATTGAGGCCCATGAGGAACTGGTGGATGTGCGGGGAATGGAGAAGTTGCATGACAGGCTGTTAAAGGCCGGATTTACTTCATCTCAGGTGGATATGATTTTTGCGGAGAATGTGCTTCGGGTGTATCGGGAATGCTTGAGATGAGTAGGAGCGACGGACTGCGGAAACGTTGACAGATTGTGTAAAAAGGAAGTGTGTGTGTGTACGGAAGAAAATCGTATGTTTGAGAGAGGTACCATATGGAACTAAGTCATATTCTTGTCACCGCGGTGAACGCGGTGGCTCCGATTATTTTGTTAATAGTGTTAGGATACATGCTGCGGCGTAAGAATTTTATCAATGAGAATTTTGTGAAGACTGGTAACAGCCTTGTTTTTAAAATCTGCCTGCCTTGTATGCTGTTTGTCAATGTATACAATATTGAGAGCTTTGATGCGGTGCGCTGGGATATCGTTGGGTATGCAGTGGCAGTGATCTGCCTGATTTTTGTATTGGGGCTGGTGACGGCAGTTATTACTACGGATGTAGACCGCAGACGCGGGGTGATCCTGCAGTGTACCTTTCGCAGTAATTTCGCCATTATCGGCTTGACACTGGCAAGTGCCCTGGGGGGCGCCGAAGCAGAAGGAATCGCTGCAGTGGTATCGGCCTTTACCATACCGGTATTTAACATTCTTGGGGTGGTAGCCTTGTCCGTGTTTCTCAAAGATTCTGGTAAGGAAGCACGGAGCGTTAAGAACATTCTGATAAATATTGTCAAGAATCCGCTGATCATCGGTGTGGCGTCAGGACTGATCTGTCTGGGCATCCGTTCCCTGCAGACAGCACTTTTTGGAGAAGTGGTGTTTGCTTTGAACAGAGAGATGAAATTCCTTTATTCGGCGGTCAGTAATTTAAAATCCATTGCCTCGCCTTTGGCGCTGATCGTGTTGGGAGGACAGTTTACATTTTCGGCGGTGAAGGAACTGAAGAAAGAGATTCTGGTGGGAACTCTCTGGCGTATCGTGATCGCACCACTCATCGGCATCGGAGGAGCTGTGGTATTGAGCAGCTGTACCAACTGGCTTTCCTGTGGTGTCAATGAGTATCCGGCGTTGATCGCACTCTTTGGATCACCGGTTGCAGTATCCAGTGCAGTGATGGCAGGTGCCATGGGGAATGATGAACAGCTGGCAACACAACTGGTGGTCTGGACCAGCTTGTGTTCCATTGTGACTATATTCCTGGAAGTGTGTATTTTGATGGCGGTAGGTTTGTTGGCGGTGTAGAAGCTTTGGAGTATTTGACTATTAAATTTCTATAGTCTGTCCACAAGAAAGATAATGCAGATTACGCATATGCTCTTTCATGAATGTAAACTGAACTATACCGGTACAGTGGCAGGTATAATATTCTGTCTGATAAGAGTCCAGAAGCCTGGCAGCATCTGCCAGGACCCTTCCCGTTTCCAGTTTAGAATAATGGAACCCTCCAATCAGGCAATCGGGCTTAAACCAAGACACAATATCCAGAATGCCCTTATGAGAGCATCCGCTTAAGAGGACACGTTTCCCGCCTTCCTCGATCAGCAAATACTGTTCGTGCCGGAAATCATCCGGTATCAGGGAACCATCCCGAATCTGATTTAGACCGAAACTGCCCATACCATGTTTCAGTTCCTTTTCATTGCAGGAAAAAAGCGATAGAGTATGGTCTATCCTGAGCCTATCGTCCACATAAGTTAACCGGTCGCTTTCTGCCAGTGAAGTATCCAGACCGATATATTTCTCACAACCATTATAATGTGCCTCGAAAGCGTACCGGTTCACATAGACAGGAGCCTGACTGTTAAGTGCCAGAAACGTTTTCAATCCACCTCCATGGTCATAATGACCGTGGGAGAGGACTGCTATATCCACGGCAGTAAGATCTATATTCATCATTCGGGCATTCTCAGCAAACAGGCTGCTCTGCCCCATGTCAAACAATATATGATGATTTGCAGTCTCTATGTAAAGGCTGAGACCATGCTCCGTCATTAGATCATCTCTTGACGTGGTATTTTCCAATAATGCTGTAATTTTCATCTACTGCCTCCATCTAAAACAAAAACGTTTCATTTGTTTCATTATTCCTTTTGCTTGTTGTTAATTTTTATATTACTCCTTTTTGGGCCGATTGTAAAGGAACACTGTAAGCGCCGCCCGACTCAGTCACTGAAAAAATTGATTTGGCAGAAAAAGTGTCCGCTCGAACCGGTGGGAAAGTCATGTTGGCATAAATAAAAAATCCCGCAACTCGTTTTTGGAGGGCTGAGTTGTGGGATTTTCACAATAAATAGGATATAAGCTTAAATTAATTTTGAAGTAATGCGCTTATTTAGCGCAACTTTCTTATGAGATACAGTGACCTTTCTCTCTGATCACTGCAGCAATCTGCTCAGCGTAAGTGTGACAAAGTTCATCAGTCTCACTTTCAATCATCACCCGGATCAAAGGCTCCGTTCCGCTTTCACGAAGAAGGGCTCTACCCTTGCCGTCAATCATCTTCTCCACCTGCGCAGTTGCATTCAACACATCTGCATCAGACATCACAGCTGCTTTGTCTTTCACCCGCAGATTCAGCAGATACTGAGGATATAGTGTCACCGGATCTGCCAGAGCAGACAGGCTACTCTTGCGGTCCCGCATCTCTTCTGTGATCATGATAGCAGTCAGCAGACCATCACCGGTGGTGGCATATTTCTTCAAAATAATGTGGCCGGACTGTTCTCCGCCTAAGGTATAATTGTGATTCTGCATACATTCATATACAAAGCGGTCCCCTACCTTGGTCTGTACACAGTTGATCCCTGCTTTGGTCAGGGAAGATATGAATCCGCTGTTGGACATGACAGTGGCCACCACAGTATTGTCATTGAGCACACCTCTGTCTTTCAGGCGCTGTGCCAGAATGTACATGATACAGTCGCCATCCACAATCTTACCGTTTTCATCCACAGCAAGGCAACGATCCGCATCACCGTCAAAAGCAAATCCCACATCCAGATGCTGCTCCTTTACCAGTGCAGAAAGTTTCTCAATATGGGTAGACCCACACCCATTATTTACATTCAAACCATCCGGCTGATTCCC
Source organism: Acetatifactor sp. (assembly GCA_045540075.1). Lineage (GTDB taxonomy): Bacteria > Bacillota > Clostridia > Lachnospirales > Lachnospiraceae > Acetatifactor. The sequence goes on along the minus strand of JAZQGM010000055.1, from coordinate 959 downwards.
GATCAACACTGTCTGGGCACCCAAAGCGTCAAACACAGCCTTGGCGATCATCCAGGAAGCACCATTGGCACAATCCAAACCGATCTTCAAATCACGGTATGAGTGAGAGGCAATGGAAATCAGATAACCAATGTAACGGTTTCTGCCGGACACATAGTCCACGATACAACCCACACGTTCCCTGCGGGCCAGAGGCAGATCATCACCATAGATACCCAGTTCGCCCAGATTACCATCCAGGTAAGCTTCAATCAGTTCTGTAGTCTTATCATCCAATTTCTCCCCGTATTTATTGATCACCTTGATCCCGTTATCATAAAAAGGATTGTGGGAAGCAGTGATCATGATACCGCAGTCAAACTCATCCTGCCTAGTCACGAAGGATACGCTGGGGGTAGTAGTTACATGCAGCATGTAAGCATCAGCACCGGAAGCAGTGATACCGGCCACCACTGAGTACTCTAACATATAACTGGAACGGCGGGTATCCTTACCGATGACGATCCTGGGCCGATAACCGGATGCTTGGCAGCCGGATAGGGGAGAAGAGTAATACCACCCTAAGAATCTGCCCACCTTATAGGCCTGCATGGATGTCAGGTCCAGATTGGCCTCGCCTCTGAAACCATCTGTACCAAAGTACTTATTGGTCTTTCCTTCCTTGGAACGATTGATCGTAATCTTGTCATAAAGCAGCTCATCGGCAGACACATTAAAGATCTGACAAAGCTGCAATACCTTATCTATCTGTGGCAGAGCCTGATCCATCTCCCATTTGGATACTGATTGCCTGGATACTGACAACTTATCTGCCAGAACTTCCTGAGAAATGTTGGCTACACTTCTAAGATGCATTATCTTTTCACCTAAAGTCATAGTAAGTCTCCTTCTAAAATACCATACTATATTATCATACACCATTTGAGAAGGATTATCAATCAACAGGAGTATAAAATTTT
>JAZQGM010000054.1:0-5566 GCA_045540075.1 Acetatifactor sp. | reverse complement strand
CATGAATGGTTTGGGAATGGGTGCCACCACAGCTGTGGTACTTGCCATGAGTAACCTCATCATATCTGTACTTAGAAAGTTGATACCCGGTAAGGTGCGTATCCCTGCCTTCATCGTGATCATAGCATCCTTTGTGACCGTATTGCAGCTGCTTTTGGAAGCGTTTTTACCTGAACTCAATAAGGCCCTTGGAGTGTACATACCCCTGATCGTGGTAAACTGTATCATCCTGGGTCGTGCAGAGAGTTACGCTTACTCCAACCCACCTATTCCCTCCTTATTTGACGGTATCGGTATGGGACTTGGTTTTACCTTTGCACTGACTTGTATTGGCGCAGTGAGAGAGCTTCTTGGAACCGGTGCAGTGTTTGGTTATTCCATCATGCCCAACTCCTTTACACCTATCGGCATCTTCGTCCTGGCGCCGGGTGCCTTCTTTGTGCTGGCTGCCCTCACCGCATTTCAAAATTACTTGAAGATTACCGGTGCAAAGGCAGGGAAAGATGTGAGCAAGATCCAGTCCGGCTGCAGTGAAGATTGTATGAACTGTGGCGAGAAGGGCTGCAGCAGGCGTTTTTATGACAATGAGGCAAATATGTCAAATACGGCAAATATAGAAGTCATAGATTTGGAAAAGGAGGAGAAGTAGTATGACATCATCTGTAAAAGAATTACTCATCATATTAATCAGCTCCTCGTTGGTAAGTAACGTGGTATTAAGTCAGTTCCTGGGATTGTGTCCATTTCTTGGCGTGTCCAAGAAGACTAACACAGCCGCAGGCATGGGAACTGCTGTTATCTTCGTGATCACTCTGGCAAGTGCAGTATCCGGCATTATTTATAAATATATATTGCAGAAATTCCATGTAGAATATCTGCAGACCATTGTATTTATTCTGGTAATTGCAGCCTTGGTACAGTTTGTTGAGATGTTCCTTAGAAAAGCTATTCCTTCCCTGTATGAGGCTCTGGGAGTGTATCTGCCGTTGATCACCACCAACTGTGCGGTGCTGGGTGTAGCCCTGACCAATGTACAGTAGGAATATGGTATTCTGGCCGGCATCGTAAATGGGTTTGCTACAGCAGTAGGCTTTACCATTTCCATTATTATCCTGGCAGGTCTTCGAGAGAAGATGGAGTACAATGATTTTCCGGAATCCTTTAAGGGTATGCCAGCAGTTTTACTGACAGCAGGACTGATGGCCATCGCTTTCTGCGGATTTTCCGGACTGTTATAAAGGGAGGCGTAAGTATGGCAATTGGAATTTTGACTGCAGCACTGGTGGTGGGCATCGTGGGTATTTTCATGGGCCTGTTCTTAGGTGTGGCAGGGATCAAATTTAAAGTAGAAGTAGATGAAAAAGAAGAGGCTGTACTGTCTGCCCTTCCCGGCAACAATTGCGGCGGCTGTGGTTACGCCGGCTGCTCAGGGCTTGCATCTGCCATAGCAAAAGGGGAAGCACCTGTGAATGCTTGCCCTGTTGGTGGTGATGCGGTAGGACAAAAAATTGCAGTGATCATGGGTGTGGAAGCAAAAGAGAGCGAGAGGCAAGTAGCATTTGTTCATTGCCAGGGAGACTGCGACAAGACCCATAGTGACTACGATTATTACGGCATCCAAGATTGCAGAATGATGAGCTTTGTGCCCGGTGGAGGACCGAAGTCTTGTAACAGTGGATGTCTGGGCTATGGTACCTGCGCAAAGGTCTGTCCCTTTGATGCCATTCATGTAGTAAATGGCGTGGCAGTAGTAGACAAAGAAAAATGCAAGGCCTGCGGAAAGTGTATTGATGTATGTCCTAAGCACTTGATCTCTTTCATTCCCTACAGTGCAAAGCAGGTTGTGGCATGTAGCTCTGTGGACAAAGGGCCTGTTACCATGAAAGCCTGTACAGTAGGCTGTGTGGGTTGTGGAATTTGCGTGAAAAATTGTCCTAATGATGCTGTAAAGGTAGAGAACTTCCACGCAAAGATAGACCATGAAAAGTGCATTGGATGTGGCATCTGTCAGGAAAAATGCCCCAAAAAGTCAATTTTGAAACTATAAAAAATATATAAATTTTGGTACAAGTGTCATAACGATCGGACTTGCTGTATAAAATAAATAACAGCAGGAATGCAGAAAGGATTGTTAAGATATGTACAAGAAAGCTATTAGTGGGCTTCTGTTGGCAAATCTGTTACTGCTGGCAGGAGCCTTTTGTGTAACCGGAGTCCGGTTTAATAAATATGCAGCACAGCCTGCCATTCAGATGAAAGTAGATGCTTCTTTTACGGCAGATGATATGACCAAAACCATAGGCATGGTGTTTCGGGCATCTTCCGGACGGAGAGTGGTAGACTTTGGTATGCTTAAGCAGCCCAAACATGATCCGGAGCCAGTGTATAAGGAAGAAGACAAGCCGATGGTGGAAGAAGCCCTGTCGTTCACGTACAATCTGTGTGAGGAAGATTATGACATCCTGCTTCGCATCGTGGAAGCAGAAGCAGGATGTGAGGATGAGGATGGAAAATTGTTGGTAGCCAACGTAGTACTCAATCGCGTGAACAGTGACCAATTTCCGGATACTGTGTCCGATGTGGTACTGCAGGAGTCTAAAGGTGTCACGCAGTTTTCACCTGTGTCATCAGGTAGTATCTGGAAAGTAACGGTCAGTGAAGAGACAAAAGATGCTGTTGCAAGGGCTCTGGATGGAGAAGATATCTCTCAGGGAGCGTTATATTTTGCTGCCAGAAAATACGCCGACAGTAAGAATATGCGATGGTTTGATGAGAAACTTACCTTTTTATTCAGTCATGGCGGACATGAGTTTTATTGCCAATAGGTGGTAACACAGCAACCAATACTGAGGGGCCGGGCGAAATTCCCTGTGGCAGGGTGGCGAATCACAGGGAATTTCCCCCTCCGTCTTGGATGGTATGTTGCAAGTTTGTTTGGGTTTGGGGTATGGAAAGGAAAATGGTGTTGCATTGGAGGAGGGAATGTGGTAAAATAGGGCGAGATTATACATAGATGCAGGATTTGTAGCTGCATGAAGGGAGAAAAGATGGAAGTATTGTATAGTAGTACAAGAGGAACCGGAGCTCAGGTGAAGGCTTCAGAGGCGATTTTGAAGGGACTGGCTGATGACGGCGGACTGTTCGTGCCGGATCATATTCCGGCTTTAGATAAATCTTTAAAAGAATTATCAGAGATGTCATATCAGGAAGTGGCTTATGAAGTGATGAAGCTGTTCTTGACTGATTTTACTAAGGACGAGCTGAAGAACTGTATCAATCGCGCTTATGATGCGAAGTTTGATACAGAGGTGATCGCTCCTTTGGTTGAGGCAAAGGATGCTTATTATTTGGAGTTGTTCCATGGTGCTACCATTGCCTTTAAGGATATGGCACTTTCGATCCTGCCTCATTTGATGATCACTTCTGCCAGAAAGAATCAGATTCAGAATGAGATCGTGATTCTGACAGCTACCTCAGGTGATACCGGTAAGGCAGCGCTTTCTGGTTTTGCCGGTGTAGAAGGCACCAAAATTATTGTATTTTATCCGAAGAACGGTGTCAGTCCTATCCAGGAGAAGCAGATGGTGACCCAGAAGGGGGACAATACCCTTGTTGTGGGAATTCATGGTAATTTTGATGATGCCCAGACCGGTGTGAAGAAAATTTTCTCCGATAAGGAACTTGCCAAGGAGATGGAGGAGAAGGGATTCCAGTTTTCTTCTGCCAACTCCATTAATATCGGACGTCTGGTTCCTCAGATTGTTTATTATGTGTATGCTTATGCCAAGCTTTTGAAAGAAGAGAAGATCACAGACGGCGAAGTGATCAATGTGGTAGTTCCCACAGGTAACTTTGGTAATATTCTGGCTGCTTTCTATGCAAAGAATATGGGCGTGCCTATTGGAAAGCTGATCTGTGCTTCCAATGATAATAAGGTGCTGTATGATTTCTTTGCCACCGGAACTTATGACCGTAACAGAGAGTTTATGCTGACCACTTCACCCTCCATGGATATTTTGATCTCCAGTAACTTAGAGAGACTGATTTATCGTGTCGCAGGAAATGATGCGCAGAAGAATGCTCAGTTGATGTCTTCCTTAAGCGGTCAGGGTAAGTATGAGATTACAGGTGAGATGAAGGAACAGCTTGTTGATTTCTATGGTAATTATGCTTCTGAGGCTGAGACGGCCCAGACCATTCAGAAGTTATATGAGGATTGCGGCTATGTGATCGATACCCATACAGCAGTGGCAGCTTGTGTATATGATAAATATGTGAAGGAGACAGGTGACCGTGCTAAGACTGTGATCGCCTCTACAGCAAGTCCCTTTAAGTTTACAAGAAGTGTTATGGATGCTATTGATCATAAGTATGATGTTATGGGTGATTTTGAACTGGTTGATGAGCTTTCTAAAATTGCCAATGTGGCAGTGCCCAATGCGATAGAGGAAATCCGCAGTGCTGAAATAGTACATGACAATGTGTGTGAAGTAGGTGAGATGAAGCATATCGTGAAGGACTTCTTGAAAATTTAAGCACCAGACATGATGTGAAAAGTATATCAAATGCCCTTCCGGCTATGTAAACATATCATAACCGGAGGGGCATTAATTTTAATAGCTTAATTTCGGTCAGACAGGCTTACGTAATCCCTATCTCCACCTACCGGCTTATATGCCGGACGAATGATCTTACCATTATTGGCCAGTTCTTCCAATCTATGTGCACTCCAGCCTGCAATGCGTGCGATGGCAAAGATGGGTGTATAAAGCTCCAGTGGCAGGTTCAGCATATCGTATACAAAACCGGAATAGAAGTCCACGTTGATGCTGACACCCTTAAACATTTGCCGCTCGTTACTGATAATCTGGGGAGCCAGACGTTCTACCATGGAATACAACGCAAATTCTTTTTCCAATCCCTTTTCTACAGACAGCTTCTGGACAAAGCCTTTGAAAATCTCAGCACGAGGGTCTGATTTGGAATAAATCGCATGGCCAACTCCGTAGATCAGACCGGCATGGTCAAAGGCATCCTTGTGCAGTAGTCTGCGCAGGTAATTGGCCACTTCCTCTTCATCAGCCCAGTCCTTCACTTCCTTCTTCATATCGTCAAACATTTTGACAACCTTGATATTGGCACCACCATGGCGTGGCCCTTTTAGAGAACCGATGGCTGCCGCAATGGTGGAATAAGTATCTGTCAGCGAAGATGTCACTACATGGGTGGTGAAGGAGGAATTATTACCGCCACCATGCTCCATGTGAAGTACTAGGGCGATGTCAAGAATCTTTGCTTCCAACGGTGTAAAGGCGCTGTCAGGACGAAGAATGTGCAGAATATTCTCCGCAGTGGAATATTCAGGAACAGGCTGATGTATGAACAGACTGCTGCCGTCATGATAGTGGCTGTATGCCTGATAACCATATATGGACAAAAGCGGAAACAGACTGATCAATTGAAGACACTGTCTCAGTACATTGGGAAGCGAAGTGTCATCTGCCCTGTCGTCATAAGAATAGAGCGTGAGCACACTTCTGGCCAACGTATTCATCATGTCCTTGCT
>JAZQGM010000053.1:0-5852 GCA_045540075.1 Acetatifactor sp. | reverse complement strand
CTGCCGAAGGGGGAAGGGGTGATCTTTACCAGCTTCTGCAGAAGGGGATTGCGCTGGTCAGCCAGGCGAAAGCAGGATAGCCCTTCGGAAAAAAGCATGGAGAGAAGGCTCTTTTCTTCAGAACTAAGCTTGAAGATCTTGCCCTCGAAATTTTTCATGGCTCGGCTCTTGCATTCGAAGGTGATGATGCTTACGTTGGGAGCCACGCTTTTGTTGCTGGAGAGATTGTGGTATTCGTTGGGCTTATGGAAGGTCATTTCGCCGCTTTTTAAAATAAAGCGGTTCTTGTCCGCGGTACAGATCATTTCCCCTTTGTCTATGTACACCATTTCCCAGAAATCGTGGCGTTCTCCGTCATAGCTGAAGTTCTTGGCAAGCTCCATATAAAATATTGTAATGATCTTGTCTACATTGATCACTTTATCAAAACCCATGCGTGTAAAATTATCTTTCATGATGGCACCTCACTGTCTGATTTTATAATAATTATAGCTGATTTTACACTCCATGTACAGCTTTTTGGTGATAAAATATTTATAACCAGTTCAGCCATGAACATAATCGAGAGCAAAAATCATGCTTGCATGATTTTGCGAACGAATATGTTCATGAACTGAGCGCCACTCTATGAGCAAAGGTAGTCGCGAAGCGACGGAAAGCACCGAAAGTGCGGCTTTGCGAATGGCGCGGGCTGAACGGAAGCTGCCAGCCCGCCAATATTCAACCCCAACCCTTTAAAAGAAAGGAGAATATAAAATGTACACAGTATTAGTTATTTCCTGTCACCCCGATGACATGGAGATCGCCTGTGCCGGCACACTTTTAAAGTGTAAGGAGCGCGGCGACAGAGTAGTAGTATGCCATTTGTCCAACGGTAACATGGGCCACGAGGTAATTCCTCCCGAGGAGCTTGCTCCCATGCGTATCGAAGAGGCAAGAAAGAGCGGAGAAGACGTAGCCGGATTCGATGAGGTGATCTGGGGCGGTTTCGAAGATTTGAAGATCTACGACAACAATCAGGAAGCAAGAGACAAGGTAGTGAATATCATTAGGCAGGTGAACCCTGACTTTATCATTACCCATGATCCGGATGATTATATGCCGGACCACACCGCTGTAGCCAGACTGGTGTTTGACGCTTGCTTTACCGCCACGGTTCCTGCTTACAAGACGGCAGTTAATGCCCGCGCTAAGCTCACACCTGTTTATTATATGGACACTTTGGCAGGTGTGAATTTCAATCCCACAGAGTTTGTAGATGTGACTGACTATATCGACAAGAAGCTGGAGATGTTGAATTGTCACGAGTCACAGATTGTGTGGATGCGTGATCATGACCATATTGATTTCCCTGATATGGTGAAGACTTGCAGCCGTTACAGAGGATATCAGTGCGGCGCTGATTATGCAGAGGGCTTTAAGCAGTGTCAGGTATACTTAAAGGGAACTACAAAGCGTTTGCTGCCCTAAGAAGACAGTTCAACAGGCACATGCAGCCATTTGGCTGAAAATCATAAAATGAAAGAGAGGAACAAACTATGAATTTTAACTCAACAGTAAAAGGTTCAGCATTAGAAGGTTTCTATCCTGCAGGATGGGACTTTGACAAGATCGATGCTTGTATCGATGCTCCTGAGAAGATCACGGAGCCCCAGGATTTCTGGAATCCTGATTTTACCCCCGTTCAGTGTAATGATCTGGGCGAATTCGAAGTGTACATGGGACATGAGATCGCTCTGCAGATCAAGCTGGCAAAAGAGCGTGGAGAGAAGATTGCTTTCATTCTTCCCGTAGGTCCTATGGGTATGTATAAGTGGGTGGTTTATTTCATCAAAGCATGGAATATCGACTGTAAGCATGTATACACCTTCAACATGGACGAGTGGGCTGACAGCGAGGGTAACACCCTGGCATCTGACAACCCGGGCGCATTCCAGTACGCTATGGAGCAGGCTCTGTTCAATCCTTTGGGAGAACTGACCATTCCCGCAGATCAGCGTAACTTTGCAACCAAGGTAAATCTTCCTACATACCCTGAGAAGATCGCAGCTTTGAAGGCAGATGGTGCTAAGCTGGTACTGGTATACGGTATCGGAAGAATGTGCCACATTGCATTCTGGGAGCCTACCTTTGCAGCTGATTACGAGACCGCAGAAGAGTGGGAGAAGCAGCCTTACAGAATCGCTGCCAAGATCCATCCTCTGACCGTAGAGCAGAACGCTCTGACCAGCTTTAAGTCCCGCACCACTTTGGTACCTTGTCGTGCCAACACCATTGGACCTGGCTTATTCCTGCAGGCTGATTATGCCATCGGTGGAGCTGATGGAACCTTAGGAAGAGGCATGCAGTGGCAGGGAATGAGCTTGTGGATGACCCTTCGTCATGGCAAGTGCCCTTGGATCACCTCCTCTTATATCCCCACTATTGCAGGTAAGCTCTTCTTCCTGAAAGACCTGGCTGGTCCCCTTGAGGCTGAGTGTAACTAAAATAAAATAAAATAAACGTTGTTGGGAGCAGCTTGGCTGTGAAGGACAACAACCCTCCGGGCTGAAGGTCGTCAAAGACTTTCAGCCCTATTGTTTTTTGGGCCAAAATGTGGTATCATATCGGCAGATATGATACCGCGCCGAAGCGAAGCGCAGTGCGCATCCGCCGGAGGCATCATGTGCGAATGCACATGGTATAGTAATACAATGAAAAAGGAGGCGGAAAGAATGGAAGAAGAAAGAAAAGCACCCCAAAAAAAAGGGCATAAAGCAGTTTACATAGTGATAATGATAATATTATTGGCGGTTCTCCTATATTCCGTATACCAGATTGCAGTTTATTTAAAAGAAAGTTTCGATAACTGGAAGTTATTGGATGAGATAACGGAACAGGTGGTGGTGATCAAAGAGCCATCTGATGAACTGGATATACCAATTATCTCCAAAGATACAGAGGAAATGGAAGAGAAGCCGAAAAAAACCATAGAAGAAGGTGTACCCATAAAAGTGGATTTTGAGCGTCTGCGTTTGAATAATAAAGATGTGAAAGCCTGGCTTTATTGTAAAGACACTTTGATCAATTATCCTGTGGCTCAGGCTGCGGATAACGATTATTATTTACACAGGCTTTTGAATGGCACTTATAATCGTGCCGGAACCTTATTTATGGAGTGTACCAATCAGGAAGATTTCTCGGACTGGAATACCTTGATCTATGGTCATAATATGAAAAATAATACTATGTTCGGTACCCTTACAGATTATCGCGACCAGGAGTACTATGATGAACATCCGGTATGGTATCTGTTGACGCCGGACGCAGATTACAGGATTGAACTGATTTCGGGATTTGTAACAGATACCTCTTCTGTGATCTATTCCATACCGCAGACACAGGAGGCCAAGAATGAACTGGTGGATGCGATTATGAGAAAGTCGAATTTTAAGACCAATGCCACCATTTCACCGGAGGACAGGCTCATTACCTTTTCTACCTGTACTTATGAGTATGATGAGGCAAGGTATGTGTTGATAGGAATTTTGAAGGAAGTATGTGAAAGGTAAGCAGTAACAGCCTATATTCAGTGCCGGCCCATGAATATTCTCACAAATTCATGCCATACTAAGAAAAAAAGAAAGGATGGCAACCATGGAATATTCAGATACAGAAAAACTCCTGCGGGAATGTGATGCAGGCTCGAAGATGGCAGTGACGTCCATTGATGAAGTCATAGATAATGTGAAGGACGAAGGAATGAAGCAGTTGCTTCATGAGAGCAAAGATCATCATTCCAAGCTGGGAAATGAGATTCACTCTTTGTTAAATCAGCATGACACGGATGAAAAAGATCCCAACCCTATTGCAAGGGGCATGTCTTGGATGAAGACCAATATGAAGATGAGTATGGATGGCAGCGATGCAGTAGTAGCTGACTTGATCACCGACGGCTGTAATATGGGAGTAAAATCTCTCAACAGATACCTGAATCAGTACAAAAATGCGGATGAGAATTCAAAAGGAATCTGTGAAAAGCTGGTATCCATCGAGGAGCAGCTTTGTAAAGATTTGCGGAAGTATTTGTAGAAAGTATTAATGCTTAATAAGCAAAAGAGCAATAAAAAAGAACAAATATGAAGTGCATTTGTTCTTTTTTATTGCATTTCGGCCTTTTTGTACGTATAATAGAGTCATAAAGTTCACAGCAGAATTTGGAGGTACGTATGAAGAAAGCAAATTATAAAGCATTACTCCCTATTGGAGTATTTTTGGTGTTGTATCTTGGTGTAGGTATTGTGTTTGAGTATGTGTTAAAGATTCCTATGGGATTTTATAAGATTCCCATCGTGGTAGTATTCCTGGTGGCACTTTTGGTGGCATGCATCCAGAATCCCAAGCTAAGTTTTGATGAAAAGCTGGGTATCATGGCAAAAGGTGTGGGTGATAAAAATATTATCACCATGGTACTTATTTTCATGGCAGCAGGCATCTTTGTAGGTGTGGTGGGAAGAAGCAGTGCGGAAAGTGTAGCATACTTTGTGCTTTCCTTTATTCCGGCCAGATTTGCAGTGTTGGTATTGTTTGTGGTAAGTGCCTTCGTGTCTCTTGCAATGGGTACTTCTGTGGGAACCATCACCCTGATCACGCCCATTGCAGTGGCAGTGGGAAACAGTTCAGGTTTTGATATGGCTTTTTGCGTAGGTGCAGTTGTAGGTGGCGCCATGTTTGGAGATAATCTGTCCTTTATATCGGACACCACTATAGCCGCATGTAACGGCCAGGGATGTGCCATGAAGGATAAGTTCAGAGAGAACTTCGGCATTGCACTGCCTGCAGCCATTGCCACCATGATCATCATCATAGTGAGATCACTGGGCTCTGACGTGGGAGAAGCAGTGATCAAAGATTATAACCTGGTACAGATCATCCCCTATCTGGTGGTGCTGGCCGGTGGGATTATCGGCATCAATGTTTTTGTGGTGTTGCTGATCGGTATTGTATGTGGTGCCGTGATCATGCTTGCCACAGGTGCCACTCTGGCTACAGACCTGCTTTATAATATGGGTACAGGTGTATCAGGAATGTTTGAGACTGCCATGGTAGCCATCCTAGTGTCAGCAATCTGCGCCTTAATCGAGGAGTATGGCGGTTTTGCTGCACTCCTACAGCTGATCAAAAAAGTATTCAAAGGCACCAAAGGCGGCAAACTCGGCATGGGCCTCTTGGTAGGAGCCATGGACATTGCCACCGCCAACAACACCGTAGCCATCGTCATGGCCAACCCCATTGCCAAAGAAATGGCAGAAGATTATCAGATTTCACCCAAAAAAGCGGCATCCATACTGGACACCTTTTCCTGTGTTTTCCAGGGAATTATTCCTTACGGTGCCCAAATGCTGGTAGCAGTAACGGTAACAGCAGAGCTTGGTAACGCAGTATCAGCATTCCAAGTAATCCCCAACCTGTTCTACCCCTACATGCTCCTAATCAGCGTCCTACTATTTATCTTCTTAACCAAAGAAAATTCAAATAACTAAGTTCCGCCCACACCCACCTACCTTGCGCCTCCCAAGCCCGGAGAGACCGCCGCCTGAGACCATAAGTAAGGGATGGGACAGAGGGAAGGGTGGGGTGACATCTGCAAGACGGTTAGAGTTACTTAGAGCCGGAGGATGGTAAAAATGGAAGTGTTAGAGCCCCCAACCACAACATGTTTGAGCGCGCAGCGTGAGTTTTGTGGTTGGGGGCTCTGTCCTTAACTTCCATTTTTGCCATCCCCCGGCTCTTAGCAACTCTAACCGCCTTGCAACTGCACCCCACCCTTCCCTCTGTCCCATCCCTTACTTATGGTCTCAGGCCAGCGGTCC
>JAZQGM010000052.1:0-2921 GCA_045540075.1 Acetatifactor sp. | reverse complement strand
GGCGGGGGGGGGAGAGGCATAGTGTGGGCGCTGTTAACCTGGACACTGCGCTGAGCCTCAATAACGTCAGATGTGGCCCGTAAGCGGGGGCCACATCTGCCAGAGTCTTAACTCCGTAGGTTAAAAAGTCGCCCACACTATGCCTCTCCCACCCCTGCCCAGTCCCCCGCTTCACCCCAAATCTCCGCCTGCTCTGCCTTCCCTGCCGTTCCCCGGCGCCCCCTCGACCATAAAGGAGGTCCTCTTATGGAGAAGTATGATCTTATTGTTATTGGTTCCGGTCCCGCCGGTCTGTCAGCTGCCATTTATGGTAAGCGTGCCGGCTTAAATCTCTTGGTGCTGGAGAAGCAGCCTATGAGCGGCGGTCAGGTTCTGAACACTTATGAAGTAGACAATTATCTGGGTATGCCCAGTATCAATGGTTTTGATATGGGCATGCAGTTTCGAGAGCACGCAGACAGGCTGGGTGCTGAGTTTGTGACGGCAGAAGTGACTGTTGTGGAGGATTATGGCACACACAAGCTGGTACACACAGATCAGGGGATTTATGAAGCTGGAGCATTGATCTTGGCTACAGGTGCGGAACATGCACATCTGGGGGTGCCGGGAGAGATGGAATTTTCGGGGAAAGGTGTGTCTTATTGCGCTACCTGTGACGGTGCTTTCTTTAGAGGAAAGACGGTTGTAGTGGTAGGTGGCGGGGATGTGGCGTTAGAAGATGCTATTTATCTGGCACGGTTTTGTAAGAAGGTTTATTGTGTACACCGAAGAGATACTTTCCGTGGTGCCTATGTGTTGCAAGAGGAGCTGAAAGCCTTGGATAATGTGGAAATTCTTTATAACACCATTGTGACTGAGATTCATGGAGAGATCAGCGTGAATGGTGTGACACTTCAGGATGTGTCCACAGGGGAGAAAAGGCTGTTTCAAACAGACGGTGTATTTATTGCCATAGGAATCAAGCCCAATACCGGGCTGTTTCATGAGCTTGTGGATTGTCGGGAAGATGGCTATGTGATTGCAGGAGAGGATTGTGTGACCAGTAGGGAAGGCATTTTTGTGGCAGGGGATATTAGGTTTAAGCCACTTCGGCAGATCGTGACAGCAGTAGCAGACGGAGCCAACGCAGCAGTCAGCGCAGGAGCATACCTAAAATAGTGTAGGAGTAATTTAAATAAGAAGTAATCTAAATAAGGGGTTGACAAATTAAGAAGATAATGCTATATTTATTAACGGTTGTAATAAATTTGTAATAATTTTTTACAACTTTGATATAATAAATGAGGATTGTTTCTAACGACAGGAGGACAGTATGATTCGAGGTTCTGTGAGAATCACAGCATGCGCATTGGCAGCAGCCATTGTATTTTCAGGAATCGGCATAGACGCTCAGGCGGCGGGTATGTCGTCCGTTCTGCCTAACAGTGGAGTAAATATAGCATTATCAAAAGGAACTACATTAGAGACGCTTCAGCATCAGACAGGTGATACCACCGCCAAAGTGGAATCGATTCTGGATCGTGTGGCTTTGGAAGAGGCGCGCAAGGCAGCAGGTATTCAGGCAACTCTTGCGGAGGATGCAGAGCTTAGTAAACTGGTCATTGCACAGGTCAATGATTATGTGAATGTGAGAAGTATTCCCAGTGAAGAAGGAGAGATTCTGGGTAAGCTTTATAATAAATCCGTAGGTACTTATCTTTCGGAGGAAAACGGTTGGTATCAGATTTCTTCCGGTACCGTAACCGGATATGTAAAAGCGGAGTATTGTGTGACAGGAGAAGCTGCCATTGAACTGGCGAAGCAGGTTTGTACCAGATTTGCAACCGTAGATACCGAGACTTTGAAGGTTCGTACCGAACCCAGTCTGGAAGCGTCGGTTCTGACTTTGGTTCCTTATAAAGAGGAGCTGGTGGTGTCAGAAGAGGTAGAAGGTTGGGCGAAGGTGGATACCAGCGAAGGAACAGGCTGGGTGTCTACAGATTATGTAGTGCTTAGCCGTGAATTTGTGGAAGCAGAGTCCAAGGCTGAGGAAGCAGAACGTCTGGCTAAAGAGGCAGAAGAACGCCGGAAGGCTCGTGAGGCAGCGGCGAAGGCTTCCAAGAAGACTAAGACGAATGTGACTTATACCGTAGATACCGGCTCAGGCAGTGAGATGGGTCAGGCGGTTGCAGAATATGCATTGCAGTTTGTGGGTAATCCTTATGTGTATGGTGGCACAAGCCTTACCAAGGGTGCAGATTGTTCCGGTTTTGTAATGAGTGTATATGCAAATTTTGGTGTGAGCCTTCCTCATTCTTCTGCAGCAGACCGTAAGCAAGGGTATGCAGTGGATGGACTTAGTAACGCACAGCCGGGTGACTTGATCTGTTACTCCGGTCATGTGGCTCTTTATATCGGCAATGGTCAGATCGTCCATGCAGCCAACTCTAAGAAGGGCATCATTGTATCCAAGGCAGATTACCAGAAGATTTTGGCGATCAGAAGAATTTTCTAAGTTGTAATAGTTATATTTATAATAGAGGCAGAAGCAGCAAATGACTGTTTCTGCCTTTCTTCTGCTTTCTGTTGTATTACCAATGGATAAATTTGTCAAAATATTAAAATCACTGACTGACAATGAGTTGCTTAGTGGGATTGTGCATTTTTAACAAAGAAAATGCTTCGTAGTGTAAAAAGTGAACAGTGGATGTGGATTTGAGTAAAAAGTTATCCACACCGAAAAATGGCAAAAACAGGGCAAAAGTTACTTATACACTGACTTATACACATTATCCACATGGCTTTTATGTAAATTAAGGTGAAATATTATGGTAACTTTGTGAACGAGTGTTTTGGTAAGTTGTAATAAAAATCAAAATTTGGGGATTTATGTCGATATTTTGCTTGACATTTTAAATGTCAAATTTCTATAAGTAATAAAT
>JAZQGM010000051.1:0-3738 GCA_045540075.1 Acetatifactor sp. | reverse complement strand
TGGTTGCGAAAATGGCGTGTCATAATAAGGTAAAGTACAACAATAAAAAAGTGAAGAGATAAAAATTTTACATGACATTTGGTATATAGTATAGTATAATTAAAACAGCAAAAAGGAGACTAACTATGAAGGATTTTGTATATTACGCACCCACAAAGGTGCATTTTGGTAAGGGAAAGCACAGAGAAGTCGGTGACATCATCAAGGGATATGGTTATACCAAGATTATGCTGCAATATGGTCAGGGAAGCATCAAGAAGAGTGGCCTGTACGATGAAATTATGGATTCTCTGAAATTAAGCGGCATAGAAGTAGTGGAGATGGGCGGTGTTGAACCCAATCCGAAGATTACGTTTGTGCGGGAGGCGGTGAGGCGTGCCAAAGAAGAGGAGGTACAGCTGATTTTGGCTGTAGGTGGTGGCAGTGTCATTGATTCCTGTAAGTACACTGCGGCAGGTGCTACCAGTGAATGCGATCCTTGGGATTTTCCTACCAGAAGGAGTGTGGCCACAAAGGCACTTCCCATAGGCTGTGTGCTGACCCTTGCTGCGGCAGGCAGTGAGATGAGTTCTTCTGCAGTAATTACCAATTTGGAATTCAATATGAAGAGAGGTTTTAACAGTGATACCAATCGGTGTCTGTTTGCCATCTGCAATCCGGAGCTTACTTATACCGTCAATAAGTACCAAACAGCCTGTGGTATCGTGGATATCATGGCACACACCATGGAACGCTATTTTACCGTATGCGAACCTACTGATCTGACGGACAGAATCGCAGAGAGTCTTCTAAAATCGGTGGTGGATGCAGGTAAGGTGCTGATAAAAGATCCCTGCGACTATGAGGCTAGGGCGACTATGATGTGGGCATCCAGTCTTTCCCATAACGATCTGACCGGGTGCGGAAGAGAAAATGCTCTGGCAGTGCACCAGTTGGAGCATGCGCTGAGCGGTGAGTTTGATCAGATTGCCCATGGAGCAGGACTTGCGGTGCTGTTCCCGGCCTGGGCCAGATACGTGTATCAGTACAATATTCCCAGATTTGCACAATTTGCAAGGCGGGTGTGGGAAGTGACCGAAGGTGACGATGAGAAGGCAGCTGTGGCAGGGATTGAGAGAATGACGGAGTATTTTGCTTCACTTGAGATGCCGGTGAGACTGCGGGATTTTGAGATTCCCGAGGATTGTATAGATAAGCTTGCTGAGTTGTGTACTTTTGGGAGACAGAGAAGCGTGAAGAGCTATGTTGATATGGATTATGATGTGATAAAGGCGATTTTTGAGAGTTGTTATTAAGGTGTAATTATATACTTTAAAGGATTATCAAATCCAATTTGAAGGAGAGAAAGATGAGACTGATTTCATGGAACGTAAACGGCATTCGTGCCTGCATGGAGAAAGGCTTTATGGATTTTTTCAAGGAGGCAGATGCAGATATTTTCTGCCTACAGGAGACGAAGCTGCAGGCCGGACAGATTGAAATGGATCTGCCGGGATATCATCAGTATTGGAATTATGCACAGAAGAAGGGATATTCGGGAACGGCACTCTTTACAAAGAAGGAGCCTTTGAGCGTGGCTTATGGAATCGGTAAGAAAGAGCATGATCAGGAAGGCCGAGTGATCACCGCAGAATTTGAGGAGTTTTATGTGGTGACTGTGTATACCCCCAATGCCCAGAGAGAACTGACACGCCTGTCATATCGAATGGAATGGGAAGAGGCATTTTTGGCATATTTAAAGAAATTGGAAGAGAATAAGCCTGTGATCTTTTGTGGAGATCTGAATGTGGCTCACAAGGAAATCGATCTAAAGAACCCAAAGACTAACCGCAAGAATGCAGGTTTTACAGACGAGGAAAGGGGCTGCTTTACCAAGGTGTTGGAAAGTGGTTTTGTGGATACATTCCGCTATTTTTATCCGGATTTGGAAGGTGTTTATTCCTGGTGGTCCTATATGTTCCAGGCCAGAGCCAAGAATGTAGGGTGGCGTATTGACTATTTTGTGGCATCCGAGTCCTTAAAGGACAAGCTTCTGGATGCAACCATTCATACAAAGGTCATGGGATCAGATCATTGTCCTGTGGAACTGGTACTGAGAGAAGGGTGAGTTTATGGAGGAAAGGCAGAGGCTTTCCAGGGAGTTCTTTGCACGGGATGGGATTACCGTGGCTAGGGAGATTCTGGGGAAAATATTAGTGCATGAGACGAAGCTAGGGACAGTCCGTGGAGTGATTACCGAGACGGAGAGCTATATGGGTGAGGAAGACAAAGGAGCGCACACTTACGGCGGCAGACGCACACAGCGGACGGAGCCTATGTATCATCAGGGTGGTACTTCCTACGTGTACCTGATCTACGGAATGTACAGTTGTATGAATATTGCGGCCATGACCGAAGGGATTCCTCAGGCAGTATTACTTCGCAAAGTAGAGCCGGCAGACGAGCAGTCCCGTGAAATCATGCAGCAACTTCGGCTGGAAGGCTCCAAAGGGCGGCAGAATCTTTCCTCTATCCGTAATCACCTTGCGGACGGCCCGGGTAAGCTTTGTATTGCCATGGGGATCACACGTGAAGAGAATGATATAGATATGGTAGAGAGCCCTTCTTTTTATGTGACGGAGGGGATGGAAGTTTTAAAAGAGCAGATAAAGGCGGGCAAGCGCATCGGTATCGATTATGCCGAGGAAGCAGCGGATTATCTGTGGAGGTTTTATTTATGAGTTTACGGTTTTTCTTTGGGCCTTCCGGCTCCGGAAAAAGCAGACAACTTTATCAGGAGATCATGGCACGGTCTTTGCAGGAACCGGGAAGGAATTTTTTGATCATTGTACCGGATCAGTTTACCATGCAGACCCAGAAGGATCTAGTGACCCTACATGAGCGGGGCGGGATACTGAATATTGATGTGCTCAGCTTCGGACGTCTGGCCCACCGGATCTTTGAGGAGGTGGGGGAGGCGGACACGCCGGTGCTGGATGATACGGGAAAAAGTCTGGTGCTGCAGAAGGTGGCGCTAAATATGAAAGAGCAGCTGCCCACCCTGGGCGGCCATCTTCATAAGCAGGGGTATATTCATGAGGTAAAGAGTGCCATATCGGAGTTTATGCAGTATGGGATCGGACCGAAGGATATGCCCAAATTAATCGAATATTCCCACAAAAGAGGTGCTCTGGTACACAAGCTGAAGGATCTGGCTTCGTTGTATCAGGGCTTTTGGGATTACATACAGGGAAAGTTTATCACCACAGAAGAGACCCTTTCGGTGCTTTGCCGTAGCCTTTCAAAATCAAGGCTGATCGGTGGAAGTGTGGTGGTATTTGACGGTTTTACAGGATTTACACCCATTCAAAATAGGGTAATTCAGGAGATCATGAGACTGTCTGAGGAAACCATAGTGAGTCTGATCCTGGGAGAAGGGGAGAATCCTTATCAGGTGGACGGGGAGCAGCGGCTGTTTCATCTGACTAAGAAGACGGTTCGGGATCTGAATAAGCTGGCAGAAGAGGTGGGTGTATCCAGAGGGCAGGATGCGTTCGTAACCTCCGGACCCAAGGATCGGTTTGCAGCAAGTCCGGCCTTAAGAGCTCTGGAACAGAATCTGTTTCGGTATGAGGTGGAGCCTTTTATACAGGAGCAGGACAGCATTCATCTGATGGAAATGACTACGCCGGTGCAGGAGGTGCATCAGGTGGGACTGGCGATTCAGGAACTTGTGAGAAAGAACGGGCTTTTGTACCG
>JAZQGM010000050.1:0-20054 GCA_045540075.1 Acetatifactor sp. | reverse complement strand
AAGTATGATTACTTAAGCTTGCCTCTCATGGTAAAGGAAAACTCTATCGTGCCTATGGGTGCCCATGATGACAGACCGGATTATGACTATGCAGAAGGCGTAGAGCTTCGCATTTATGAATTGCAGGAGGGCGCTGAGGCTGTGAAGACCGTATACGGTATGACAAACGAGGCAGAGCTGACTGTAAAGGCTGCAAAGGCAGCAGGCACCATCACTATCGAAGTGGAAGCTTCTAAGGCTTATACCATTCGCTTGATGAACGTAATGGCTGCAAGTGTAGAAGGTGCAGAAATGGTTATCGAAGGCAACGATACTGTACTGAAGCCGAATGCAGGAAAGATGGTAGTAACATTGTAATATAAGTAAGAATAAATGAATGCTCCTTGATGGTACCCACCCATCAAGGGGCTCTTTTGTAATTAAGATATTAGGAAACTATCAGATACATATCTTGAAAAAACAGAGGATTGCGAGAGGGAAGGGATAATGGTAGATTTTGTGAGGAATAGTTGTGCGATAAGAATTTATATTGACTTTTATGCCATCAAAAAATATAATTATAAGCATAGAAGACAATAAAAGAAAGGGTAACTTTTGTGGGAGCAACTGAAGAAATAATCAAGATGGCAAAAGAGAATAATGGCACAGTTACTACTGCAATGGTGGTTGCAGCCGGTATCTCTCGTGGAAATATCAAATACCTTGTTGATAAGGGCATGATTGAAAAGTCGGCAAGAGGTGTTTATATTTTGCCGGAGGTTTGGGATGACGAGATTTTTAATTTGCAGAGTCGTTTTAAACGAGGAATCTATTCTCATGAAACAGCATTGTATCTTTGGGATTTAACGGACAGGACGCCGAACAGATATCACATGACATTTCCGGCAAATTATAATTTGACGAAGCCCAAGGAAGAAAACATTCGATGTGTGCAATGCATGGAAGCCTTGTATGCTTTGGGAGTGACAGAAGTGGTTACCCCGGGAGGAAATGCGGTAAGGGCTTATAGCGTGGAACGTACACTCTGTGATATTTTACGCCCTCATAGTCATGTGGATATTCAGGTAATGACGGAGGCTTTTAAACGCTATGCAACCAGAATGGATAAAAATATTCCTGTCTTGTCAGAGTATGCAAAGATCTTGAAGGTCGAGAAAAAACTCAGAGCATATCTGGAGGTGCTGTTATGAAAAATGCAATGCATCTAAAAGCGATCATTAAAAATATTGCAAAGGAAAAACATATATCCGCACAGCTTGTAATGCAGAATTTTATGTTGGAGAGATTGCTGGAACGAATATCTATTTCAAAATATCAGCAGAATTTTATTTTGAAAGGCGGATTCCTAATTGCAGCGATGGTGGGACTTGATACCAGAGCAACCATGGATATGGATGCAACTATAAAAGGCTTGCCTGTCAATGAACAGACTGTACGGGAAATGTTTGAAGAGATTTGCAAAATAGAACTAGAGGATGATGTGACTTTTAGTTTCCGTAGTATCGGAGAAATTCGAGAGGGTGATGTATATACCGGGTATCGTGTTTCTCTGTCGGCAAATTATCCACCGATGGCTGTTCCGTTGAAATTGGATATTACGACAGGAGATAAGATTACACCAAAAGAGATAGAGTACCAATTCAAACTCCTCTTGGAGGATCGAAGTATTTCGGTGCTTGCGTATAATCTGGAAACAATTATAGCGGAAAAACTGGAGACAGTAATATCCAGAGGTGACCAGAATACTAGACCAAGAGATTACTACGATATCTACATATTGACCAAGCTACAATATAGAAATATAGAGCCGGATGCGTTAAAGGCAGCATTGAATGCAACCACAGAGAAACGTGGTTCATCAGCGGTGGTTAAGGAGTATCATAGCATTATGGATACGGTTAAGAGTAGTGAAGTAATGCAGAGGCAGTGGAAGAATTATCAGAAGGATTTTGAATATGCAACGGACATTGCGTTTAAGGATGTGTGTGACGTGGTGGTAGAGTTGATGGATAAATTGAAGGTTTATTAAATACGAAAATAATATATGAAAGAGACGGAGGAGAAAAATACGGTTAGTAAATATAAAAATCAAAAATTACCGATTACTTATTAATGCAGATTTGAAAGTAGATGATAATGCTACTTTGATTGTTGGACGTAATATACTGTTAATTCGTTTTAATTGAAAGTACTCATGACGAGCAGCTATTAACGTCTCAAGTGTTTCAGCATACCTTTTGTACCCGGATGGCAGAGCGTGGAATGAATCCCAAACGTTGCAATATCTGATGGGGCATACGGATATCACGGTGACTTTAAATGTGTATACTCATGCATCTTACACCAAAGTAAATTTACCATGCGAGTTGCTTATATGGATTTTCTATGTCTAAAGATTTTCAATGTGAGGTACACTTCGGCGAGGGGCTGGAACGGTCCCCCGTGCTGAAAAACCCACAACATCCCCCCAGACAATTTTATACAATTTTGTGCAAATTACGATTCCCTTTTTTAAATAATTGTGGTATACTTAATTATGTATGTGCAAATAATGAAATGAAGAGGTAACCTTCATCTATATATAGGAGGAAATAAGATGCCAAAAAGAACTGATATTCACAAGGTATTGATCATCGGCTCCGGTCCCATTATCATCGGCCAGGCCTGTGAATTCGACTATTCCGGAACTCAGGCGTGCAAAGCCCTGCGCTCTCTGGGATATGAGATTGTGTTGGTAAACTCCAACCCGGCTACGATCATGACAGATCCGGAGACTGCAGACGTGACCTATATCGAGCCCCTGAATGCTGAGCGTATGGAACAGATCATTGCCAAGGAAAGACCCGATGCGCTGCTACCGAACCTGGGCGGACAGTCCGGACTGAATCTTTGTGCAGAGCTTGCTCAGAAAGGCATTCTGGACAAATATAATGTGAAAGTCATCGGCGTGCAGGTAGATGCCATCGAGCGCGGCGAGGACCGTATTGAATTTAAGAAAGCCATGAATGCGCTGGGTATTGAGATGGCCCGCAGTGAAGTGGCTTATACGGTAGAGGAAGCACTGAAGATCGCAGATGAGCTTGGATATCCCGTAGTACTGCGTCCTGCATACACCATGGGTGGTGCCGGCGGCGGTCTGGTTTATAATAAAGAAGAACTGAAGGTCGTATGTGCCCGCGGACTGCAGGCCAGTCTGGTAGGTCAGGTGTTGGTAGAGGAATCCATCCTTGGCTGGGAAGAGTTGGAAGTAGAAGTGGTGAGAGATGCGGATAACAACATGATCACCGTCTGCTTCATTGAGAATATCGATCCTTTAGGCGTACACACCGGAGACTCTTTCTGTTCAGCTCCCATGCTGACCATCTCTGAAGAGACCCAGCGCAGACTGAAGGAGCAGGCATTTAAGATCGTAGAATCCGTAGAGGTAATTGGCGGTACCAATGTACAGTTCGCTCACGACCCCGTCAGTGACCGAATCATTGTCATCGAGATCAACCCCAGAACTTCCCGTTCCTCCGCTTTGGCATCGAAGGCAACAGGATTCCCCATCGCTTTGGTCAGTGCTATGCTGGCAACCGGCCTTACATTAAAGGACATCCCTTGCGGAAAGTACGGAACATTGGACAAGTATGTTCCCGATGGAGATTATGTGGTAATTAAGTTTGCCCGCTGGGCGTTTGAGAAGTTTAAGGGAGTAGAAGACAAGCTGGGTACCCAGATGCGTGCTGTTGGCGAAGTTATGAGCATCGGTAAGACCTACAAGGAAGCTTTCCAGAAAGCGATCCGTAGCCTGGAGACCGGCCGTTACGGTCTGGGCCATGCCAAGGATTTTGACACCCTTACCAAGGAACAGTTGTTACAGAAACTGATCACTCCTTCCAGTGAACGTCATTTTATCATGTACGAAGCACTGCGTAAAGGTGCAACCGTAGAAGAGATTCACGAGCTCACCAAGGTGAAACATTGGTTCATTGAGCAGATGAAAGAACTGGTAGAGGAAGAAGAAGCACTGGCCGCCTGCAAGGGCAGTCTGCCTTCTGACGACATGCTGATCGCTGCCAAGAAGGATGGTTTCTCTGACAAATACTTAAGCCAGATTCTGGAAATTCCGGAAGCGCAGATCAGAGAACAGCGCATTGCTCTTGGCGTAGAGGAAGCCTGGGAAGGAGTACACGTAAGCGGTACCAAGGACAATGCTTACTATTACTCCACTTACAACGCACCTGACAAGAACCCTGTGAACACCGACAAGCCTAAGATCATGATCCTGGGCGGCGGTCCTAACCGTATCGGACAGGGTATTGAATTTGACTACTGCTGTGTACACGCTTCTCTGGCACTGAAGAAGCTTGGCTTTGAGACCATCATCGTCAACTGTAACCCTGAGACCGTGTCCACAGATTATGATACTTCCGACAAGCTCTACTTTGAGCCTCTGACATTGGAAGATGTCTTAAGCATTTACAAGAAAGAGAAGCCCTTAGGCGTGATCGCACAATTTGGCGGCCAGACTCCTTTGAACCTGGCTGCAGACCTGGAGAAGAACGGTGTCCGCATCCTGGGAACTGCTCCTTCTGTCATCGATCTGGCAGAAGACCGTGACCTGTTCCGCGCTATGATGGAGAAGCTGGAGATTCCTATGCCAGAATCTGGTATGGCGACTACTGTAGAAGAAGCATTGGATATCGCGCACAAGATCGGTTATCCTGTAATGGTGCGTCCTTCCTACGTTCTAGGTGGACGTGGCATGGAAGTGGTATATGATGATGAGAACCTGACTGCTTATATGAATGCAGCAGTAGGTGTGACCCCGGATCGCCCGATCCTGATCGATCGTTTCCTGAATCACGCAACAGAGTGTGAAGCAGACGCCATCAGCGACGGCACCCATGCCTTTGTGCCCGCTGTTATGGAGCACATTGAGCTGGCAGGTGTACACTCCGGTGACTCTGCATGTGTCATTCCTTCCAAGCACATCTCGGAAGAGAATGTAAAGACCATCAAAGAATATACCAGAAAGATCGCAGAAGAAATGCATGTCAAAGGTCTGATGAATATGCAGTATGCGATTGAGAATGATAAAGTATATGTACTGGAAGCCAACCCCAGAGCATCCCGTACCGTACCTTTGGTATCAAAGGTCTGCAATATCCGCATGGTACCTCTGGCTACCGACATTATTACTTCCGACATTACCGGACGTCCTTCACCGGTTCCGGCACTGAAGGAGCAGGACATCCCTTACTATGGCGTAAAGGAAGCAGTCTTCCCCTTCAATATGTTCCAGGAAGTAGACCCTGTACTGGGGCCTGAGATGCGCTCCACCGGTGAGGTGCTGGGTCTGTCTGTATCCGATGGCGAAGCTTTCTACAAGGCACAGGAAGCCACACAGTCCAAGCTTCCGTTAAACGGTACAGTGCTGATCAGTGTTAACCGCAAAGACAGAGCAGAATCTGTAGAAGTTGCCAAGACCTTTGCAGAAGCAGGCTTCCGTATCCTGGCTACAGGCAACACCTACCAGATGATCACCGATGCCGGTATCCCTGCCGAGAAAGTGAATAAACTGTACGAAGGCCGTCCCAACATTTTGGACCTGATGACCAACGGCAAGATTGACTTGATCGTCAACTCCCCCATCGGCCAGGACAGCATAAGCGACGACAGCTACCTGCGTAAGGCAGCCATCAAGTACAAGATTCCTTATATGACCACCATCGCTGCCGCCAAGGCTACCGCAGACGGTATCCTGTATGTGCAGAAGCATGGCAATGGTGAGGTGCAGTCTCTGCAGGAGCTGCATGCGCAGATTAAGGATAAATAAATTGTATACAACCAATAGAGCAGCCTGCCTGAGTGTGAACTTAGGAGGCTGTTTGTAGACTTTTCTGCAAAGAAGCTGAAAAAGGAGGAACAAGTAAATGAACAATCCCTACATAGGACATGAGTCCCAACTTTATGGAATCGAAGAACACAGATTAGTAGGAGGCAAAGGCGATGGCATGCGTCTTCTGATGGTGAATAACGGTAAAGGACTGGAGCTTACCATATCAGCAGACCGCGCCTGTGATATTTCCCGCCTGCGCTACAGAGGCATTAATATGTCATATTTTTCACCCTGCGGATATGTAGCTCCTGCATATTACGAATCCAAAGGAACCGATTGGTTGAAATCTTTTACAGCCGGATTTCTGACTACTTGTGGTTTGCAGTCAGTAGGCTCTCCATGTATTGATGATGGAGAAGAGTTGCCGCTTCATGGCTCTATTGCCAATACCCCCTCAGAACATGTGTATTGGTATGAGGAGGAAGATGCCCTTGTGATCAAGGCAGCAGTGAGGGATGAGGTACTTTTGGGAAGAAAGCTTCGTTTCTTGCGTGAGCTTCGCATCAGTTTGACAGAAAACAAATTTGTCATCAGGGATACCATACAGAATACCGGTGACACCACCCAGCCCTTTGAGATTCTGTATCATATGAACATGGGATATCCGCTCTTAGATGAGGACAGTATCATAGAGATCCCGGCATATGCTGTGGAGCCGAGAGATGCGCATGCTGCAGAAGATATTGACAATTGCCTGCAGGTGATCAAGCCTCAGGCTGGTTACGTAGAGGAATGCTTTTATCACAAGTTTGAAGGACAGGGAAAGGCTTCGATCTATCAGCCTAAGCTTGGCCAGGGTCTGGAGATCTCTTTTGACGCCGGCGAGTTGGATGCATTTACCCAATGGAAGATGATGGGATACAGAGATTACGTGATGGGCTTAGAGTGTGGTAATTGCTACCCGGATGGACGTGACGTGATGAGGCAGAAGGGAATGCTGAAATTCCTTGCACCCGGAGAGAGTAAAACATATGAAGTGACTGTGAGAATGTTAGATAAATAGTAATGAAAGACCGGCCCTAAGTTGATTTTAGGGCCGGTTGTTCTTTCTACAAAGGATAATTATTTTGTTATAGGAATCTTGTGAACAATTCTGCGGTAAAGCTTCCAGAGAATCACACCGGGAAAGCTGACAACAAGATAAAGTGTGGACAGTAAGCCTGCGACACCTCCGATGATTGCGATGATCAATACCAATGGACTCATATATGTAACTCCCTTCTGAGATAATTGCCATGTTTATCATACGTGTTTTAAGAAAAAAAGAAAATAGTTTTAAAAGGGTTTTAACAGCATTTTGTCAGGATTTTAACAGGGTCTTAACAAAGTGGAGGCAAATGACGTTCAGCCACATTCTTTCGCAGCTAACTTTTCACAGGAATGAGTTGCAGAAATTGGAAATGTCTTGTATAATAGTGGTATTGAAGTAATGATAAGGAGAATGCACTATGAGTATGACACTGCAACAGGTCAAGGATAAGCTTGAGAAATATGATCAGCAGCATTTGTTAAAGTATTATGATGAGCTGACACAGGAGCAGAAGCAGGCATTGCTTGAGCAGATAGAAGCCACAGATATGTCTATTTTGGAGGCTTGTCACCATAAGGAGGAAATGTCCCGAAAGGGTGTGATCACACCGCTGGCAGCTATGCAGCTTGGTGAGATTGAAGCCAATAAGGAGAGTTTCATTGCTACCGGTCTGGAAGCGATCCGAGGTGGTAAAGTAGGTGCAGTGCTTCTGGCAGGTGGTATGGGTACCCGTCTTGGTTCTGACGATCCTAAGGGCATGTACAACGTAGGTTTGACCAGAAATCTTTACATCTTTGAATGCCTGATCAATAACCTCATGGATGTGGTGAATCAGGCAGGGGCATGGATTCATCTGTTTGTTATGACCAGTGACAAGAATCATGAGGCAACCGTTGCATTTTTAAATGAGCATGATTTCTTTGGTTACAGTGCTGAGTATATCCATTTCTTCAAACAGGAGATGGCTGCTGCCACGGATTATGATGGCAAGATTTATCTGGAAGAGAAGGGTAAGCTTTCCACTTCACCCAATGGTAATGGAGGATGGTTTATTTCCTTGAAAAATGCAGGACTTTTGGATATGGTTCATCAGGAGGGTATCGAGTGGATCAATGTATTTTCGGTGGACAATGTGCTCCAGAGAATTGCGGATCCTTGCTTTATCGGTGCTACCATTCAAAAGAATTGCGTGGTAGGATCCAAGGTAGTATGTAAGAGTGCTCCCGATGAGAAGGTAGGCGTTATGTGTCTGGAAGACGGCAGACCTTCTATCGTAGAATACTACGAGCTGACAGAAGAAATGATGCATGCCAAGGATGCCAACGGTGATCCTGCGTATAACTTTGGTGTAATCTTGAACTATTTGTTTAAAGAAAAGGATTTGGAGAAAATGATGGCGTCTCTGCCTCTGCATATTGTGGAGAAGAAGATACCTTATCTGGATGAAAATGGTGAGTTGGTGAA
This sequence comes from Acetatifactor sp., assembly GCA_045540075.1. GTDB lineage: Bacteria > Bacillota > Clostridia > Lachnospirales > Lachnospiraceae > Acetatifactor. The sequence goes on along the minus strand of JAZQGM010000050.1, from coordinate 11,676 downwards.
GCCGGAAGCCCCCAATGGTTATAAATTTGAAACATTGGTACTGGATATGATTCACCAAATGGACAGTTGTTTGCCGTTTGAGGTGGTACGCAGTAGAGAATTTGCACCCATTAAGAATAAGACAGGAGTAGATTCTGTAGATAGTGCCCGCCTTCTGTTGGTAGAGAATGGAGTGGTTCTATAATCAATTTTTTTCATGCAAGGAGGGCGAGTCATGAAAATTTTAGTAACCGGCGGTACCGGTTTTATTGGAAGCCATACAGTAGTAGAGCTTCAGGAAGCAGGCTACGATGTAGTGGTTTTGGACAATCTCAGCAATTCTTCAGAGAAATCTTTGGAGAGAGTAGAGAAGATCACAGGAAAGAAGGTGCCTTTCTACAAGGCAGACATTCTGGACAGAGAAGCGCTGGAAGAGATTTTTACGAAAGAAGAGGTGGATGCAGTCATTCATTTTGCAGGTCTAAAGGCAGTGGGTGAGTCTGTACAGAAGCCTTGGGAGTACTATGAGAACAACATCGCAGGTACCCTGACACTGGTAGATGTGATGAGAAAGCATGGAGTGAAGAATATGATCTTCTCCTCCAGTGCAACGGTATATGGCAGTCCTGCATTTATTCCCATTACCGAGGAGTGCCCCAAAGGACAGTGTACAAACCCTTACGGTTGGACCAAGTCCATGTTGGAGCAGATGCTCAGTGATATCCAGAAGGCTGATCAGGAGTGGAACATTATCCTGCTTCGTTACTTTAACCCCATCGGTGCGCACAAGAGCGGAACCATCGGCGAGAATCCCAATGGTATCCCCAACAACCTAATGCCTTATATTACCCAGGTAGCTGTTGGTAAATTGAAAGAGCTGGGCATATTCGGGGACGATTATGATACCCATGACGGAACCGGTGTGCGCGATTACATTCACGTAGTAGATCTGGCAAGGGGGCATGTGAAGGCACTGAAGAAGATTGAAGAAAAGGCAGGACTGAAAATTTACAATCTTGGAACAGGAACCGGTTACAGCGTTCTCGATATGGTGAAAAACTTTGAGGCGGCAAACGGTGTGAAGATTCCTTATGCGATCAAGCCCCGCCGTGCAGGTGATATTGCTACCTGTTATGCAGATCCGGCTAAGGCTAGAGAAGAGCTGGGTTGGGTGGCTGAGTTTGGTATTAGAGAGATGTGTGAAGATGCCTGGAGATGGCAGAAGAACAATCCCAACGGATATGACGAATAAATAAAAATTACCCCACATGTTTGTTCCAAAAGAGCATGCATGTGGGGATTTTATTCTGCTATAACATATACATAATGCTTTAAATTGCACGTAAGTATTAGGCTACATAAAGGTACATGAAGATGAAGTGGCAGGTGCTGCCGGCCATGCAGAAGAGGTGGAAAACCTCGTGGGAACCGAACTCTTTGTGCCTGGAATTGAATATGGGTAGTTTTAGTGCATAGATGATTCCGCCAATGGTGTAGATGATGCCGCCGGAAAGGAGCCACAGGAAACCGGTTAGGGGCAGGGATTCCCATAGGCTGCTAAAGACGAACACACATACCCATCCCATGGCAATGTATATGAAGGAGGAAAACCATTTGGGGCAGGTGACCCATATTGCTTTGACCAGGATGCCTATAGCAGCAATGCTCCATACTACTGTAAGCAATGTGTAGCCGATCTGACCGCCGAGAATGATGAGGCAGACTGGGGTGTAGGTGCCGGCTATGAGGACGAAGATCATCATGTGGTCGATCTTACGGAAAAGTTTTAGCCTGGTACCAGCCAGATTTACGGAGTGGTAGGTGGCACTTGCACCGTATAGAAGGATCATGCTTGCCATAAAGATGGCCATAGCAGCCATATTTTGCCACCCGGATGTGACACCGGCTTTGACCAATAGTGGAACGGCTGCGAATACTGCCAGCATCATTCCTATGAAATGAGTGATTGCACTTCCGGGTTCTCTGATTGTGATCTGCATTGTAAGTTCCTCCTTTTTAAGTTCATTGTATTTTAGTTTAGTATGTGCATGTTTTTAGTGGTTATGCGCATAAAGTAGAAAACAAAACCAACATATAAAATCTGGAGCAGCAACACGTAGTAATAAAAACTATGTGTCGAGGATGGCATTATAATACACCTTTTGAATGCCATTGTCAATAGATATTTGTATTTGTTTTGCTGGATAATTTGTGTTTGGTGTTGGATGATAAATGATATTTTGAGAATAAATATAGTTAAATATTAAGGAGAAAATACTTAAATAACCATTGAAAATTTGATAAGATTTATATTAAGGTTCAGTCTTCTTCAATGACCTGAATCTCCAGATAATCAAATTCAATTCCCTCAATAAAGTTATCTTGTGTAAATCTTGCCTTATCATGCCTCTTAAATTCCGCGATCGTAGCATCCAGCCAAATCGGCTTGCTAAGGTCAAATTGATAACAGACATCATCCAATGCCCGGAAAATTTTGTGAGTCCTGGTATCGGCGCTGTCATTTATAATGACAGTATCTTGCAGCAAATGATTGTCTTTGAAAATTTTGGCCCATAATCGAAACATAGTATACCTCCGTAAAAGGCAGGGATGTGATGCCTGCCACGAATTTTAGTATAGCGGATTGTACCGGAAAAGTAAAGTCTAATGTAAAAAAAATGTGCCTAAGGTAAGAGTTATTTACTTCGGAAAGAGAGGCAGATACTGTAAAGAAATCAATTTGGGTGATGGTACATCACTTTTTTGATTTCTCTTATTGAACATAAGACAAAAGTAGATTATAATGTAATTATGCAGCTATTGCGGTATATGTGTTATATCTGGGAAGACCACGAGAAGGAAATGCAGGAGGAGAGCATTCGACAGAAGAAGGAATCAGAGGAAGCTTCGTGAGGAGTTGAAGCGAAGAAAGAAGTATAAATAGGTTCTATTTTCAGTATTTCATGAATAAACTAGATAATGTGGCCGCCACGCAGAGGCAAAAATTTTCTTAAAAAAGGATTAATTATTGAATAAGTATCTACATTTCTATGAGTTTTTATGTTATACTGATGATAGAATTAAAACAGACAGGAGCAGTAAGAGAAAAGCTATGCAATTAAAAGTAAAGGACGACGGTATTGACAGCTGGAAGGAAGTCACATTGATCTATAATGCGGCACTTAGGCAGGTGGAGACGAAGATGGAGATTCTGAATGAAGAATTTCAGCATGTCCATCAATATAATCCCATTGAGCACATCAAAGCGAGGATTAAGACTCCGGAGAGTATTGTAAAGAAGCTGAAGAGACATGGACATGAATCCACCATAGAGAATATGGTAAAGTATGTTAATGATATTGCCGGGATCAGGATTATTTGTTCCTTTACTTCTGATATTTATATGATAGCGGAGACGATCAAGCAGCAGAAAGATATTAAGGTACTGGCGGTGAAGGATTATCTTACATATCCGAAAGCAAGCGGGTATAAGAGCTATCACATGATTGTAACAGTGCCGGTATATCTGTCAGACAGGATCGTGGATACGAAGGTGGAGATTCAGATTCGTACTGTTGCCATGGATTTTTGGGCCAGTCTGGAGCACAAGATTCATTACAAGTTTGAAGGAGATGCCCCGGAACATATTAAAAATGAGTTGATTGAATGTTCCAGAATGGTGGCGGATCTGGACGCCAGAATGTTAGCGCTGAATGAAGAAATTTTGGTACTGGCACAAGATCTGGTTGAAGAAAAAGAGAAGAAATACAAAAAGTAACTGATAATTGGCATAGACAGAGGAACATTTGGGAGAGAGTAGGAATGGACGCTTTTATGGATAAATTGGCAGAGAAGTTAAATGCAGAGGAAATCATTCAGGCTAACAGGTCTGCGGATATTGATCAGAAGATACAGAAGAAACAGCAAGAGGAGCTTGCAGTATTGCAAGTGGAATTTGATAAATTGCAAAAAGAATTTGCAGTGATGCAGGAAAGTATTGGTAAGCTGCAAAAGATCGTGGAAGCACAGCACGCCGGGACAAACGATCACGTGCACAAGGAGAATGTAAAGGTGTATCGTAATGTGCAGGCAGTGGTAGTGGATGAAGCTGCGAAGCAGGCTGAGAGTATCAGACTCTTGACAGAAACCGTGGAAGCAATGAAAGCAGAAGCCGCTGCGGCTGCTTCGAAGAAGACTCCGGGAATTATAAAGGGTATTTTGGGGATATCGATGGTCACAATGCTTTTGACTGTGGGTTTGGTCGCGTTTCAGGTATTGTTATATTTAGGTATCTTATAGGCATAAGTTGTCTGATATGCTAAGAAGCAGGCCTTATTCGAAAGGAAACGACATGGGAAAAGAACTTTGGAAACCCGGTAATATGCTGTATCCTTTACCAGTGGTAATGGTGAGTATGGCAGACCGGGATAGTAAGAATAATATTATTACAGTAGCCTGGGCCGGAACCATCTGTACCAATCCACCCATGGTATCTATATCTGTCAGGCCGGAACGATACTCTTATCCAATATTGAAGGATACGGGAGAATTTGTGTTGAATCTGACCACCAAGGACCTGGTATTTGCCACAGATTACTGTGGGGTAAAAAGCGGAAGAGATGTGGATAAGTTTGCAAAGCTTGGATTGACACCGGTTCGGGGGGATCAGGTGAAAGCACCGCTGATCGCAGAGAGTCCGGTGAATATCGAATGCCGTGTCAGGGAAGTGAAGGCTCTGGGCAGCCATGATATGTTTCTGGCTGATGTGGTGGCTGTTCATGCAGATGAGAAGTATATGGATGAGAATCACAAGTTCCATTTGGAGTGGGCTGAGCCGGTGGTATATTCTCACGGCACCTATTATCTTTGCAAGGAGGCTCTGGGAACCTTCGGTTACAGTGTGCGTAAAAAAGGAAAGGTTTAGTATCGCAAGAAGTTATTGTTTTTTGGGGGAGTCCATGAGGCTTCCTCTTTTTATGGCATCAGATCCGTATCGTTTGCGGATGGAGTCCAATGCGGCATCCAGCTTCTGTTGTTTTTCGGATACAGGTTTTGCGGTCTGTAGATCAAAGAGGGATAGCTGGATGGGTTCGCTGTCTTGCACGAGCTTGGATGTGCGGATGCCCAATAGGCGAATGGGAGAACCGTCCCAGAGCTCATCAAAAAGACCACAGGCTGTTTTGTAGATCGCATCAGTGGAAGCAGTGGGTGTATGTAATGCAGTCTGGTGTGATACGCAGCGGAAAGAGGCATATTTGATCTCCGTGCACACATTTCCCGCAAGCTCATGGGAAGAGCGTAGTCTTGCACTTACAGATTCTGTCAACGACAAGAGCACCTGATGGGCATCTTCCCGTCTGGTTACATCGGAGGAAAGAGTGGTGGAATTTCCCACACCCTTAGCCCTTCCTTGCTGTGATTCTACGTGAGAATGATCAATGCCATTAGCATATTCCCAGAGAGTGATCCCATGACTTTTCAGGTGTGCTTCCACAATAGTAAGATCTGTACAGGCCAGATCGCCTATAGTGATGATGCCAAGCTTTTTCAGGGTCTCCACACTGGAGCGGCCACACATGAATAGCGAAGTCACAGGAAGTGGCCACAGCTTCTTGCGGATCTCTGAAGCATACAAAGTGTGAACCAGATTCGGTTTCTTAAAATCCGAAGCCATCTTCGCCAGGACCTTGCGGTCAGAAATGCCGATATTCACTGTAAATCCGAACTTTTCATAAACGGAATCTTTGATCCGGGCAGCTGCTTGTTCCGGGGAAGCAAAACGATGCCGAATGGGAGTAAAGTCCATATAGCATTCGTCAACGCTAACCTGCTCCAATTCCGGACAAATATCATATAAATAGGTCATCAACGCCTTGCTGCGCTGTTCATACATCCTGTGATCAGGTGCAGCCATAGTCAGATTCGGGCACTTACGAAATGCATTGACTACTGGCTCCCCGGTTACAATGCCGTAAGCCTTGGCAGGAATGGACTTAGCCAATACTACACCATGCCTTTTGGCTTTGTCGCCTCCGATAATGGAAGGGATCAGCCGAAGATCCACTTCTTCACCATTTTCCAGGCGCTCCAAAGCAGTCCAGCTTAAATAGGCGGAGTTTACATCTATATGAAAAAATATGGATTCTTGCATAGTGGGCCTCCTTTATAGTGGAGTGTTGGTTGGGATTGGAGCTAAGGGACGCTTGGGGGTAGTGAGAGGGAGTCTGGGCAGGAGGTGTGCTGTTTCTCCTACTATCCTGGGCGTTCCGCCAAGCCCAGATGATTGCTTTACAATCATCTAAAGGGCGGTTCACATCGCCCGTAAGCGGGGGCGATGCGAACCAGGGTCTTGGCTCCACAGGCTAAAAGGAGAAACAGCACACCTCCTGCCCAGACTCCCTCTCACCATCCCCAAGCTGCCTAAAGCAATTCCCAATAAAACAATCTCTAATAAGCTTGCAACATAAAAATTTATATTATTTTTATTATATACCATAAAAGATTCACTTTACAACTAAAATAATTACTGATAGAATAAAACTGTTACAAAAATGTTACTATTCGATGTTAGGCTATTAAATATTAGGCTATTATTAATGTAGCTTATTACAAAATATACATAATGATTACAGAGCTTGTGTACTTGTGGATTTGCTGCAAGAGCAGCTTGGGGTGGCAGGTGTTCAAATGGAGACCCTTGAAAAACGTCGGCGCTTAGCGAGGTCAGCCGGAACAAGATGTTCCGGCTCGAGCTTAGCGTCCGCTACGTTTTTCGCGGAGCGAGAGCGTGTCGGAATTTGACCATCTGCCACCCCAAGCGGAAACTGCCCAGCCCCCCCACAAGCCCCCACAAGCAGAGGACTAAACTTATGAAGAAGATTTCTTGGAAGAAGATGAAGTTAATATACATAGAGTCCACCATATTCGTAATGTTGGCATATTTCCTGTTTTTAGGGGAACCTATCACATTTGAGGAAACCGGCGACAATTATTTTCATGTGCAGTTAAATGGTCGGGAAATTGGTACGGTGTCTGAGCCCGGGGAGGCACAGGAGTTGTTGATTCAGGCCAGAAGAGCGATTGCGGGTAAGGAGGCTGAGATGGTGTTTATGGAAGCGGAGCTTTCCTGCAGGGGAGAAGAAGTGTTGTGGGGAGTGGTGGATGATAAGGATGTGCTCAGGGAACGGATGGAGACTGTGCTTGCGGATGCTGTGCAGGAGACGATGCATAGGTCTTATACGGTGAAGATAGATGAATATACGGTGAACTTAAGCAGCTTGGATGAGGTGGATGCTTTGCTTCAGGCCGCCATTGATAAATATGATGTAGAGGGTAAATTTGATGTGGTTCTTTCTCAGGATAATGAGAGGGAGTTTCAGGTACTTTTGGTAGATGTGGCGGACCGTGGTGATGTGGATGAAGCAAAAGAGAATGAGATTTTGCCACAAGCGGGGATTCAGGCAGTTTTTACGAATATGATTGATTCTGCCAAACCACAGGAAGAGAAGGATTTTGAGGATTATGAGTTGGGGATTCTTGAGATGGATTTTCCCCAGGAAGTGGAAATCGTAGAGGCTTATTTGCCAAAGAGTCGTCTAGTGGATCTGAATCAGGCAATAGAAGAGGTGACGAAGGAGCAGGAGCTTAAGACGGTTTATAAGGTGGTGGCAGGAGATACGCTGTCAGAGATCGCCATTAAAGTGAATATTCCCATGGAGCAGATCATTGCCATGAATGATTCTCTGGAACATGAGAATTCTGTGATCAGGGTTGGAGATGAACTGGTGATCACTGTGCCGGAACCGGAGCTTTCAGTCAGTCGGGTGGAGGAAAATTACATAGAAGAAATCTATGATGCAGAAGTGATATATGTGGATAATAATAACTGGTATACTACCCAGTCTAAGGTGCTGCAACAGCCATCGGCAGGTTTCCGTAAGATTATTGCCAGGTCTTCCTATGTGAATGATGGATTGGTAAGCAGAGAGATCATTAAAGAAGAAGTAGTGCTGGAAGCTGTTCCCAAGATAGTGGAGCGGGGGACTAAGATTCCACCTACTTATATCAAACCCATATCAGGCGGGCGTCTGTCATCTCGTTTTGGTAAGCGCGCTCAGCCTACGAAGGGTGCCAGTACCAATCACAAGGGTGTTGACTGGGCCACACCTACAGGTACTTCTGTGCTGGCATCTTGTGGCGGTAAGGTTGTAAGAGCAGGCTGGGGAAGCGGTTATGGTTATGTGGTTTATATTAACCATGAGGATGGACGTCAGACAAGGTATGCCCATCTGAGTAAGGTTTTGGTGAAAGTAGGGCAGACTGTAAAACAGGGAGAGAGAATAGCGCTCAGTGGAAATACCGGTGTCAGCAGCGGTCCCCATGTACATTTTGAGATTTTAATAGGCGGAAAACAGGTTGATCCGTTAAAATATTTAAAATAGCACTGGAATGTTTTGTTAATTGGGCGAAAAAACATATGTTCTGTTTACAAAAAAGTTATTTATGTTATAATAGAGGTATGTAGAGGACCTATTAAGTACAAAGAGGTAGTTTCAATGGAACAATACGCAATGAAAGGCGGTAATCCATTAGTAGGAGAGGTTGAAATAGGAGGAGCCAAGAACGCGGCGCTTCCTATTCTTGCTGCTGCTGTAATGTCGGATGAAACCGTATATATAGATAATATTCCCGATGTAAGAGATACCAAGGTTCTGACAAGAGCTATGCAGAGTATCGGTGTGTTAGTGAAGCGTGAAGGGCGTCATCGTGTAGTGATCAATGCCGCACAGATTCACAGTCTTGTGGTAGAAGATGAAAATATTAAGAAGATCAGGGCATCTTACTATCTGATCGGAGCACTTTTAGGTAAATATAAACAGGCTGAAGTGGCACTTCCCGGTGGATGTGACATTGGTTGTCGTGCCATTGACCAGCACATCAAGGGATTTAAGGCGTTGGGGGCAGAAGTGCGCATTGAGCATGGTCTGATCAAGACCAAAGCAGAGCGTCTGGTGGGAAGCAATATCTACATGGATGTAGTCAGTGTAGGGGCAACGATCAATATTATGATGGCAGCTGTATTGGCAGAAGGCCAGACCACCATCGAAAATGCGGCCAAGGAGCCTCATGTGGTAGATCTTGCCAATTTCCTAAACAGTATGGGGGCCAATATTAAGGGTGCCGGTACAGATGTGATTCGCATTAAAGGTGTTAAGAAGTTGCATGGCAGTGAATATACTATTATTCCCGATCAGATTGAAGCCGGAACATTTATGTTTGCTGCTGCCATTACAAAAGGGGATGTGACAGTGAAAAATGTCATTCCCAAACATTTGGAGTCTATCAGCTCTAAGCTGTTGGAAATCGGCTGTGAAATAGTAGAAGCAGATGATTGCCTGCGTGTGATCGCTTCCAAGCCTTTAAATCATACTCATGTAAAGACTTTGCCTTATCCGGGTTTTCCTACTGATATGCAGCCCCAGATTACTGTGGCACTGGGATTGTCTAAGGGAACCAGTATCGTAACAGAGAGTATTTTTGAGAACCGTTTTAAATATGTGGATGAGCTGACCAGAATGGGGGCCAGCATTAAGGTGGAAGGTAATACGGCGATTATTGATGGTGTGCCCAAATATACCGGAGCCAGCATTTCTTCCCCTGATCTGCGTGCAGGAGCAGCACTTGTGTTGGCAGGTCTTGCTGCTGAGGGTATGACGGTGGTGGATGATATACACTATATCGAGAGAGGATATGAGGATTTTCATCTGAAATTACAAGCTCTTGGAGCCCAAATTGCCATTGTGAATTCAGAGAGGGAGTTGCAGAAGTTTAAACTGAAGGTTGGCTGAGCTGTGAGTATAAAATTTTGATAAAAAGATCATACAAACTGTTGACAACAGGTCCTTTTCAGTGTATGTTATATGCAGGTATTCAACTTCATATTGTGATTGCGAAAGCAATGATTTCTCTTATTCAGAGTGGTGGAGATACATAGGATCGATGAAGCCACGGCAACCCCTTATTAAGGAAGGTGCCTACCTGAGCGAGCAACTGTCGAACAATAAGAGGATTTGATTATCGTTAGATTCAGGTCCGCTTCTTGGGAGCGGACTTTTTTTCACGGTCCTGTGACCGGTAACTAATAACCGTAATATTTTCAAAGGAGAAAAACATGGAAAAACGTTTATTTACATCTGAATCCGTAACTGAAGGTCATCCGGATAAAATCTGTGATGCTGTATCTGATGCTGTATTAGATGCCCTGATGGAGCAGGATCCTTTCAGCCGTGTGGCTTGTGAGACCTGCACCAACACCGGTTTTGTGCTGGTAATGGGTGAGATTACTACTAAGGCTAATATTGACATCCCTGCCATCGTTCGTAAGACTGTGACAGAGATCGGCTATGACGATTCTGCCAAGGGATTTGACGGTAACACCTGTGCCGTAATGGTAGCTTTGGACAAGCAGTCTGCTGATATTGCCATGGGCGTTGATAAGGCTCTTGAGGCCAAAGAGAACCTGATGAGTGACGAGCAATTGGAAGCCATCGGTGCAGGAGACCAGGGCATGATGTTTGGCTATGCCACCAATGAGACCGAGGAGCTGATGCCCTATCCCATCTCCCTGGCACACAAGCTGACCAGACAGCTGACTAAAGTACGCAAGGATGGCACTTTAAATTACCTGAGACCTGACGGTAAGAGCCAGGTGTCTGTAGAGTATGATGAGAATGGCAAGCCTTTCCGTCTGGAGGCAGTGGTACTCTCCACCCAGCATGATGAGAAGGTGACCCAGGAGCAGATTCATGCAGATATTAAAAAATATGTTTTTGAGCCGGTACTGCCTGCTGAGATGATCGATGAGAATACCAAGTTCTTTATCAATCCTACAGGTCGTTTCGTAATCGGCGGACCCAATGGTGACAGTGGTCTTACAGGACGTAAGATTACCGTAGATACCTACGGTGGATATGCACGTCACGGCGGCGGAGCCTTTTCCGGCAAGGACTGCACCAAAGTGGACAGAAGTGCGGCTTATGCGGCCAGATATGTGGCTAAAAATATTGTGGCAGCAGGCCTGGCTGAGAAGTGTGAGATTCAGCTGTCCTACGCCATCGGTGTAGCACAGCCTACCTCTGTGATGGTGGATACTTTCGGTACAGGTAAGCTTGGTGATGAACGTCTGGTAGAGATCATCCGCGAGAACTTTGACCTGAGACCGGCAGGCATTATCAAGATGCTGGATCTGCGCAGACCCATTTATGGGCAGACGGCAGCTTATGGGCATTTTGGACGTACCGATCTGAATCTGCCATGGGAGCAGACTGATAAGGTTGAGGTTTTAAAGCAGTACTGCTAAGGCTTGGACTTGCGGCGGGGCCTTCTAAGACGCGGGGGACGCTTGTACAAGATCACATGGTGGGGCTGCATGGTGGGGCTTATTTTGCAGTTCCAATGATGTTAGAGTTACTAAGAGAGAGCGGAAGCTTACAAATGAAGTTAAGGGCAAAGCACAAAATCACAAAACTCGCGCTACGCGCTCAGACATGTTGTGATTTTGTGCTTTAACACTTCATTTGTAAGCTTCCGCTCTCTCTAAGTAACTCTAACATCATTGAAGATGTCAAAATAAGTCCCACCATGCAGCCCCACCCTGTAATCTTGTACAAGCTGTTGCTTGGAGGAAGGGGGGATGGG
>JAZQGM010000049.1:0-4683 GCA_045540075.1 Acetatifactor sp. | reverse complement strand
AAGTCTAACAGCAGACTCTATCTGATCCATGAACAGGAGACTTATGAGATCATCGGAAATCCTGAAGACATCGATAAGAGACATCAGTATATGAGGATCAAGGTGCGGAAAGTTGGAGGTGGTGCCTGATGGCTAATGTGTTGGGCCTTAAGTGGAACCGTGGAGGGGCAAAGCGGAGGAAGAACTACATCAGTATTGATTTCTCCAATTTTGCTGAGTATGCGGAGAAACTGGACAGGCTGAATGCAGACCTTAAGAAGATCTTCGGGGATGCGATGGAAGATGCAGCCAAACAGGTACAGGAAGATACCAGAAAAGCAGTGGACAATGCCAACCTTCCTGCAGGTGGTAATTACTCGGATGGTGAGACAAAAGCCTCCATCATCCGGGATGTGACTCCGAAGTGGAGCGGATCCCTTGGAGAGGTAAAGCTCGGATTCGATAAGACCAAGCCGGGAGCAGGAGGATTCCTGATCACAGGGACTCCGAAGATGGCCCCGGATGCTCCACTGGCTGAGATGTATTCAGGCAGGAAGTATCAGAGGCAGATCCAGAAGAAGATTGAGCAGAGCCTGCAGAAGGAACTGGACAAGCTGGGAGGTGGAAAGTGATGGAAGATGTTCTTATCGGACTCCTTGAGAGTCTCGGATATCCTGTCTACAGACAGGGAAGCATAACCGAGAATGAACCATATCCGGATAGCTTCTTCACCTTCTGGAACAATGACTCTCCGGATCATGCCCACTACGACAATGACAACTATGGGACAGAGTGGAATTTCAATGTGTACTTTTATTCAACGGATCCGGAGCTGACATACTCCAAGCTGTCCGATGCCAGGATCCTGCTCAAGCAGAATAACTGGATCGTACCTTCTCAGGGGTATGATGTCAGATCCGATGAACCCACTCACACAGGCAGAGGACTTACGGTCTTCTTCCTGGAAACGTAACTACATACAGAACATGAGCCTGAGAGCCAGTGATATGTGATCACTGGCTCTTCTTTTATGAGGAGGTAAATCATGAGCAAGAAATATTTTGAGTACCGTGGTGTATCCAATGCTGTATATGCGGAGATCACCCAGGATGATGCTGAAGGCTTCACCACTGGAGCAGTAAAGGACTTTACTGGCGTGGCTGAGATCGGTAAGACCACTGACTCCAGCAATGAGACACATTATTATGACAACCTGCCTGCAATCGTCATTGATTCCGTAGGATCCGATGAGATCTCCATCAATGCTTCCGGTATTCCGTTTGATGTTCTGGCAGAGATCACCGGACAGTACTATGACGCTGGCAATGGCCTGCTGGTAGAGCAGGAAGGTACTCCGAAGTACTTTGCATTTGGGTACATCACTGACAAGACGGATGGCACGAAGGTCCTTGTGTGGAGACTTAAGGGCAAATTCTCCATCCCCGGTCAGACTTCCGCAACGAAGGACGATGGCACCGATGCAAACGGTCAGGAGCTTACCTATACCGGAATCAGCACTACTCATAAGTTTACTGCTAATGGCAAGCCTGCCAGAGCTGTGAACATTGATACGTCTGTAAATCAGGCCATGTCTGAAAGTGCATTCTTTGCCACTGTCCAGACTCCTGATACCATCGTAGGGGCAGCTACCACCAACTACACTCTGACCTTCAGTGTAGGTTCTGGAACTGCTATCGATCCCATGACATATCGTGCAGGGACGGAGGCAGCGCTGCCTGTACCCGAATACACAGGGCATACCTTTGACGGATGGTATCTTAACAGCGAATATACCGGAAATCCGGTTACTAAGGTAACTATGACCGATGATGTTACCGTTTACGCTAAGTGGAGCGCTTAAGACACTGATCGATTGAGTGATGCACATAATACCCGGTACAAAATGTACCGGGTATTTCAGAAAAAGGAGATAGAGCTATGAGCCAGAACCTTGAGATTAAAGTTTACGACAAAACTGGAAAAGTGAAGAAGACCTGTGTAGCGGAGATGCTTGATCTTCGTTTCGGAACGATCCGGAGTATCATCCAGATCCTGAATGTGGAAAACATTGAGGATACTTCACAGCTTCTTATGACGATATATGGAGCCTGGGAGCAGATCACAGAGATCCTCTCTGAATGTTTCCCCGGCATGGAAGATGAAGACTGGGAGTATGTAAAGGTCAAAGAGCTCCTTCCGGTCCTGATCGACATCCTCAAGTATTCCTTCCGTGAGATTCTCACGATCCCGAAAAACCCAAAAAACGGATGAGCGGAGAGGATGACTCTCCGCTGCATGAAGTCCTTTTTAGTATCGAATATAACTTATGCAAAGAATTCCCTGCACTCTCTCCCTGGGAGATCGATGAGAGAAGTTATCACACAGTGATCAGACTCTACTCGGATACCAGAAGGATCCAGATCAGAGATCAGGAACTGAAGGATCCGGACAGAGTGATCCGGAGAAGAGCAGGAGATGACTGGTTTTGATGAAGGTGGTGAAGAAAGATGCCTGATACCAGCTCAACAACGACCTTTAGGGCCGACATATCGCAGTTAAGAGCGGAGATGCAGGCTGCATCCAGAGCGGTCAGGGTGGCGAATTCTGAATTTAAGGCAGCCACAGCCGGGATGGATGACTGGGGATCCTCAGCAGACGGACTGGAAGCTAAGATCAAACAGCTCCAGTCTGTTCTTGCTGCCCAGAATAAGCAGGTGGCACTGGCAGCAGAAGAACTGTCCAAGGTAGAAGCTGAGTATGGTCAGAATTCAGCTGAAGCAGACAGGGCAAGGATAAAATACAATAACTTCAAAACGGCAGCTGCACAGACTGAAAAGGCTCTTAGTACATATGAAGCCGAGCTTAAGGATGTGCAGTCCGGGACAAAGGACCTTGAATCTGCTACACAGCAGGCCGGGGACGGATTTACTGTCTTCAAGGGGATCATTGCAGACCTTGCAGGCACGGCGATCAAGAAGGGCCTGGAGGCCATAAAGGAATTTGGTGAGTATGTAGTCAAGGCAGGCTCGGATTTTGAGGCTTCCATGTCCGAGGTGGAAGCGATCTCCGGAGCATCCGGGGACGCACTGGATCAGATGTCCACCAAGGCCAAGGAACTCGGTGCCACCACCAAATTCACAGCGTCTGAGGTAGCTGAAGGCTTCAAGTATATGGCCCTTGCCGGGTGGGATACTGCAGACAGCCTTGAGGCCATTGATGCTGTGGTAAATCTGGCAGCTGCATCCGGTACAGATCTTGGTAAGGCATCCGACATGGTGACGGACTATCTGTCCGCATTCGGCCTTGAAGCATCGGACGCTGCCAAGATGGTGGATGAGCTTGTCTATGCACAGTCCCACAGCAATACATCTGTAGAGCAGCTGGGTGAGGCATATGGCAACTCTGCAGCGAATATGCACGCTGCAGGGCAGACCATGGAGACTACCACAGCGATCCTGGAGGCCATGGCGAACCAGGGAACCAAGGGAGCGCAGGCAGGAACCGCACTGGCTGCTATGATGCGTGACATCACAGCCAAGATGAAGGATGGTGCTATCCAGATTGGTGACACTTCTGTAGCTGTGCAGGATGCAGACGGTAACTTCCGTGATCTGACAGATATCCTCGCAGATGTGGAGAGAGCCACACAGGGCATGGGTACAGCTCAGAAGGCTTCTGCTCTGTCTTCCACATTTACTGCCCGGTCCATCAAGGCAGTGAACCAGGTGCTGAACGAAGGCACCGACAACATCAAGAATTATAAGGATGCCCTGGAAGAGTCGAATGGTGCTGCTGCTGAGACTGCAGACACCATGATGGACAATTTCTCCGGATCCGTCACCAAAGCACAGAGTGCTGTGGAAGGTCTTGCAGTAACTCTGTTCGATAAGATTTCAAAGCCTGCCACTGCTGCAGTGGATCTGTTTGGAGATGCCACTACAGCACTCAATAAATTCCTTACTCCGGAGCCTAAATCTGATCTTGAGAGTTATCTGGAGACTTTGGATGAGAAGATCGAGGCAACGAAGTCCCAGATCGATAATCTGGGATCTGTCGAGCTGAAGGCTGAGGCTGATGTATCCAGTATTGAGACCTACCGGGAAGTCCTGGAGAAGGCTACAAAGGGAGAAGAACTCTCAGCATTTGAAAAATATCAGCTGAAAAGGGCAGTTGAAGAACTGGGAGGAGTGATCCCAGGACTTACCGAGGCCTATGATGAAGAAACATCTTCAATCAATCTTACTAAGGATGCACTTGATGAGCTCCTGGACTCCACCATCAAGCAGATTAAGATGGATGCCTACTCTGATGCTATAGAGCAGGCGTACAAGGCAGCAGCAGACGCTGCTGTGGAAGCAACTGAAGCACAGAGCGCTTATGAGGCTGCCACCAATGATCTGAGTGATGCACTGGACAAAGTGCCTCAGGAAGTCCTCGATACCTGGGATCTGGACAATATGGATCCCACAGTGATCTATGACACAGCTGCAGCCTATGGCGTGGATGCAAAAGCACTTATGGATTTGATCACTGCTCAGCAGCAGGCAAAGGCTTCAATGGATGAGGCCAATGCAGCACAGAAAGAAGCTGAGGACGCAGCTGAGCAGAGAGTGGCAGCAATAGAGAAGCTCCAGAAGGAAGAGGAAGAAGCTGCCGATTCTGAAAAGAATTACGCAAAAGCGACCGGAGGCTCTACCGATGCTG
>JAZQGM010000048.1:0-57915 GCA_045540075.1 Acetatifactor sp. | reverse complement strand
AAACTCAGCGAGCACAAGACGACTGTGAAAACAGAGATTCTTGCCGGCATTACGACCTTCATGACGATGGCGTATATTCTCGCAGTTAACCCAAGCATGCTTGGTTTGGTAGACGGCATGTCCGCAGAAGCCGTATTCCTTGCCACAGCAATCGCATCCGCCATCGGTTCTTTTCTGATGGCATTCCTCGCAAACTATCCGTTTGCACTGGCTCCGGGAATGGGCTTAAACGCTTACTTTACTTATACCGTATGTATGGGTATGGGCGTTCCGTTCCAGACGGTACTTTTTGCTGTATTTTTGGAAGGTCTGATTTTCATCGTCCTTTCCCTTACCAATGTGCGTGAAGCCATCTTTAATGCGATTCCGCTGACCCTGAAGGCTGCTGTAAGTGCAGGTATCGGTCTGTTTATCGCATTTATCGGTCTGCAGAATGCTAAGATCGTAGTGAACAGTGATTCCACTCTGGTAACCTATCAGAATTTTAAGACAGACTTTAGTTCTGTAGGTATGGGTGCACTGTTGGCATTGATCGGTGTATTGATCACAGGCTTCCTTTTGATCAAGAAGGTTAAGGGAGGTATTCTGTTTGGTATCCTGTTGACATGGGTGCTTGGTATCATCTGTGAGCTGCTTGGTCTGTATGTGCCCAATCCTGATCTGGGTATGTATTCGGTGATCCCTACTGCATTTGTATCCTTTGATTTCTCTGCACTTGGCAAGACCTTTGGACAGCTGTTTGCAGCAGATTTCAGCGCACTTTCTAATGTTGCAGAGTTTATCGTAGTCATCTTTGCATTCCTGTTTGTGGATGTTTTTGATACACTGGGAACCCTGATCGGTGTGGCTTCTAAGGCTGATATGCTGGATGAGGAAGGTAAGTTGCCCAGAATCAAAGGTGCGCTGTTGGCAGACGCTGTGGCAACCAGTGCAGGTGCTGTTCTGGGTACTTCTACCACCACTACTTTCGTAGAAAGTGCAGCTGGTGTGACAGAAGGCGGAAGAACCGGTCTGACTGCTGTTACCACTGGTTTCCTGTTCCTGCTGGCAGTAGTGTTCTCACCCTTGTTCCTGACCATTCCTTCCTTTGCAACGGCTCCTGCATTGATCATCGTAGGCTTCTATATGATCGCATCTGTTGCTAAGATTGATTGGGAGAATATGCTGGAAGCAATCCCTGCATTCCTTTGCATCATTGCTATGCCTCTTTGCTATAGTATTTCTGAGGGTATTGCCATCGCAGTGATCTCTTGGACCATTCTGCATGTATGTACCGGTAAGGCTAAGAAGAAAGTAAGCGTACTGATGTATGTACTGACAGTGCTGTTTATTTTGAAGTACATTTTCCTGTAAGAGTCTGTTGGATTAGAGATTAGCGAAGTGTATGATGATGGCGGCAGTATAGGCAGATGCCTGCTGCCGCCTTATATATTCACATAGATTTATTAAATGAGAGATAAGAGATGAGGTTTTTATGGAGTATTTGGTGTTTTTTGCAACAATAGGGTTATTTTTGCTGATACTGGCACTTAAAGGGGCGTGGGATGCCAGAAAGCTGGAGAAGCGATTTGTCAAGCACTTATACGAAGATTATGGCAAACTGCCTAAGCGGGAGTACAAGGTGGAGCGATTCCTGCGGATTGACAGTTATTTTAAAAAGCATCCGAAAGAAGGTCAAATCGATGATATTACCTGGAATGACCTGAATATGGATGAAGTTTTCAAGAGAATGAATCATACTCTTTCCTCCACCGGGGAAGAATATTTATATTATACACTGCGGACACCTGCAATGCAGGCAGAGGCGCTGGAAAGTCAGGAGAAGATGGTGGAATTTTTTGACAGCCATCCTGACGAACGTGTAAAGCTGCAGCTTGTTATGAGAAGGCTGGGAAGTACGGGGAATTATTCTTTGTATGATTATTTAGAATATCTTGATGTATTGGGAAAGCGCTCCAATGGGAAAATCATTGCATTGGATCTTTTGTTGGTGGGATTGATCGGCTTTTGTTTCGTAAATTTCTCAGTAGGCCTTTTTGCCATCGTGGCACTACTGGTTTACAATATTACAAATTATTATAAAGAGAAGAAAGATATTGAACCCTATCTTACCAGTTTGGGATATGTGATGCGCCTGTTGGATGTAAGTGACAGGCTGTTGAAGCTTTCCCTTCCTGCCTGTGAAAAGCAGCTGGAAATGATTGGCAGGTATAAGAGTAAGCTGGCTAAGATGAAGCAGGGCTCCGGCTGGGTACTGGCCGGTACCAGCGTGAGCAGCGGGAATCCGTTGGAGATTCTGGGAGATTACCTGAATATGGCCCTGCATATTGATATCATGTTGTTTAACAGGATGCTGAAGCAGTTGAACCTTCACTTAGAGGATGTGGATGTGCTGGTCACCCAGATTGGGCAGATAGAGACAGCGGTATGTATCGCAGCTTACAGAAAATCTATGGAGAATGGGTGGTGTAAGCCGGTATGGACACAGGATTTGGTGTATTCCTTAAAGGAGGCATATCATCCTTTGATCGATCAACCGGTGAAAAACAGTATTGATACCCATAAAGGCGTGCTGCTCACTGGTTCCAATGCTTCCGGCAAGTCCACGTTCTTAAAGACAGTGGCACTTGGTGCTATCCTTGCCCAGACCATAAATACCTGTCCGGCAGACTACTATGAGGCATGTTTTTATCGCATTTACTCCTCCATGGCACTGCGAGATGATATCGAAAGCGGAGAAAGTTATTATATTGTGGAGATCAAATCCTTGAAAAGAATCCTTGACCAAGCAGGTCAATATCCGGTGCTTTGTTTTGTGGACGAGGTGTTGAGAGGGACCAACACAGTGGAGCGTATTGCGGCTTCTACACAGATTCTCAGAAGTCTGAGCAAAACCAATATGATCTGCTTTGCAGCTACCCATGATATTGAACTGACAGAGCTTTTGAAGAATCACTACAATAATTATCATTTTGAGGAAGAAATCCGTGACGGAGATATTTTCTTCCAGTACAAATTGCTTTCCGGAGAGGCAACAACCCGCAATGCCATCCGGCTTTTGGAGATCATGGGGTATGAAGAATCGATCATTGCTAATGCCACCGGTCTGGCAGAGAATTTTATGAATACTGGTGTGTGGTGCTTGACGGCTGAGCTCAGCACTGATATACTGTAAATTGTAGTAAAAAAGCAGAAGTATTTGAGCCGCGTGGTGACGGCGGAAAGAAGAGGTAATATGGAGTTTGTCAATACTTTTTTGTCTTATTTTGTACTGATGATCTTGTTTGTGGCTGTTGCGGGTATCGGTGCGGCCATAGGAATATATAAACGTAGAAAGAAGAATGCAGAACAGGAAGCATAGTATGATCACAACGATACTTTGGGATGTAGATGGTACATTATTGGATTTTCATTATTCTCAGAAGCTTGCACTGGACAAGTGTTTTCGGACAATAGGGCTTACCATGACAGAAGAGATTCATGAGAGGTATTCAAAGATCAATGATTCTTATTGGAAACGATTGGAGCTTGGTGAGATTACGAAGAAGCAGTTGTTGACCGGAAGATTTCAGACGCTTTTTGAGGAGTGCGGCATAGAGGGCGTGGACTTGTCTGCTTTTATGAAGGAGTATCAGGAAGAGCTTGGCAATGTGTTCTGTTATATGGATGATTCGCTGGGTATTTGTAAGGCCTTAAAGGGCCGGGTGAAGCAGTATGTGATCACCAATGGTGTTACTTCTACCCAGAAGAATAAACTGAAGATTTCAGGGCTGGCATATTGTATGGACGGGCTGTTTATCTCTGAGGAGATTGGAACGGC
Organism: Acetatifactor sp.; assembly: GCA_045540075.1. Taxonomy (GTDB): domain Bacteria; phylum Bacillota; class Clostridia; order Lachnospirales; family Lachnospiraceae; genus Acetatifactor. The sequence continues at coordinate 54,095 of JAZQGM010000048.1, read as the reverse complement.
TAAGCCGGGAAAAGCTTTTTTTGATGCGGTTTTGGCCGCTGTGGAAGAAACCGATAAGAGCAAGATCCTGGTGGTCGGAGATTCCTTATCCAGTGATATTAAGGGCGGTGTGCTTGCGGGGCTTAAGACTTGCTGGTATCGGCCGGAGAGAATAGTTGATCGCACTGAGTATCTGCTGGATTACCAGCCAGATTACCAGATAGATGATTTGCATCAAGTCTTTGATCTGTTGGAACGTTAGACATCCTCATGTGTCTGCCCCGAAAGGAGTGTGCAAAATGGCAAAATCACCCAGACAAAAGATGAAGCTGCTTTTTCTGCTGCAAATGCTTGCTGAGAATACGGACGAGCATCATGTACTTACCACACAGGAGATGATTGAGCGGCTGGAAGCCAATGATATTCATGCAGAGCGTAAGAGTATCTATGATGATATCAGGACGTTGCAGGATTTTGGTTATGATATTGTGCAGAATGCCAGCAGAAGTGGTGGCGGTTATTTTCTGGCGGGAAGAGAATTTGAACTGCCGGAGTTAAAGCTCTTGGTAGATGCTGTACAGTCTTCTCGTTTTATCACCACCAAGAAGTCAAGGGAGCTGATCCGCAAGCTGGAGCATATGGCCAGCCGTCATGATGCAGGGAAACTGCAGAGGCAGGTGTATGTGGCGGGACGGATCAAGACGGAGAATGAGAGTATCTATTACAGCATAGATGCCATTCATAGAGCGATTCAGGAGAATCGCCAGATTCGTTTTCCTTACCTGGAGTGGACTTTACAAAAGGAGTTAAAGCCACGTCCCGGGCGTGAGACATATCAGGTCAGTCCCTGGGCATTGATCTGGCGGGAGGAAAACTATTATCTGGTAGCCTTTGACAGTGCTTCTTCTATGATGAAGCATTATCGTGTGGATAAAATCGGTACCGTAGAGATACTGGACCTAACGAGGGAAGGGCATGAATGGGCAGAGCGCATTGACTTGGCCGCTTATGCAGACCGTATCTTTGGTATGTATGGAGGCCGGGAAGAGGTTGTTACCCTGCGATTTCCGAACCGTTTGATCGGTGTAGTGATTGATCGGTTTGGTAAAGAGGTTGATATGATGCCTGCAGAGACCGGTTTTTTTAAATGCCGCACCAAAATTGCTGTCAGTGGCCAGTTCTTTGGTTGGATTACAGGCATTGGAAAGGAAGCCGTGATCGTATCTCCGAGCATTGTGAAAGAAGCGTACCAAAATTGGCTGAAAGAGATATTGGAAAGCCAATAAATTGTTACAATTTGAATATTTTTTGTAGGTTTATAGAAAGGAATGTAAGTATGAGTATTGGATTTGAATCATCCAGTTCAGGTGATGGAAGTTACAGTTTGGATTACCGCCCCAAGAGAACAGTTTATGTGATCAAGAAGGATGGCAGTAAGGAAACTTTTAATGTACAGAAGGTGATCAACGCGGTGGGCAAGAGTGCTTATCGTGCTTTGACCAAGTTCACTGAGGATGAGGAGAGAAGTATCTGTCAATATGTAGTGGATAAGGTGGATGAGCTGGAGCAGGATGAGATTCCTATTCCCATCATGCACAATATCGTAGAGAGTGCGCTGGAGCAGGTAAAGCCTATTGTAGCTAAAAGTTATCGGGATTACCGTAATTATAAGCAGGACTTTGTGCGTATGTTGGATGACGTGTATAAGAAGAGCCAGTCCATTATGTATATCGGTGATAAGGAGAATTCCAATACAGACTCCGCGCTGGTGTCCACCAAGAGAAGTCTGATCTTTAATCAGCTGAATAAGGAACTGTATCAGAAGTTTTTCATGACCACGGAAGAGATTCAGGCTTGCCGTGACGGTTATATTTATGTGCATGATATGTCTGCCAGAAGAGATACCATGAACTGCTGTCTGTTTGATGTGCAGAACGTACTGTCAGGTGGTTTTGAGATGGGTAATATCTGGTATAATGAGCCTAAGACTCTGGACGTGGCTTTTGATGTAATAGGTGATATCGTGCTCAGTGCGGCCAGCCAGCAGTATGGCGGATTTACGGTACCCAGCGTGGATCTGATCTTAGAGCCATACGCAGAGAAATCCTATCAGCGCAATATTGAAAAGTATACCCGTATGGGTGTGGATCAGGAGACTGCTGAAGCAGAAAGTTATGCAGATGTGGAAAGAGAGTATGAACAGGGCTTCCAGGGGTGGGAGTACAAGTTCAATACGGTGGCCAGCAGCCGAGGGGATTATCCCTTCATCACTGTGACTGCAGGTACAGGTACCGGTCGATTTGCTAAGCTGGCAACCATTACCATGTTGAATGTAAGGCGAAAAGGACAGGGTAAGAAGGAGTGCAAGAAGCCGGTATTGTTCCCTAAGATCGTCTTCTTATATGATGAGAACCTGCACGGACCGGGCAAGCCTATGGAGGATGTATTTGAGGCAGGTGTCAGATGTTCTGCCAAGACCATGTATCCTGACTGGCTGAGTCTCACCGGCAAGGGCTATGTGGCAAGTATGTACAAGCAGTACGGCATGATCATTTCTCCTATGGGATGTCGTGCCTTCCTGTCACCCTGGTATGAGAGAGGTGGTATGCACCCGGCAGATGACAAGGATGTGCCTGTATTTGTAGGGCGCTTTAATATCGGTGCTGTGTCTCTGCATCTGCCCATGATTCTGGCCAAGTCAAGAAAGGAAAGCAGAGATTTCTATGAGGTGCTTGACTACTATCTGGAGCTGATCAGACAGCTTCACATCCGTACTTATGCTTATTTGGGTGAGATGCGTGCGTCCACAAATCCTCTGGCATATTGTGAGGGTGGTTTCCTTGGCGGCAATCTGAAGTTGTCAGACAAGATCAAGCCTCTGTTAAAAGCGGCTACTGCAAGCTTTGGAATCACTGCGTTAAATGAGTTACAGGAATTGTATAACGGCAAATCACTGGTAGAGGACGGCGAGTTTGCATTAGAAGTGCTGGAGTACATTAATCAGAAGGTAGCACAGTTTAAAGAAGAGGACGGCAACCTGTACGCTATCTATGGTACTCCTGCAGAGAATCTGTGTGGTCTACAGGTGAAGCAATTCAGAGAAAAATATGGTATTGTAGAGGGTGTATCTGATAGGGAGTACGTGAGCAACAGCTTCCATTGTCATGTGACGGAGGATATTACCCCTATTCAGAAGCAGAATCTGGAGGATCGATTCTGGGATCTTAGTAATGGCGGTAAGATCCAGTATGTGAAGTACCCCATTGATTATAACATAGAAGCAGTTAAGACCTTGATCAGACGGGCAATGGACATGGGCTTCTATGAGGGTGTCAACCTGTCTTTGGCATATTGTGACGACTGCGGACATCAGGAACTGGAGATGGATGTATGTCCTAAATGTGGAAGCCGCAATCTGACCAAGATTGACAGAATGAACGGATACCTTTCTTACTCCCGTGTACACGGAGATACCAGGCTCAATGATGCCAAGATGGCGGAAATTGCGGAAAGGAAAAGTATGTGATAACAGTGAGCCTTGTGCACGAATTTCATGCTTGCATAAAAATTCGTGGATTTGGCGAACGTACATCATGAGCGTAGGCGAAGCTGTAGCGAATGATGCTTTGCGGGAACCGCAAAGGTTATCACGGAAGGGAAAACAGGCATGAGATATCATAATATTACAAAGGATGATATGCGTAACGGTGATGGACTCCGTGTAGTGCTCTGGGTCGCCGGATGCAATCATTGCTGTAAGGAATGTCACAATCCCGTGACATGGGATCCCAACGGTGGACTTTTATTTGATGAAGCTGCCAGGCAGGAGATCTTTGAACAGCTTGATAAGGATTATATTTCCGGTATCACTTTTTCCGGCGGGGATCCGCTGCATCCGGCCAATAGAGCGGATGTACGGGCACTGATGGCAGAGATCAAGGAGAAATATCCGAACAAGACCATTTGGCTTTACACTGGTGATTCTTGGGAGAATATCCTGCATTATCCCTTGATGAAGTATGTAGATGTGCTGGTAGATGGTGAATTTCATATAGAAGAGCGTGATGTGAAGCTGATGTGGAAGGGCAGTAAGAATCAGAGAGTCATTGATGTAGTGAAGAGCAGAAATCAGCCGAATCCCATGATTCCGGTATTGCACTGCAATGATTATGAGGAGGTGTAGTAATGCGTAGAATTGCACAATTTCACAAAGTAAGTCTTAAGCAGTTTCTTGCCGGAATGCAGGATAGTTTTCCGGAGTATACGGAAGCTGACATTCAGGACATTTATGAGTTTATAGAATTACCCAGGAGAGCCACCAGGGGAAGTGCAGGTTACGATTTCTTTGCACCCTTTTCTTTCTCCCTGCCGCCGGGATCCACTATTAAGATACCTACGGGCATCCGTGTGGAGATGGAGCAGGACTGGGTGCTTAAACTGTATCCCAGAAGCGGTCTTGGTTTTAAGTATAGGCTGCAGCTGAACAACACGGTAGGTATTATTGACAGTGATTATTTCTACTCTGACAATGAGGGACATATTTTTACCAAGCTGACTAATGATTCCAACGAGAGCAAGACCGTTGAAGTAACTGCGGGAACCGGATTCATGCAGGGAATTTTTCTGGAGTACGGTATCACTGTGGATGATGATGCTAAAGGGGAACGTAACGGAGGGTTTGGCAGCACCACGAAGTAAGAACGTAAAGGATTAAAAGGAATAGAAACTCCCTTCCCGGGATATGATATTGGTTAAAACGGGAAGGGAGTTTTCGTGTGAAAAAAGAAGTAAAAATGTCAGGCAATCTACAGCAGGATATGCAGTATTTGAATGGTGTACTTGCGGCAGACGCCAGTTTTGATGTGGTATACCGTGTCATTCATATAGGCGGGAAAGAAGGCTGTATCTATTTTCTTGACGGTTTTTGTAAGGATGATATTATACAGAAACTGTTGCAATATCTGATGGACATGAAGCCGGACAAATTACCGAATGATGCCCACGAAATGGCAAAGCAGGGAATTCCCTATGTGGAAGTGGACATGGAGGATATGTGGGATAAGATCATTACCACGTTTCTCTCCGGTACATTTGTGCTTTTGGTGGACGGGTATGAAAAAGCATTATTGATCGACGCCAGGACTTATCCTTCCAGAAGTGTGGCAGAGCCTGAGAAGGACAAGACACTTCGTGGGTCCAAAGATGGTTTTGTGGAGACCGTGGTATTTAATACCGCCTTGATCCGAAGGAGGATCAGAAGCAGTGATCTAAGGATGGTGATGACCAATGCAGGGGACAGCAGTAAGACTGATATCGTGCTTTGTTATATGGAATCCCGGGTGAATCATAAATTTTTACAGGAGATTCAGGATAAGATCAAAAATATTCAGGTAGATGCCCTGTCTATGAATCAGGAGAGCCTGGCGGAATGTCTCTATAATAGAAAATGGTTTAATCCATTTCCGAAATTTAAATATACAGAGCGTCCGGATGCGGCAGCTGCTCATGTGCTGGAGGGCAATATCGTGATTCTGGTAGACAATTCCCCTTCTGCTATGATCATGCCTACTACGGCATTTGATGTGTTGGAGGAGGCGGATGACTATTATTTTCCGCCGATTACAGGAACTTACCTGCGTGTAACCAGATTTCTGATCGCTTTGGCTACCTATCTTCTTACGCCCACCTTTCTGTTACTGATGAACAACAGAGAACTGATCCCTTCTAATTTTTCTTTTATTGTCCTAAAGGAAGAACCCAATATCGGACTGATCTGGCAATTCCTGATTCTGGAGCTGGCCATTGACGGACTGAAATTGGCGGCGGTGAATACGCCCAGTATGCTCAGTACACCGCTGAGTGTCATGGCGGCTTTGGTTCTGGGTGAATTCTCCGTCAACAGCGGATGGTTTTCTTCGGAAGTCATGCTTTATATGGCATTTGTAGCCATTGCTAACTATACACAATCTAACTACGAAATGGGATATGCACTGAAGTTTATGCGCATGATCACACTGGTGTTGACTCAGCTTTTGGGTATTGTTGGATATGTGGCAGGGTTGGTGATATTTGCAGTGACTCTATTGGTCAATAGGACTGTATCCCATCAAAGCTACCTGTATCCTTTGATTCCATTTGACTGGAAGAGACTTAAGAACAGATTGCTTAAACGGCGGCTGCCGGGGTCGCTGAAGCACTAACACAAAGATCCTGCTGTAAATTCATGTAACGCTGATTTACAGCAGGGCATTTTAATAAATTCAGCTATTTAACTTATCCTTCACATTTCTCACAGCGGTCAAAGCCCGGATTGAAGGCGTAGAAGTTTCTACTGTCTAAGTGATCCTGAACTTTTCTTAAGCCTTCGCCGAATCTCTGGAAATGAACCACTTCACGCTGGCGCAGGAACTTAATGGGTTCGCATACATCAGGGTCTTTGATCAGGCGTAAGATATTGTCATAGGTGGAGCGTGCTTTCTGTTCGGCAGCCATGTCTTCCACCAGATCAGTGATCACATCTCCCTTAACCTGGAATTCACAGGCATTGAAAGGAATACCGCCTGCTGCCTGAGGCCATACACCGATGGTGTGGTCTACATAGTATTTGTCAAAGCCGCTCTTCTGGATTTCTTCCATGGAAAGATCACGAGTCAGCTGTTGGATAATGGCACCTACCATCTCTAAGTGCGCAAGTTCTTCCGTTCCAATATCGGTTAATAAACCGGCTACTTCACGATATGGAACAGAATAGCGCTGAGACAGGTAACGCATACTGGCGGCCAGTTCACCGTCCGGTCCACCGAATTGGGAGATGATGACCTGAGCCAGCTTGGCATTCGGCTCTTTGATGTTTACAGGGAACTGTAATCTTTTTTCGTAAGTCCACATAGATTAACATCCTCCTTCCCAGGGAAGAGGCGCCATGCCCCATCTCCACTCATTATCGCTCTCTGCGTAGTCTTTGGTCAGCGGGAAGTACTTTTCTGAAAATTCTTTCATCATTTGTTTCTTGATCTTATTATAATGATTAAAATATTCTATGGCGCGTTTGTCTCGGGGATGGGTATCCAGATACAGAGTCAATTCCACAAGAACGAAGTCTACGATACCGATATCATGAAGTATTTGCTCTTTCTGACTCATCATACACATCTCCTTCCTGTGAAAGGTTTATCCAGTTCCGGGAAAATCGTTCCTGTATGATAAGCTTCATCCAGGTTGTCAAAGATTTTCTCGAAATGCTGCCAGGGGACATAAGCCATGGCTATCGGGAAATGATCCATGTGTTCGTCAAAACAATGATCCTGCATAGGTTTTCCTTTCATATTTTAGGTTATTGGTTAATATTATAGTATGTGGGAAAGGGAAAAGTGTGATATAATAAGACGGATACAATTCTGATACACGCCTGTGGCAGACTGTTAAGCAGGATATCGCAAGGAGATAAGTAGGATGTTGAAAATATTAGTAGCAGAAGATGAAGAGCCGATTTCCAATTTGATCAGGATGAATCTGACCAGGGCAGGATATGCAGTTACTTGTGCACTGGATGGGGAGAAGGCCGCAGATTTTATGATGAATGAACATTTTGACCTGGTGCTTTTAGATATCATGCTACCAAAAGTCAATGGATATGAACTGATGGAATATGCGAGAGACTTGAAACTGCCGGTTATTTTTCTGACAGCGCTTGGAAGCACGGAGCATAAGGTGAAGGGGCTTAAAATGGGCGCGGATGATTATCTGGCCAAGCCCTTTGAAATCGTGGAGCTTCTGGCCAGGGTGGAGGCGGTGCTTCGAAGGTATAATAAGACGGAGAATATCATAGAAATCTTTGATGTGGTGATCGATACTGCCTCCAGAACTGTCATGCAAAAGGGCAGGCAGGTGGCGCTTACGATAAAGGAGTTCGATCTGTTATTGTTATTTGTACGTAACCGTAATATTGCCCTTTACCGGGATACCATCTATGAGAATGTATGGGAAGGAGAATATGCACAGCAGAGCCGCACGGTAGATCTCCATGTACAGAGACTGAAGAAGAAACTGCATTGGGAGGAACATATTGTGGCGGTTTATAAGGTAGGATATCGCCTGGAAGGGTAAAAGGAAAGAACATGAAGTTTTCCGATAAATTATTTTTTGCTATGACAGCTTTAATGACTACGATTTTTGCTGTATTCGGAATCTGGATCGTCACATCTTTCTTCCAGAAGCTCCTTGCCAGAGAGTTGGAGCAGGGAAGTGTAGAAAGTCAGATGTTTCAATATGTCTTTGAAATGGCCTATCAGTCTACACCGGAAGAATACGGAGATGCGTATGCACTGGACAGAGCGGCGGAAGCTGCCATCCATAACTTGGCCAGTGATGGGAATACATACTATGTTTTTACAGAAGATTATGAGCTTGCTTATGGAGAGTTTCCGGTTTCCCAGAGCAGTCTGAAGGAAGAGCTTGTTAAGATCCAAAAGCAGCTTAACATGTTGAATAATTATGGAAGTCATGTAGTATTGTTGCAGGAAGAATACTATCTTTTATCTGCCTGCAGAAGTGTCAATGACGGTACGGTATTGTTTTTGTCAGTGTGCAAAAATATTTCTTCTATCTATGAGTACAGGGAGGTGTTGGTAAATCAATATCGTTTTGTTCTCATACTTTTACTGATCATGGGAACCTCTGTGATCTTTCTTTTGTCAAGATACATTACAAGACCTATCGGAAGATTGACTCGGACGGCTGGGCAGATCGCCTCGGGGAATCTGTCGGTGCGCTCTCATGAAATGTCAGAGGATGAAATCGGAGAGCTTGCCAGAAGCTTTAATCAAATGGCAGATGCCTTGGTGGAGCGGTTAAAGGAAAAGGAACAAGAGGCTTTGCAGAAGGCTTTGGAAGCAAAACAGCAGGAGGATTTCACGGCTGCATTTGCCCATGAGTTAAAGACGCCACTTACCTCGATCATTGGTTATGCGGATATGCTTGGGACCATACAGATGTCGGAGGCGGAGAAAAGTGAGGCGGCTTACTATATTTTTACTCAGGGAAAACGGTTGGAAAGCTTGTCCCACAAGCTGCTGGAAATGGTGAGTCTGGAGCGCACACCCCTTACCAAGAAGGCCATCAACACAAAGGAACTGGAAGATAATATTCGAAGTACCATGCGACCGGTGTTAAAGCAAAAGAAGATCAATGGAAAGATGATATTAGAGAAGGACCGAATCTATGGGGACAAGGATCTGTTGCTGTCACTGCTCTATAATCTCATAGATAATGGTAGCAAAGCGGTGGAACCGGGAGGCTTTATCCTGTTAAAGGGAACCAAACTGGAAGAAGGGTATGAATTCAAGGTGGTAGATAATGGCAGGGGGATTCCGAAAGAAGAAATTGCCAGAATCACGGAAGCTTTTTATATGGTGGACAAGTCACGTTCCCGCAAGGAAGGGGGGGCCGGAATCGGCATGGCCCTTTGTCAAAAAATTGTGAGACTCCATGGAGGAACCATGAAGATCAACTCTCGCTTGGGAGAAGGTACGGTGGTGCGGATTACGCTCCCGGGGAAGGAGGAGGCATGAAGCAAAAGGGTACTTATACAGTGTGTCTTTTGATTTTAGTTTGCCTAATCGGCAGTGCTTTCTATGCGCCGGATCTTGTGATGCAATGGAATGATTACCACCATTTGCAGGATTATCAGTTCCGGAAACGAAATAGTATTGATCACGAGACGATGAATACTAATTATGTCGCAGATCGGCAAGAACGGCTGAATGCCTTTGCCAAAGGAATTGGGGAGGGCAGGCAGCATTATATTGCCTCTACAGGGAAAATATCGACGTACCAGGAAGGGATATTAAAGAATGTATGGGAACAGGACCTGACAGCACTTTTAATTGAAGCAGGTATTCTATGGCTTGGGGAAGGGGGTTATGACAGCAGTAGTATCACAGCAAGTGATCATTATGTGATTTATGATAACGAAGGGGTGAATTTCCTCTGTTGGTATCTGGAGATCAGGATAGAGGAAGAAATCATTCGGATGTTGATAGATACAGAGGATCATACCATTTATTATTTGGAATGCTATCATCAGGGAGTATTTCAATTGTTCTCAGATCATTATACTAAGGATGTGATGGATTGGAGTTGGTTTACAAGTGATCTGATGAGTGTAAAGCGGTTATATGGGGATATTTCTGTACAAGAGAATACTACTTGGTTCGATGCAGGGAAAGTGAATGCTTCAAAGATATCCGAAAAGAAGTACAAGGATGTAAAAACAGATGGTACATCTTTAGAGGTGAGGCACGAAGTAAGCAGCAATCTCCAATATGAGGATGGCAGTCTGCGATTGCAGACTTGTGTATTAAACAGGGTGAATGAACTCTATGGATTTGGCATCGGTATCAAGGAATTGTGGGATTTGCTGCCGACGGGGAGAAAAGGAGAGTGCCTGGTAAGCTTTGGATAATATAAGGGAAAGGAAATAAAAACATGGTTCAGAAACATCAGGGAGGACATAATAGTAACAGTAGAAAATTACAGAAGAAAAAAACATCCTTGTTAAGAAAGGTGATACACTTTGAAATGCTTGTGGTCGCTTTGCTGACTGCATTCTTTATAGGGAAGAGAATTGGTCAGATAACTGCAAAAGAACAGATACTGGAAGTTGTACAGGCATCTGTGAGTAATCATGAGTATGGATCTGGAAATGAAAAGTTATTGGAGCTTTTAACCGGTGAAAAGAAGGTGAAAGAAGATGTGAGCAGTTTTACTGAGAGCGGTGAGCCGGAAGCTGAGGGAAATGTCGGAGCCGGAGAGGTTTTGGATAAACATGACAAGCACAATTTGAAAGATGGAGGAAAAACAAAAGTCACAGAAGAAAGAACGTCTGAAAAAGATCATGTGCGGTTGGCACTTCTGTGGGAGGAATATCCGGAATGGATACTGGTGAATAAGGAGTATAAGCTTCCGGAGGATTATGCGGTGGGGCTTAAGAAGCTGCCTGACGGTACGAACAGAGCGGATGAGATGGCGTATGATGCCCTGACAACCATGCTGAAAGACGGACGTAAGGAAGGGCTGGCTTTTGAAATCTGTTCGTCTTATCGCTCTGTGGAACGGCAACAGGAACTTCTGGATGAAGACATCAATGCACTGATGAGAAAGGGATATACTTATAAAGAAGCGTATGATGAAGTGACCATGGAGACCATGCCGCCGGGTTACAGCGAGCATGCCACGGGGCTTGCTTTTGACATTGTGGCACTGGATTATCAGATGTTGGATGCGAAACAGGAAAAGACGGAGGAAAACAAGTGGCTTAGGAATCACTGCGCAGAGTATGGTTTTATCCTGCGATATCCGAAGGAGAAAGAGGACATTACCAAGATTAGTTATGAATCCTGGCACTTTCGGTATGTGGGCAAGGATGCAGCTGAATATATCATGGAGAAGGAAATCACGCTGGAAGAGTATTTGGAGGAATATCCGGAGGGGGAACTGGATATATTGAACTAAATTGGTTGGGAAGGATGACAGGCGCAGTGACTACAGGTGCATGGTGACAGCAGCATGGCTGAATGCGTAGATTTCACTGTGTAATGGAATGAAATATATGAACAAAATGGAGGTCTTGTTACATAGAATTGATGATTTGGTGTGGGGACCATGGATGTTGGTATTGCTCTTAGGGACAGGAGTATACTTGATGATACGCATGGATTTTCTGCCCATACGTAATCTTGGATATGCGCTGAAATGCGTCATTGGACAGGACGAGGAGTGCAAGGCAGAAAGGAAGAATAAGACTGTCAGATCTACAAAGGAGGGAGCAATCTCTCCTTTTTCTTCGCTTATGACCGAGCTTGCAGCTACCATCGGAACCGGCAATATCGTGGGCGTAGCTACCGCCATGGTGTTGGGTGGCCCCGGTGCGCTGGTCTGGATGATCATTTCTTCTTTTGTCGGTTTGTCTACCAAATTTACAGAAAGTATGCTGGCGGTAAAATATCGTGTCAGAAATGGCGCAGGGGAATTGTCAGGTGGTCCTATGTACACGCTGGAGTATGGTTTCCCGCTTAAACGTCTGGGGAGGATACTTGCCTGGCTGTTTGCGCTGTTTGCGGTGTTTGCATCCTTTGGAATGGGCAATATGACCCAGTCCAATTCTATTGCAGCTGCGGTAGAAGCTACCTTTGGAGTGAAGCCGGCACTGACAGGGCTTATCGTGACCATCGTGACGATTCTGGTGGTACTGGGTGGCATTCGGATGATTGCCGGTGTCACCCGGATACTGGTTCCGGTGATGGCGGTGCTTTATATGATAGGTGCTTTTCTAGTGATTTTGGTACATATGGATCAATTACCGGCAGGCTTGTGGATGATTCTTTCCATGGCTTTTTCCCCGAAAGCACTGGCAGGAGGTGTGGGAGGACATTTGGTGACTTCCATGCAGCAGGCTGTTCGCTGGGGCGTGTCCAGAGGTGTGTTTTCCAATGAGGCGGGATTGGGTGCTGCCGGGATCAGCGCAGCTGCGGCACAAACAGATGATCCGGTGAAGCAGGGGTATATCAGTATGACAGGGGTTTTTCTGGATACGGTGGTCATTTGCTCAGTCACCGGGCTTGCACTGGCTGCCTCCGGGGTGCTGGGGCAAATGGATGCAAATGGGGAATTATTGACGGGGACAGCGCTTACTATTGCGGCCTTTGAGACTACTTTTGGGGAGAGGGGAGGCGTGCTGGTGACCATTGGTATTGTATTGTTTGCTTTTGCTACCATTATTGGATGGGCTTATCAGGGCGAGAAGGCGTTTGAATATCTGGTGAAAAAGAACAAATATGTGATTGTGTATCGGTTTTTGTATGGGTTTGTGTGTTTTGTTGGCGCGGTGTGTGCGCTGGATGTGGTATGGGATTTCTCGGATATCTGCAACGGGTTGATGGCTGTGCCAAATCTGATCTGCTTGCTGGGATTGTCTGGGGAGGTGTGTAGGGAGATGCGAGCCAGGGGAGACTTAAAATAATTGCGGTAGAATAGATACTGGTTAGATACTTAATGTACATTTTGCAAAATTTTTGATAGTCAGATAAATGACTAATCTGGTCAAATTTGACTAACTCGGTCATTGTTCTGGGCTGGTTTTGTTTTGACGGCAAAAGAAGGCTGAAAGGTACGATACTGAAACTTCACTGTATGGAAAATAATTTGTATGGAAATTATGGGAGAAGTTTGATATAATAGTATACAGTGGTTGTTGTTATTAACTTTCAGGAAAATGAGGGATGATAGAGATGACGAAAACAATCGAAAACTTTTTAAGATATGTTAAGATAGATACTCGCTCAGATAGTACATCGAAGACAACTCCCAGTAGTTTGAAGCAGCACGATCTTGCCAAGTTGCTTGCTGATGAGCTTGCAACATTGGGTGCTTCTGAGATTGTATATGATGAGGAGCATTGTTATGTATATGCTTCCATACCGGCATCAAAAGGCTGTGAGGATATTCCGGTGCTTGGTTTTATTGCTCATATGGATACTTCGCCGGCAGTTAGCGGCAAGGACGTTAAGGCGCAGATCGTGGAGCAGTACGATGGTGGAGATATTGTTCTGAATGAACGGGAAAATATCGTATTGAAGATCTGTGATTTCCCAGAGGTCGCAGAGTTTAAAGGACAAGATCTGATCGTAACAGATGGCACCACGCTTCTTGGGGCAGATGACAAAGCAGGGATAGCAGAGATCATGGCAATGGCTGCGTATTTGATGGAGCATCCGGAAGTAAAGCATGGCAAGATCAGGCTTGGATTTACGCCGGATGAAGAGATTGGACGTGGAACGGATCACTTTGATGTGGAACTTTTTGGTGCTCAGTTTGCTTATACGGTGGACGGAGGCGCTTTGGGTGAGCTGGAGTATGAGAATTTCAATGCGGCCGGAGCAATGGTGACTGTGCATGGAAGGAGTGTACATCCCGGTTCTGCAAAGGGGAAGATGAAGAATGCGATCCTGATCGCTCAAGAGCTTCAAGGGTTACTTCCGGTATTTCAGAATCCCATGTATACGGAGATGTATGAAGGTTTTTATCACTTGGACAGTATCAGTGGTTCGGTAGAAAAGGCGCAGGCCGGTTATATTATCAGGGATCATGACAGGGAATTGTTTGAGCAGAAGAAAGCATTGTTTATGGATGCGGTAGATTTCCTGAATAAGAAGTATGGGGAAGGTACTGTAGAAGTGGATATGGAGGACTCCTACTATAATATGCGGGAAGTGATCGAGGAGCATATGCACTTAATTGAGAATGCGGCTTGGGCTATGAAAGAGCTTGGAATGGAGCCGGTTGTCAAGCCTATCAGGGGCGGTACTGACGGGGCTAGACTTTCCTTTATGGGGTTGCCTTGTCCGAATCTGTGTACCGGTGGCGGTAACTTCCATGGCAGGTTTGAGTATGCATGTGTGCAATCGATGGAAAAAGTTACAGAGTTATTGATTTTGCTGTCGGAGAAATATTCGTCAGAAAAAGTGTATTAAAGACATTAATTACAGGAGAAGTAGAGGATGAGTGTAGAAAGAACACAGGTGTTATTGTCACAGGAAGAAACTGTAAGACAGTATGAATTTATAGAGAAGGCAGCATTACACGTACAGCGGCTGAAGGAGGAGTTGGGCAGGCAGCCCACCTGCTGTGTGACTACTTTTGGCTGCCAGATGAATGCCAGAGATTCGGAGAAGTTGGTGGGAATTCTTGAAAGAGCCGGGTATCAGCTGATTGAGGAAGAAAATGCAGATTTTGTGATTTTCAATACTTGTACGGTCAGGGATAATGCCAATCAACGTGTCTATGGGCGCCTTGGAGTGCTAGGTGGTTATAAGCGCAAGAACCCGAAGATGAAGATCGCCCTTTGCGGCTGTATGATGCAGGAGCCTACGGTGATTGAGAAAATCAAGGAAAGCTACCGCTTTGTGGATCTGATCTTTGGCACACACAATATTTATAAATTTGCGGAGCTTTTAAACAGTACCTTTGTGAACAAAGGCATGGTGATCGATATTTGGAAGGATACGGACAAGATTGTGGAGGACTTGCCCATTGAGAGAAAGTATTCTTTTAAGTCCGGTATCAACATTATGTTCGGCTGTAATAATTTCTGCAGTTACTGCATTGTGCCCTATGTAAGAGGGAGGGAGCGAAGCAGAAGGCCTGAGGATATTATAAGAGAGATCACCAATCTGGTGGCAGATGGTGTGGTGGAGGTAATGCTCCTTGGGCAGAATGTGAATTCTTATGGAAAGAATCTGGAGGAGCCTATGACATTTGCAGGACTTCTTCGTGAAATTGAGAAGATAGAAGGACTTGAGCGGATCCGTTTTATGACATCACACCCCAAGGATCTGTCAGATGAGCTGATTCAGGTGATGAAGGAGTCAAAGAAAATCTGTAGGCATCTGCATCTTCCGTTGCAGTCAGGTTCTAGTAGGATCCTGAAGGATATGAATCGCAGATATACCAAAGAGCAGTATCTGGCATTGGCAGAAAAGATTCGTAAGGAAATTCCTGATATGGCCATCACTACCGATATTATCGTAGGTTTTCCGGGAGAGACGCCGGAGGATGTGGAAGAGACCATTGACGTGGTGCGCAAGGTGAAATATGACAATGCCTTTACTTTTATTTATTCCAAGAGGACTGGGACTCCTGCGGCGACCATGGAGAATCAGGTGCCGGAGGATTTGGTAAAGGCAGGATTTGACAAGGTGCTTAAGGTGGTTCAGGATACGGCAAGAGAACAGGTGACCAAATACCGAGGCAGGGTGATGGATGCGTTGGTGGAAGAGGTCAATGAGCACGATGCGACGCTTATGACCGGCAGATTGTCTAATAATACATTGGTGCATTTCCCGGGGGATGCATCTTTGATTGGGAAGATTGTGAACGTGTCTTTGGATGAGTGCCATGGGTTTTATTATATGGGACATGTTGTAGATTGACAAATCTTTTCAAATATTTCATTTTCCCTCTTGAAAAACCTCACATTTTGTACTAATATATCTGTTGCAGTCCTTGGGGCTGCAACTTTTTCGTGAGAGGACAAAAAAATGGACAAATTAAAACCAAAGCTTTTTTCGGTCATGAAGACCTATTCCCGCGAACAGTTTGTAAAAGACGTGGTCGCAGGTATTATTGTAGCAATTATCGCATTACCTTTATCCATCGCCTTGGCGCTTGCCTCCGGTGTAACTCCTGAAAAGGGTATTTATACAGCTATCGTAGCCGGGTTTGTGATTTCTTTCCTGGGTGGAAGCCGTGTGCAGATAGCTGGGCCTACGGCGGCGTTCGCCACGATTGTAGCCGGCATCGTAGCCAAGAACGGCATGGAAGGTTTGGTTCTGGCCACTTTAATGGCAGGTATCTTCCTGATCATCATGGGCGTGCTTCGTCTGGGCAACTTGATCAAATTTATACCGTATACGATCACTACAGGCTTTACCTCGGGTATTGCAGTGACAATTTTTGTGGGACAGATTAAGGACTTTCTGGGACTTACGGTGGTGAGTGAAGAGCCGCTGATCGAAACCATGGAGAAGTTAGGTGCAGTATTTACATTTATTGACACTATCAATTGGCAGGCGTGTATAGTGGGCGTGGTATGTATGGTGATACTTATCGGTTGGCCTTATCTGCCGGGCATCTGTAAGAAAATTCCCCCCTCACTGATTGCTGTGCTGGCAGGTATCGGTATGGTCAGTGGTCTTGGCATGAAGGTGAATACCATTGGAAATCTGTATGAAATTTCCAATGATCTGCCTAAATTTACTATGCCGTCCTTTGATCTGGAACTGATGGGTACGGTGCTTCCGGATGCGGTGACAATCGCAGTGTTGGCTGCCATTGAATCTTTGCTTTCCTGTGTGGTGGCAGATGGTATGATCGGTAGTAAACATCGTTCTAATATGGAGCTGGTGGCTCAGGGCGCGGGTAATATGGCTTCTGCGTTATTTGGTGGTATTCCGGCTACGGGTGCGATCGCAAGAACGGCTGCGAATATTAAGAACGGTGGGCGTACTCCCATTGCAGGTATGGTGCATGCTGTGACGTTGCTTCTGATTCTTGTAGTGCTGATGCCTTATGCAGCGTTGATTCCCATGCCTACTATTGCAGCGATTCTGTTTATGGTAGCTTATAATATGTCTGAGTGGCGTAAGTTTGTGCATTTGTGCAAGACCTCTCCGAAGAGTGATATACTTGTGTTGGTGACTACCTTTGTGCTGACTGTGGTATTTGACCTGGTTGTGGCCATCGAAGTGGGCATCATTATGGCAGCGATTCTGTTTATGAAACGTATGAGCGATGTGACAGAGGTAGAAGGCTGGAAGTATGTAGATGAGGATGATGATGCGTCCAAGGATCCGGATGCCTTATCCTTAAGAGTGGTTCCAAAAAATACTTTCGTATATGAAGTCAGCGGGCCTTTGTTCTTTGGTGCGGCAGACAAGATCTTAAAGATCGGTGTAAATGATGGGCAGAAATGTCTGGTGCTTCGTATGAGAAGTGTCAGTACCATCGATGCTACGGCCATGCACAATCTGGAACAGCTTCATCGGGATTGCGAGAAGAAAGGGGTACATCTGATCTTTTCTCATGTAAATGAGCAGCCTATGAAGGTGATGACAAAGAGCGGGTTTATCGCCAAAGTGGGAAAAGAGAATTTCTGTGCACATATTGATGAGGCACTTAAGTTGGCGGAAGAATTATCATAAATTGTAAAGTGAAAAGAGTTGACTGATCGTAAGTCGGCTCTTTTTGCTTTATATGTGCAGAATTATATGATTATTCCGGTGTGCGGGAGAAGCGTTTTATATGTACTGCAATCGTTGGAGAGGTGCGCAGGTTGATGGATATCAGATATCATGTAGCCAGTCAGAAGTGGCGTATTTTTCAATTTCTGGCATAGTTGAGTAGGCAAGTTGAAGTTGTAGTAAATAAAATTTAATTTTACAACTGGTGATTTTTATGGTATGATATGTGTGGATGCGTTTTCTTTTATGGCGCGTCCGCTTTTGTTGTAATATGTAATACTTGTATGTTGTAGTTGTTGAACGTTATAAAGGTGCAAAAGTATGCACGAACACAAAAGAACAGGAGCGTAAGAGTCGTGGCAGAATTAACTCCGATGATGCAGAAATATATGGAGACCAAGCAAGAGTATCCGGACTGTATTTTGTTTTACAGGCTGGGTGATTTCTATGAGATGTTTTTTGATGACGCGCTGACGGCATCGAAAGAGTTGGAGATCACCTTGACGGGGAAGAGCTGTGGCTTGGAGGAACGGGCACCTATGTGTGGTGTTCCCTACCATGCGGTGGAAGGTTATTTGACCAAACTAGTCAGCAAAGGATATAAGGTAGCTATCTGTGAGCAGGTGGAGGATCCGAAGCTGGCAAAGGGCCTTGTGAAGCGTGAGGTGGTCCGGATCGTGACACCGGGAACGAACCTGAATATGCAGGCTTTAGAGGAGTCGAAGAATAATTATATCATGTGTATTACATATACACCTACAAAGATCGGACTTTCTGTCGCAGATGTGACCACGGGAGATTTCTATCTGACAGAAGTAGAGGATACGAAGAAACTGATGGATGAACTGATGAAGTATTGTCCTTCAGAGATCATATGTAATAATGCTTTTTTGGTAAGTGGCATGGATATTTCGGATCTTCGGGGCAGACTTCATATCAGTGTGAATGCTTTGGATGCCCACGTGTTTGATGATGATGGGTGTAAGAAGTGCCTGATGAAGCATTTTAAAGTAAATACGCTGATTGGCCTGGGGATTGAGGATTTTCCCACCGGAATGATCGCGGCCGGCGCTATGTTGCAGTATCTGTATGATACCCAGAAGACATCACTTGAGCATTTTGTGCATATTTATCCTTATCTGACCAGCAAGTATATGCTTCTTGACAGTTCCACCAGGCGAAATCTGGAATTGACTGAGACCTTGCGGGAGAAGCAAAAGCGCGGTTCGCTTTTGTGGGTGCTTGATAAGACCAAGACAGCCATGGGTGCCAGAACCCTTAGAAGCTGGCTGGAGCAGCCTTTGATTGAAAAGAGTCAGATGGAGAAGCGACTGGATGCCATTGAAGAGTTAAATAGGGACTCTGTGTCCAGAGATGAGATAAGGGAGTATTTAAATCCGGTATATGATCTAGAACGACTCCTTAGTAAGGTGACTTACAAGACTGCCAATCCACGAGATCTCATTGCTTTTCGCAATTCCCTGGAAATGATGCCGCATATTAAGGCGGTACTGAAAGCTTTTCAGAAGGAAGCACTTTGCAAGATTGATGAGGAAGTTGATGGGCTGGAAGATATCTATCAATTGATCGATCAGGCCATTGAGGAGGATCCGCCTATTACCATCCGGGAAGGCGGTATAATAAAAAATGGATTTGATCCGGATATTGATACCTTGCGAAGCGCCAAGACAGACGGAAAGCAGTGGCTGGCAGAACTGGAAAATGGGGACAGAGAGCGTACCGGGATCAAGAATCTGAAGATTAAATATAACAAAGTGTTTGGTTATTATTTTGAAGTGACCAATTCTTTTAAAAATATGGTGCCAGATGATTATATCAGAAAGCAGACTCTAGCCAACGCAGAGCGTTATACAACGCCCAAGTTAAAAGAACTGGAGGATATGATCCTGAATGCGGAGGACAAGCTAAATACGTTGGAGTATGATCTGTTTTGTAAGATCAGAGATTCCATTGCCATGGAGATCGAGAGGATTCAAAAGACAGCCAAAGCCTTGGCTCGCTTAGATGTGTTTGCCTCCCTTTCTTTGGTGGCGGAAAGGAATCATTATGTGCGCCCCAAGTTAAATGAAAAGGGACTGATCGATATCAAAGAGGGGCGTCACCCTGTAGTGGAACAGGTGATCGATAATGACCTGTTTATTGCCAATGATACCTATCTGGACAATGGAAAGCATTGTATTTCCATCATTACAGGTCCCAATATGGCGGGTAAGTCTACTTATATGCGTCAATCGGCGTTGATCGTATTGATGGCCCAGATTGGATGTTTTGTGCCGGCCAAAAGTGCCAATATCGGCATTGTAGACCGTATTTTCACCCGTGTGGGAGCATCGGATGACTTGGCAAGCGGTCAGTCTACTTTTATGGTAGAGATGAATGAGGTGGCCAATATTCTTAGAAATGCAACTTCCAACAGTCTGTTGATCTTAGATGAGATCGGCAGAGGTACATCTACTTTTGATGGACTGAGCATTGCCTGGGCGGTGATCGAGCATATCAGTAACCGAAAGCTCCTTGGAGCCAAGACATTGTTCGCCACTCATTATCATGAACTGACAGAGCTGGAAGGCAAGATGCATAATGTGAATAATTACTGCATCGCAGTGAAGGAATGTGGGGATGATATTGTGTTCCTGCGTAAGATCATTAAGGGCGGTGCTGATAAGAGCTACGGTATTCAAGTGGCCAAGCTGGCCGGTGTGCCGGACATGGTCATTGACAGGGCCAAAGAGATCGTGGAGCAGTTAAGTGATAATGATATCACAGAGAAGGTGCAGAGTATTCAGGTGGAGCAAAAAGGAGAAGGAAGAGGCAGGAAACAGCCTAAATATGATGAAGTGGATCTGGCCCAGATGTCACTTTTTGACACAGTGAAGGATGAGGATGTGTTAAAAGAGCTGGAGGAGATCAATATTACCATGCTGACCCCCTTAGATGCCATGAATACCCTGTATCGGCTTCAGAATAAGCTGAAGAATCGTTATAAATATTGATGGTTCGGTCACAGGCACATGTCTTGGGACAGAACCCACAAAAGCAGGAGGAAGGAAGAAGTGTTATGGCTAAGATACATGTACTGGATTCGGAAACAATTGATAAGATTGCAGCCGGTGAAGTGGTGGAACGTCCTTCAAGTGTAGTAAAAGAGCTTGTGGAGAATGCCATTGACGCAGGAGCCAGTGCCATTACGGTGGAAGCAAAAGATGGTGGGATTGAGTTTCTTAGGATCGCAGATAATGGCAGCGGTATGGATGCATCTTCCATCAGAACAGCATTCTTACGTCACGCAACCAGTAAGATTTCTTCTGCGGAGGATCTTAACAAGATTGCCAGCCTGGGATTTCGCGGTGAGGCGTTATCCAGTATTGCGGCAGTGTCTAAGGTGGAGGTGATTACCAGGACGGAGGATGCTCTCACCGGTATCAGATATGTGTGTGAAGGAGCTGTGGAGAAGTCTTATGAGGAAGTTGGTGCTCCTAAGGGTACTACCTTTATCATGCGAAATCTCTTTTTTAATACACCGGTGCGTCGGAAGTTTTTGAAGCAGCCGGCTACTGAGGGTGGGTATATTACGGATCTGTGCGAGCATTTGGCGCTGTCCAGACCGGATATTTCCTTTAAGTTTGTGTTAAATAATCAGCTGAAATTCCACACCTCAGGAAATGGTGATTTAAAAGAGGTAGTATATCGGATCTATGGAAGAGATGTGGCTGCATCCCTTGTGCCGGTGCAGGCACAAAATAACGGAATCCGAGTAGAAGGCTATCTTGGTAAGCCGGTACTGGTACGATCAAATAGAAATTTTGAAATTTATTTTATCAATGGAAGATTTATTCGGAGCCAGTTGATAGCAAAGGCTATAGAAGAAGGGTATCGGGAATACCTGATGCAGCATAAGTTTCCTTTTTGTGTGCTTCACATTGTGATGGAACATGGAGATGTGGATGTGAATGTGCATCCGACGAAAATGGATGTGCGTTTTTCCAATGGTCCTGCTTTTTGCAATATGCTGGCAAGTGTGGTCAGAGAGGCGCTAAAAGCCAAGGAAATGATTCCGGAGGTTTCTATTACTAAGCACTCTGCAGACGCTAAAGAGTACGATTCTGCGAAAGCGAAAACAGGACCGATGATAGGACATAATGCTTTGAAAGAGCATACGCCGGAGCCTTATGAAACAGTGCGTACCGGTCGGTATCGTGTAATGGAACAGACTAGGTACGAAGCAGATCGACCTAAGATGCAGGATATGGTAAAACAGCCGGTTTGGAATCGTGTGCTTGGAGAGAAGAAGGTACGGGCCATACAGGATGCGCTGGAGGCTGCAGAAAAAGCAAGGACACAGGTATCAGCGACTGTTGCAGATACCAAGCTACAGAATGAGCAGAAACAGGAAGAAGATGAGTTTTTTGTGGAAGCAAAACCCCTTATGGCTGAGTTGGATCCGGTACGACAGGAGCAAGTGCAGCAGGATGGGGCGCAACAACAGAATCAGGCGCAAGAGCCGGCTCAACAGCAAGAGTCCATCGGGCAGGCACCTGTACAGATGAATTTATTCGAAGAGAAAATGTTATCTGTAGAAAATCGTGGAAAATACCGGATCATCGGTCAGGTGTTTTCTACTTACTGGCTGGTACAATTTGAGGATAAATTATTCATTATAGACCAGCATGCAGCCCATGAGAAAGTAAAGTATGAGAGACTGATGAAGCAGTATCATGATCATCAGGTGCTTTCTCAAGGACTAATGCCGCCGGTGATCGTGAGTCTGACCGGGCAGGAAGAGGCGGTTTTAAAGGAGTATACAGAGACTTTTACAGCCCTTGGTTTCGAGATAGAGGCCTTTGGAGGCAGTGAATATGCGATTCGCAGTGTGCCGGTGGATCTGTATGGCTGTGGTGAGAAGGAACTTTTTCTTGAGGTGTTAGATGAATTGTCAGAAGGTCCTATCAGAGGCAATCTGAAAGCGGTGGAAGAAAAAATTGCTTCCATGTCCTGTAAGGCTGCTGTGAAGGGTAATAACCCCCTGAGCCATGTAGAGGCAGAAAGGTTGATTGATGAGCTTCTGACTTTGGAAAATCCTTATAATTGTCCGCATGGAAGACCTACGATCATTTCTATGACGCAGACAGAGTTGGAAAAAAAGTTCAAACGCATTGCAAATTAAAAGGTTTAGGCAGGAGGAGTTAAGAAATGGGGAAACGTCCGCTGATCGTGTTAACAGGCCCCACAGCTGTGGGGAAAACAAAATTATCCATTGCGCTGGCCAAAGCGATTAACGGAGAAATCATATCGGCAGATTCCATGCAGGTTTATAGGCATATGGATATCGGTTCTGCCAAGATTACTGTGGAAGAGATGCAAGGTATTACACATCATTTGATCGACGTCCTTGACCCCACTGAGGACTTTAATGTGGTGATCTTTCAGCAGAAGTGTCATGAATGTATGGAAGGTATCTATGAAAGGGGCCATATTCCCATTCTAACCGGGGGCACAGGCTTTTATATTCAGGCGATTTTAAAGGATGTGGATTTTACGGAGAACGAAGAAGACACCCCTTACAGAAGGCAGTTGGAGGAACTGGCCCGTAGCGAAGGTGCCTCGGTGCTACATGAAATGCTTCTTAAAGTGGATCCTAAGTCCGCTGAGGCCATCCACCAGAATAATGTGAAAAGGACCATACGAGCCTTGGAATTTTATCATTTGACCGGGCTTAAGATATCGGACCACAATGAGAAGGAAAAAGAAAAAGAGAGTGCTTATGAGTCTTGTTATTTTGTACTAAATGATGAGCGGAGTAAGCTTTATGAAAGAATCGATCAGCGTGTGGATGAGATGCTTTCACAGGGACTGGTAGAGGAAGTAGAGCATCTTCGAAGGCTTGGCTGTAAAAAGGGCATGGTGTCCATGCAGGGACTGGGGTATAAAGAAATCTTGAGCTTTCTGGAAGGGGAGATCACATTAGAAGAAGCAGTGTATCTGATCAAAAGGGATACCAGGCATTTTGCCAAACGTCAGCTCACCTGGTTTCGCCGGGAAAAAGATGTGATATGGATTGACAAAAAGGAATTTATGTACGATGATAAGAAAATACTGTCATTTATGCTGGAGAAACTGGCGCAGGCGGGTGTCGTGTGATCACAGAATGGCAGATAGAAAGGATAAAAGTATGGAAGCAATACGAAATATGTATGCCCAAATGGGTATCAGTGATGTGGTGTATCAATATGGTGAAGAAATTGTAAATCATTTGAAAGAGCGGTTTGCAGCCATTGATCAGACCGCAGAATACAATCAATTAAAGGTTTTAAAAGCCATGCAGGCTAATCAGGTTAGTGAAGCCTGTCTGCTTGGAACCACTGGATATGGATATAATGACCTTGGAAGGGATACACTGGAAAAGGTGTATGCTGATATTTTTCACACAGAAGATGCGCTGGTAAGACCACAGATCACTTGTGGTACCCACGCACTGGCACTGGCGTTGATGAGTAATTTGCGCCCCGGTGATGAGTTGTTATCGCCGGTAGGCAAGCCTTATGATACGTTGGAGCAGGTCATCGGTATCAGGCCTTCTAAAGGGTCTTTGGCAGAGTACGGAGTCACCTACCGTCAGGTAGATCTGTTGGCGGACGGAAGCTTTGACTGGGAAGGGATCAGGGATGCATTGAATGAAAAGACCAGACTGATCACCATTCAGCGCTCTAAAGGGTATCAGACCAGACCCACCCTGTCCGTTGCAAGAATCGGGGAGTTGATCGCTTTTATTAAGAAGATTAAGCCAGATGTGATTTGTATGGTAGATAATTGTTACGGGGAATTTGTAGAATTGTCCGAACCTTCAGATGTAGGCGCTGACATGGTAGTGGGTTCCCTGATCAAGAATCCCGGTGGAGGCCTTGCTCCCATTGGCGGTTACATTGCGGGCAAAGCAGAATGCGTAGAGAATGCAGCTTATCGCCTGACTTCACCGGGACTTGGGAAAGAGGTAGGAGCTTCCTTAGGGATCCTTTCGCAGTTTTATCAGGGATTATTCCTGTCTCCTACTGTGACTGCCGGAGCTTTAAAGGGTGCTATTTTCGCAGCCAATGTATATGAGAATCTGGGGTATCCTGTGGTGCCTAATGGCACTGAAAGCCGCCATGATATTATTCAGGCAGTGACTTTCGGCTCT
This sequence comes from Acetatifactor sp., assembly GCA_045540075.1. Taxonomy (GTDB): domain Bacteria; phylum Bacillota; class Clostridia; order Lachnospirales; family Lachnospiraceae; genus Acetatifactor. The sequence continues at coordinate 29,126 of JAZQGM010000048.1, read as the reverse complement.
CCGGAAGGTGTCATTGCCTTCTGTGAAGGAATTCAGGCTGCGGCACCGGTGGACAGTCATGTGACGCCGGAGCCTTGGGAAATGCCGGGATATGATGCCAAGGTTATAATGGCTGCCGGGGCGTGTGTATCCGGTTCTTCCATTGAGCTTTCGGCAGACGGACCCATTAAGCCGCCCTATGCAGTATATTTTCAGGGAGGACTTACCTGGCAGCATGCAAGGTTCGGTATCCTGAAATCATTACAGTCCTTATTAAACAAAAAAGTGATTTCTGCGGATGATGTCGAAAAAGCAAAAGAAAAATTAAGAAAAAACGCGAAATAAAATTGATGAATTTTATGTACAGATTTTGGGAATTGTGTTACTATATAAACATGTTTAGCAAACTATGTGGTGAGCTGTCATAATCGGGCAAATGACAGTTAAAAAACAGAAGAAAAGAGGAACTACTTTGAGAAGAGTAAATTGGACGCTGGTTGTTCTGGTGCTGATCGGCTTTGTGATAGGCACATTTATCGGAACCTATTTTGACAAAAGCTTTCTAAACTATGGTCAGACCTTTGGGATGAGTTCACCAGTGGAGCTCAATTTGGGATTCGTTATCCTTACCTTCGGATTGCAATTCCAGATCACCATAGCCAGTGTACTTGGCGTAATGCTGGCACTTTTAATTTATAAGTTCTTGAAGCTGTAAGCGCAAAGTGCGTGGGCGGCCATATGATCTGCAGTGTGGGAGAAGGTTTCAGATAAGGAGCAGATCATGAAGAAGAAACAAGAAATCAAAACACAACAAAACAAAGTAAATGTACCAAACAAACCTTACGAAAAATTTCTTGCCTACGGGCCAAAGCATCTGACAGAAAGTGAATTGTTGGCCATCATTCTGCGCACCGGTACAAGCAATACCAGTGCATTGGAATTGGCAGAGCAAGTGCTTGCGCTGGCCAAACCGCCAAGGGAAGGGCTGCTTGGGCTGTATGACATTACTTTAGAGGAATTGATGCAGATTCGGGGCATTGGGGAAGTGAAGGCTGTGAAGTTAAAGTGCCTGACAGAGCTTTCCATGAGGATCAGTAGGGCTACTGCAAGAGAACGGATGCAATGCAGTGATTCCGGATCTGTGGCTGATTATTTTATGGAGCAGCTCAGACACAAGGATACAGAATGTGTGGTGTTGGTCTCATTGGATGTAAAATGTCAGATTCTGAAAGAGACCTTACTGTCAAGCGGAAGTGTCAGAATGTCACTGATCTCTCCTAGAGAAATTTTTCTGGAGGCACTGCAAGTTAAAGCAGTGAATATTATATTGGTTCACAATCATCCAAGCGGTGATCCCACACCCAGTGAAGCAGATCTTGTGCTGACACAGAGTGTGAAAGAAATGGGCGATGCTCTGGAGATTCCGTTATTGGATCATATTATTATAGGTGACAACAGATACACCAGTTTTAAGGAATCAGATTTACTTTAGAAAGGAGCTGGAATTTTGGCTATTAACGCATTCGGTATCGATTTGGGTACCAATAACATTAAAATTTATTGCAGGAACGACGATAGTATCATGGTGGAAAAGAATATGATCGCCATTGAGAATAAGAATACCTTATTTGCTTATGGCAACTCCGCTTTTGAAATGTATGAGAAGGCGCCGGGAAATATTCATATTTCTTTTCCTTTGTCCAATGGTGTCATTGCGGACATTAAAAATATGGAGACACTGATCAAGTATTTTGTGACGGATCTCCAGAAAGGGAATGTGAAGCCTGCAGATTATTATGTGGCAGTTCCTACGGATGTGACAGAGGTGGAGAAGCGTGCTTTTTACGACCTGATCAGGGATGCCAATGTCAAAGCCAAGAAGATCATGGTGGTAGAGAAGGCTGTTGCAGATGGTCTTGGTCTTGATATTGATGTAAAGAATTCCCAGGGTGTACTAGTGGTAAATGTGGGCTATGAGACCACGGAAATCTCTATCTTGTCTCTGGGTGGTATTGTGTTAAGCCGTCTCATTAAAGTGGGTGGTGCAAAATTTGATGAGGCTATCAGAGCCGCTGTGCGAAGAGAGTTCAGTCTGATCATCGGCGGTAAGACGGCTGAAGCAGTTAAGATCGCCTTAAATGAGCTGGAGCCTGATAGCAGGGGGGCATTGGTATACGGAAGAGATATCGTGACCGGGCTTCCTGTGGAGAGGGAGATTCCTACGAAGTTGGTGGATGAGTGCCTGGAAGAGCATTTTCATACTATTGTAGACAATGTAAAAGTGATCTTAGAGAGAACACCGCCTGAGTTGGCTGCTGATATTTACAGAAATGGTGTCTACTTGACAGGAGGTGCATCCCAGGTGAATCACTTGGCTGAGCGTCTGGCCATCGGTACCGGATTAAGGGTCAATATGGCACAGGATCCTATCGCAAGTGTAGCACTTGGCCTGGCTAAAATCATTAAAGAGGATAATTATAAAACAGTAGCATATGCAATTGAAGGGATGAGCAGATGAGTCCGGTTGTAAAAAGAAAAGGGGAAAGAAATGCTTTGCCCGGTAAATATGTGCTTTTGAGTCTGACGATTATTTGTTGTCTTATGATGCTTCTGACTTTTGGCACAGATTTGTTTAACCGGCCTTTGAATACTGTGGTGGGTTACGTAGTTGTACCTTTCCAACAGGGCATCAGTAAGGCCGGACAGTGGCTGTCTAACCGCTCTGACGAGCTAGTTTCCATCAGGCAGCTTCTGGATGAGAATGCCAGCTTAAAGGATCAGGTGGCTGAGCTGACGGCTCAGAATACCATTTTGCAGCAGGAGAGATATGAACTGCAATCCTTACGGGAGCTTTTTGAGCTGGATGACCGTTACACTGATTATGATAAGACTGGTGCAAGAATCATCAGCAGAGATTCCGGTAATTGGTATTCCAGTTTTACCATTGATAAGGGATATCAGGATGGACTTGAAGCAGACATGAATGTGATCGCCGGCGGAGGACTGGTTGGAAGGATATCTTCCGTAGGTCCCAACTGGTCGAAAGTGACTTCTATCATTTCCGACAATTCTAACGTAAGCGGTGCAGTGCTGGCTACGGGAGATAAGCTTATGGTGTCGGGAGATTTAAAGCTTATGGCAGATGGTGCCATCAACTTTAGCCAGTTGCTTGACAGTGAAGATAAAGTTTCAGAGGGAGATAAGGTGGTCACCTCCAATATCAGTGACAAATATCTGCCCAATATATTGATCGGATATATTCATACCATGAATCGAGATGCCAACAATCTGACTAAGTCAGGTTACATAACACCGGCGGTGGATTTCGAGCATCTTGACGAAGTGTTGGTTATTTTGGAGCAGAAGCAGCAGATCAATGAAGACGAGGCGCTTAAATGAGAAGAATGATCCTATTGACAATCACTATATTGATTTGTTTTGTGTTACAGTGCACAGTGTTTCGAAGCCTTGCGTTTGGCGGCATCATACCGAATCTGATGATCATTCTCACCTCCTCTTTCGGATTTATGAGAGGGGAGAGAGAAGGCCTTATCATCGGTTTTATCTGCGGACTTTTATGTGATATACTCCATGGAGATATTCTGGGCTTTTATGCACTGGTGCTGATGTATCTTGGATTTATCAATGGCAAATTCTGCAGGCTTTTTTATCCGGAGGATATCAAGCTGCCTATTTGCCTAATCGTTGTCAGTGACTTAACTTATGGGATTATCTGCTATAGTCTGCAGTTTTTGTTACGGGGAAAGTTTGATTTTCCTTACTATTTTACGAAAGTCATATTGCCGGAGGCAGTATATACCATTATAGTAACGATTTTCATCTATCCGGTGGTGCTGAAAATGAACAGTTGGCTGGAAAGCAAGGAATAAAGGAGCGAACAGAGATTTGTTTGATGAAATAAAAGAGCGTATTCTGAATATTGTGACCAGCAGACTTACGGTTCTGGCCGTGGTTTTCCTGATTCTGGGCGGCATCCTGATCTACCGTTGCTTTGATTTACAGATTGTAAATGGACAGGAATATTTGGATGAGTTTATCTTAAAGACAGAGAAGACCAGAAGCCTTGCCAGTACCAGAGGGCGCATTCTGGATCGTAACGGTGTAGTCCTGGCAGACAATAAGCTGGCTTATTCCGTGAAGATAGAGGATGTCTATGAATCCGGAATGAGTGCATCTACTAAAAACAGGCTGCTGAATGAGAATATCTATAAGTTGATCAAGATGATTGAGAAGAACGGCGACAGCGTGATCACGGATTTTAATGTGGTCATTGATGAGAATGGAGCGTTTGCTTTTAATGTAGAAGGGACTAAGCGTCTTCGATTTCTGGCAGATATTTATGGTGAGCCATACATAGATGATCTGGAGGAGAGTCAGAGAAATGCCACGCCGGAGGATGTGATCAATTTTCTGGGTGGTAAAGGTTCCGGAGGCTTTCGAATTGGCGATTATGAAGTGGAAGGTGACACTTCCAGCACTTTTGTGGTAGGAAAAGGATATACCAAAGAAGAATTATTGCAGCTGATCACCATCAGATATGCTATGAGGCTGACTTCCTATCGAAAATACGTAGGCACCACTGTTGCCCGGGATGTTAGTGATAAGACAGTGGCTGTAATCATGGAGAACATGGACCAACTGGTGGGTGTCAGTATCGAGGAGGATACAGCCAGACAGTATCATGAAAGTGAATATTTTGCACAGGTCTTAGGGTATACGGGCAAGATTTCCTCAGATGAACTGACAGAGTATAATGACCGGGATCTGGAGGAAGGTGGCGATGGAGAACGCTACACAATCAATGATGTGGTGGGAAAAAGTGGTATTGAAGCCTATCTGGAGACACGTTTACAGGGCGAGAAGGGCAGTGAGAAGCTGGTAGTGGACAACCTGGGCAAGACCATTTCAGTGAAAGAACGGGTGGAGCCTAAGGCAGGGGAAGATGTAATTTTGACTCTGGATGCCGATCTGCAGATGGCCACTTACCAGATTTTGGAGCAGGGGATCGCCGGCATTGTGTCAGATAAGATCATCAATGCCAAAGAGTACAAGCTTGCAGCCGGGTCCAGTAACAAGGACATTAAGATTCCCATTTATGATGTCTATTTTGCAGTGATCAACAACAGTATCGTAGACATTAACCATTTTGATGCATCGGATGCCGGTGAGAAAGAAGTGGAGGTTTACAGGAAATATTTGAAATATAAGGAGTCCGTATATGAAAAGATCTGGCAGGAACTTTATGAAAACAAGACCCCTTACAATAAACTCACAAAAGAGTATCAGGTTTATCAGAGTAACATTGTCTCAATGCTGAATAAAAACGGCGTTATCATTTCAGATAAAGTAAATACAGAGGATGAGACGTATATTGCCTGGACCAAAGAAGAAGTGATCAGCTTAAGTGAATACCTATATTATTGTATCGGGCAGAGCTGGATTGACGTCAGTAAATTGAAGATAGAAGATAAATATGTGGATTCAGAGGAAACCTTTAAACAGCTGTCAGAATATATGATCGCAATGATAGATAGCAATCTGGAATTTCAGAAGAAGTTTTATAAATATATGCTTCTTAACGATGTGATAACCGGTAAGGATATCTGCATGCTGATCTGTGAACAGGATGCGGCTTGGTTTCCTGCAGAGGAAGAGGAAAAGCTGTATAGTGGAAAGCTGTCTGCTTATCAGTTTATGATGAACCGCATCAATAATCTGGAGATAACGCCTGCACAGTTGGCATTGGATCCCTGTAATGGTGCAGTTGTGATCACGGATGTGAAGACAGGCGATGTGCTTGCGATGGTGACTTATCCTGGGTATGATAATAATAAGTTGGCCAACACCATTGATGCGAAGTATTGGGCCAAGTTGATGACCGACAAGTCCAGTCCCAGCTTGAATTATGCCACACAATACAAAGCAGCGCCCGGATCAACTTTTAAAATGGTATCTGCAGCTGCCGGGTTAAGTGAAGGGATCATTGATCTGTCCACCAGACTGAATTGTACTGGTGTATTTACCTTAATAGAGAACGGGCCCAGATGTTGGAAGGCCTGGGGACATGGACTGTTAGATGTGGTGGGAGGTATTCAGAATTCCTGTAATAACTTCTTTTATGAAGTGGGTTATAAATTGGCTACCAGAAGTGGTTCTTATGATGATTCAGCTGGGTTGGAAGCATTTGCCAAGTACGCTGATTTGTTTGGACTTACAGATAAGTCGGGAGTAGAGGTGGAGGAGTATAAGCCGGATGTATCTGATATTGACCCGATTCGTACTGCCATCGGACAAGGAAGCGGAAGCTATACCACTGTTGGAATTGCCAGATATGTGACCACAGTAGCAAACAACGGAACTTGTTATAATCTTACATTGATAGATAAAATATTGGATGCTGATGGAAATTTGTTAATAGAGAATGAGCCCGATATACGTAGCACCGTTAACATGCCGCAAGCGTATTGGGATGCGATTCATCTTGGTATGAGGAAGGTAGTGGAAGGAAAGTCATATTTTAGCGATCTGGCTGTTAATGTGGCCGGTAAGACCGGTACTGCAGAGCAGATCAAGACAAGATCAAACCATGCGTTGTTTGTAGGATATGCACCTTACGAGGAACCGGAGATCGCCTTTGCAGTTCGCATTCCTTTTGGTTATTCTTCTGATTATGCCGCACAGGTGGCAAGAGAGATCATCAAGTATTATTATGGTCTTGCTGCCGAAGAAGAGATTCTGACTGGCACGGCAGACATGGATAACGAAGGTGTGTCTATAAATGAGTTTTAACTAACAGTTCAGCCAGAGAAGATATATGGATGAAAATCGTGCTCGCACGAATTTTCATTCGGATATCTTCTCTGAGGGAGCGCCCATTAATGAGCAAAAGCAGTCGCGAAGCGACGAAGAGCGCCGAAGGCGCGATTTTGCGAATGGGCGCGGCTGAACGTCAATTTATGCGATAGGCGTAGCTGAATGTCAATATCAGAAAGGGGTGATGACTGTGAAAGAGGCCGTGATCGTAAAAAGTTATCACAATGGCTTGACCATTCTACTGAATGAAGAAATGGACTTTTATGTGATTTTGAAAGAGCTTGCTGCCAAGTTCTCCGAATCAAGGGCTTTTTTTGGAACAGCACAGGTGGCGTTGTCGCTGGAGGGCCGCAGTCTTACCAGAGAGGAAGAAATTGAGATACTGGAAGTCATACACGATAACAGTGATATCAATATCGTATGTATCGTGGGTAAGGATGAAGAGACGGATAAACTATATCTACGGGCATTAAAACAAGTAGAAAAGAGATTGTCCGGTGGGGCTGATGGTCAGTTCTATAAAGGAAACTTAAGGAACAGAGAGGTACTGGAATCCGAGACAAGCATTATTATTCTGGGAGATGTGCATCCAGGCTGTAAAGTGGTATCCAGAGGAAATATCATTATATTGGGAGGACTGTATGGAGAAGCCTATGCAGGAGCTTCCGGAGATGAAGATCATTATGTAGTTGCGCTTGAAATGGAGCCGGAAAAATTAAAAATCGGCGATTTCAAATATAAATCTGCCAATAAGCAGAAAAAGTGGGGCGTCATCCGCTCCCGCATACAACCGAAAATAGCATATGTAAGAAACGAAAGAATCGTTTACGACCCTCTTACGAAAGATTTGCTGGGAAAAGTGCAGGTCTAGACACATACCCGGCAGGACGTTGATCACAAATCTAGTTCCGCATAATGCGGCAGAAATGGAGGATTAAATGAGTAATTCCGAAGTAATTGTCATCACGTCAGGGAAAGGCGGTGTGGGTAAGACCACCACTACCGCAAACGTAGGAACAGGTCTTGCTAAAATGGGTAAAAAGGTATGTCTGATCGATACCGACATCGGACTTCGTAATCTGGATGTAGTTATGGGCCTGGAGAACAGAATCGTCTATAACCTTGTGGACGTTGTGGAGGGAAATTGCAGAGTTAAACAGGCGCTGATACGGGACAAGAGGAATCCTGGCTTGTATCTGATGCCTTCTGCCCAGACCAGAGATAAAAGTGCAGTGTCTCCCGGGCAGATGGTGAAGGTCATCGAACATCTGAAGGAACAGTTTGATTACATACTGCTTGATTGCCCTGCAGGTATCGAACAGGGCTTTCAAAATGCCATAGCCGGTGCTGACAGAGCGCTGATCGTGACAACACCTGAGGTTTCAGCCATCAGAGATGCTGATCGTATCATAGGCTTGTTGGAAGCCAATAGTTTGAAGCAGATGGATCTGATCATCAACCGCTTAAGAACAGATATGGTCCGTAAGGGCGATATGATGTCTGCTTCTGATGTGGTGGATATTCTGGCAGTGCCTCTTCTGGGGATCATACCGGATGATGAGAATGTGGTAGTTGCCACCAATCAGGGCGAGCCTCTTGTAGGGCATGATTGTCCCGCCGGCAGGGCTTATGCCAATGTGGTACGCAGAATACAGGGAGAAGAAGTACCTTTTCTTTCCACAGAAAAAGGATTTTCTTTCTGGACAAAAGTAACCGGTATATTTCACAAGGCATAGGAGGGGCTTATGATGAGAAAATTTAGTATGAGACGTTTTTTTCGAAGAAAAAGCTCCCGGGAAGTAGCAAGGGACAGATTGAAAATATTGTTGATCTCTGACAGGGTAAATTGCTCACCGGAGATGATGGATCTGATTAAGACGGATATTGCCAAAGTAATATCCAAGTACATGAAGATAGATGCCACAAATATGGAGATACAGATTAATACTAAGGGAAAAGGCAACAGAGGAATTAAGAATCCTACACTGTACGCTAACATTCCCATATTAGACTTGAGGAAGTAAGTAAAAGTACTAAATAATCATTATGGCAAAAGGAAGGATGCAAATGTTTAAAAATTACAGATTACGTGATTTTGATTTTAAGTTAATATTAATGCTGATCGGCCTTTCTGTCATAGGGTGTCTGGCAATCGGTTCTGCAGAACCCTCTCTGCAGAACAAACAGATTATAGGTCTGGTGGCCGGAGTGTTTCTTATGTTGGTCCTGGCATTTTTTGATTATACCTTTATATTAAAGTTTTATTGGTTGATGTATATCGTCAATTTGATATTGCTTTTGCTTGTGATCGTCGTAGGTGATGAAGGCGGAGGTGCCCAAAGATGGCTCCAAATTGGAAGTTTTCGATTTCAACCGTCAGAAAGTGCAAAAATTCTATTGATTTTATTCCTTGCACAGTTTATTATGGTAAATAGAAAAAGGTTAAATACCTTTAAAATAATCTCTTTGAGTGTGATATTGATTCTTGTTCCCTGGTCAATGATCGCTAAGCAGCCGGACTTGTCTACCAGTATTGTGGTGCTTGTCATTTTCTGCGTGGCCATGTTTGCAGGAGGTATCAGTTATAAACTGATATTCAGTATTCTGGCAGTAGCTGTTCCGACAGTGGTGATTGTGGTATATCTTGCAATTTCGCCGGAGCCAAACTTGGTGAACAAGATATTGATGAAAGGATACCAGTCAACGCGCATTATGGCCTTTTTCTATCCGGAGGAATATGCAGATGCGGAAGCTTATCAGCAGTTAAATTCTGTTATGGCTATCGGTTCCGGACAGCTGGGCGGAAAAGGTTATAAGAACAATGAGATTACCTCTGTGAAAAATGGAAACTTTATTTCGGAGCCCCAGACCGACTTTATATTTGCAGTGATAGGTGAAGAGTTCGGGTTTAAAGGAAGTGTTGCTGTGATCGTACTGTTGTTTTCCATAGCGCTTGAATGTGCTTCCATAGCCAGGAAGGCAAAAGATACAGCCGGAACCATCATAGCTGCGGGAATGGGTGGTCTGGTAGCTTTTCAGGGTTTTTTTAATATTGGTGTGACCACATTTTTGCTCCCTAATACCGGGCTTCCACTTCCGTTTGTGAGCTATGGCCTAACTTCATTATGGAGTTTGTATATCGGTATGGGGTTTGTTTTAAATGTACGTTTACAAGCTAAAAGAGAAAGAAATTAAGATTTGTAAATTAAGAATTAATGAATCAAAAATTTCAGATAGAGAGGGTATAATTATGAACATTGCGCTGATTGCACATGATGCAAAGAAGAAACTGATGCAGAATTTCTGCATTGCATACAGAGGTATCTTGAGTAAGAACGATCTGTTTGCAACAGGAACTACCGGGAGACTGATAGAAGAGGTGACAAACTTGAATGTCCACAAATATCTGGCCGGTCACTTAGGGGGTGTGCAACAGATTGGAGCTCAGATTGAGCATAATCAGATTGATCTGGTAATTTTCCTTAGAGATCCGCTCACAAGTAAATCCCATGAGCCGGATGTCAATAATGTGGTAAAGCTTTGTGATATGTATAATATTCCGTTGGCTACCAATCTTGCCAGCGCGGAACTGCTGATTAAGGCCTTAGACAGAGGAGATCTTGAGTGGCGTGAGATGTACAAATGATAAAATGAATAAAAGAGAATATAAGAAAAATATAAAAAGTAAGACATATAGGTATCTGGCATACTTATCTCTTGCCAGTGTTCTGCTTACAGGCTGTGCAGATACCATATATGAGATTCCTTATGAATCAGATTCGCAGATAACAAGTTTTAATATTATTGCGAGAGAGAAGGCAGGAAGCGCCAGGGCATTTGCGTCCGATCTGTGTATTGTTACGGAAGATATCATGGACGATGAAGCCGTAGATATGTCCCAGGCAGGGGCTGCGCTTCTTTGTGATGTGAACAGCAAAGAGGTGCTTTATGCCAAGAATGCTCACAGCAGGATGCAGCCAGCCAGTCTGACAAAGGTCATGACAGCTCTGGTGGCATTAAAACACAGTTCAGCTGAAAAGGTACTGGTTGCTACGGACGCAGTGAATATCTCCGAATCCGGTGCTCAGCTGTGTGGCCTGAAGAAAGGGGATACCATGACTTTGAACCAGGCGTTACATGTTCTTCTGATCAATTCAGCCAATGATGTGGCTATGCTGATTGCTGAGAATGTGGGAGGCAGCGTGGAAGGGTTTGTTCAGATGATGAATGAGGAAACCAGAGCCTTGGGAGCAACGAATACTAATTTTATGAATCCTCACGGGTTGACACAGGAAGATCATTATACCACAGCATATGACTTGTATCTGATCTTTCAGGAAGCAATTCAGAATGAATTTCTTCAGGAGATCATCCGCACGATGGAATATCAGACCACCTATTATGACAGGAATGGTCAGGAAAAGAAGCTGAATGTGAAGAATACCAACCGGTTTTTCAGGGATTATCAGGCTCCGGATAGTGTGACTGTGGTGGGTGGCAAGACTGGAACTACCAATGCAGCAGGTCATTGTCTGATGCTACTTGCCCGGGATGTAAATGGTGCACCATACATATCAATCATTCTCAGATCCCAGTCAAGTGATGTTTTATATCCCGAAATGATAGATTTATTGAATGAAATTCATAAATAAAGGTTGTTTTTTGTGCCGGAATACACTATAATAGTAATAAGCAGATAGTTAGAGACTATCAAGGCATTACATATCAATTTACAGCAGGAGGGTTATCCATGGTTCAATTAATTGTAGGTAATAAAGGAAAAGGCAAGACAAAACAGTTATTGGATAAAGTGAATAATGAAATTAAGAATGTGGAAGGGAATATTACATATCTGGACAAAAGTACCAAGCATATGTTTGAACTGAATAATAAGGTTCGTCTGATCAATGTATCTGACTATATGATTGACAATAGCGATGAATTCCTTGGATTTATCAGTGGTATTCTTTCACAGGATCATGATCTGCAGCAGATGTATTTTGACAGCTTTTTGAAGATTGCATGTCTAGAAGGTGCAGATATTGTGCCTACCATCGTAAAGCTTGAAAAGATGAGTGATGCTTTTAAGGTAGACTTTATCTTGAGTGTTTCTATGGATGAGAACGAGCTTCCTGAAGAAGTTAAGAAGAACGTTATTCTTTCCTTATAAGTGTAAACAAATTATTGAATTGATTCATGCAGATAAGAGCCTCGGATGCTTCCCGAGGCTTTTTCCAAGTATTAAGCAGTAGGAGAAAGGGGCAAAGGGCTTGGCGCATAGAAAAGCACAGAAAGGCAGAAAGCCGGCGAAAATCAAAAAATACAGAAAGCCGCTAAATCTAAATATTGGCATGATCATTTTCAGCGCAGTGTTTATATATGTGGCTTATTTTGTAGTGGGATATTTCAAATACAGTCCTCCCAAACCTTATGAGGTGAAAGAGGGGTCGCTGTCCACTAATACCATTTTCCGGGGTATTGCACTTAGGAATGAGGCTATAGTAACAGTGTCTTCTGCCGGTTATATCAATTATTATCTGCGGGAGGGAGAACGGGCAGCGAAAGGAGATATGGTATTTACCATCGACGAGACCGGACGTCTAAATGAGCATATGGAAAGTATTTATCAGGGGCAGAACAGCTTAAGCAGAGCCGAATTAGCAGAATTTCGAAATGAGATCGTAAATTTCATGCATGGATTTGACCCAGAAAACTTCAGCTCAGCTTATGATTTTAAGTATTCTATCTCAGGTACTGTTCTTAAATTGGCGAATGCGGACATGCTTGCCAATCTGACAGAAGGCGGTGCTGATCTGGGGACGATAAAGACTTTTTATGCACCAGATACGGGTGTGATAACTTACTGGATAGATGGTTATGAATCTCTTTTGCCGGAACAGGTGACCGCAGAGATTTTTGAGAGGCCGGTGGTCTATGATGATGCAGAGCAAGTAACTGACGATGCGAAAGATGTATACCGCAAGACTCAACTGTTGGGCACAAGTCTTGCTGCAGTGGGGGATCCTGCATATAAAATGTCCACTGATGAGAATTGGTCTGTTGTGATACCTGTTGAGCCTGATTTTGGAGCAAGACTTTTAGAAGAGGAGTATGTAAAAGTAAGGTTCTTGAAAAATCAGTATGAATCCTGGGCTTCGGTAAAATTGCTTCATAATAGTGACGGCAATACTTATGCACAGCTGGATCTGAATAATTCTATGGTTACTTTTGTGGCGGAGAGGTTCCTGGAAATCGAGCTGATCCTGGATGAAGAGACAGGTCTTAAGATTCCCAATTCATCTATAGCCCAACGAGAGTTTTTCCTGGTGCCAAAGGAGTTTGTTTTAGCTGAAGATTCGAGTACAGCCGGCGTGATGAGACAAACCTATCTGGAGGACGGTACTATTTCCAGTGAACATGTGGAGCTTGAGATATATTCTTATGATGAAGAGACTGAAGAATATTATCTTGATACCGATATACTGGGAAGAGGCGATATTTTGCTGAAATTGAATTCTCAGGAGACTTATACGGTCAGTAAAAGTGCTACTTTGATCGGGGTTTATAATATGAATAAGGGTTATGCAGACTTTCGAGAGATTCATATCCTGGCCCAGAATGATGAATATGCGATCGTGCAGTCTAATACAAGATATGGCCTGAATGTGTATGATAATATTGTATTGAATGCGGACAGTGTAGATGCGAATCAGTTTATTTATGAATAGAGAATAGGAGAAAGCCTATGATTCAGGAAAATGTGAAACAGGTTCAAAAAAATATAGAGAAGGCTTGCAACAGGGTGGAACGTGACCCCCGGGAGGTGATGCTGATCGCTGTCAGTAAACATAAGCCTGTATCTGACCTGGAAAAAGCTTATCAATGTGGCATGCGGGATTTTGGAGAGAATAAGGTACAGGAACTTGTGGAGAAGGCAGAAGTACTTCCTAAGGATATTCGCTGGCACATGATCGGACATTTGCAGCGCAATAAGGTAAAATATATTGTAGATAAGGTGTATCTGATCCACAGTGTGGATAGCCTACGTCTTGCAGAGGAGATCAGCAAAGAGGCGCTTAAGAAAAATGTGATGGTGGATATTTTGGTGGAAGTCAATGTGGCTAAGGAAGAGACCAAATTCGGAAGTACCATGGAAGAAGCATCGGAACTTGTCAGTCAGATAGCTGCCCTTCCGGGAATTCGAATAAAAGGACTTATGACAATTGCCCCCTTTGTAGAGGATCCTGAGGAAAATAGAGAATATTTTTCAAAATTAAAGCAATTAGCAGTTGACATAGAGCATAAAAACATTGATAATGTTAGTATGCGAGTATTGTCCATGGGGATGACAGGTGATTATGAAGTGGCTGTAGAGGAAGGCGCTTCTTATGTCAGAGTGGGCACTGGTATATTTGGAGAACGAGATTATAAAAAGAACTTTTGAAAGGAGTTATTACGATGGGCGTGATGGACAAGTTTTTAAATATTATGAAGCTGAATGATGGTGATGAAGATTATTATGATGATGACTACTATGATGAAGAAGAGGAAGTAGAAGTTCCTGTTAAGAAGGCATCTACAAAGACTTCTTCCAAGATACGTGAAATGGATGATTATGAAGAGTATGCACCTAAGAAGGCTGCACAGCCTAAGGTCACACCCATGCGTCAGCCTGCCACGCGCAGAGTTCAGGGTGGTTCCGGCATGGAGGTGTGTGTGATCAAGCCTACCAGCGTGGAGGAAGCCAGAGAGATCACTGAAACACTTTTATCCAATAGGACTGTTGTGCTGAATCTGGAAGGATTAGAGGTAGATATGGCTCAGAGAATTATCGACTTTACATCTGGATCCTGTTTTGCCATCGGTGGTAATCTGCAGAAGATTTCCCACTACATATTTATTATTACACCTTCATCTGTAGATATCTCAGGAGATTTCCAGGATATCTTAAGTGGTGCATTTGATGCAGGTCCCATTGACAGTGGAATGTAAGAAGCTGGGAAAGGAAACCGGATAAACATGGCACAGAGATTACCAGTTCTTTTTAATAAAAAACCATGCTATGACATTGTTTTCACCCAATCTTTTGATGAGTTGTGGGAGGAGCTTGATGCACTGGGGTCTGCTGAGAAGAAGCTTTGCATCGTTACTGATTCCAATGTGCATCAGCTATATGCAGACACCGTGAAGGAGAAGTTAGAGGGAAAATGTCGTAAGGTATGTATCTACGAGTTTCAGGCGGGGGAAGAGAATAAGACACTTGATACGGTAAAGGGTATCTACCAATATTTGATCGAGGAAGGATTTGGACGCAAAGATATGCTGCTTGCTCTGGGAGGCGGTGTGGTTGGTGATGTGACCGGTTATGCTGCGGCTACCTACATGAGAGGCATTGATTATGTCCAGATTCCCACTACTTTGCTGGCACAGTGTGACAGTAGCATCGGTGGTAAAACCGGTGTGGATTTTGATGGATATAAGAATATGGTAGGGGCTTTCAAGAATCCTGGGCTGGTATACATGAACATGTCTGTTCTGAAAAGTCTGGACGAGAGACAGTACTTTGCCGGGTTTGCTGAGGTAATGAAGCATGGCCTGATCAAGGATGCCATGTTTTATGAATGGCTGATTTCCAACATGTATGAGATCTGTGAGCGGGATCTGGATGTTCTGGAAGAAATGGTTATGAGAAGCTGTACGGTGAAGAAGCTAGTAGTAGAGAAGGATCCTTTTGAAGAAGGTGATAGAGCACTTTTGAATTTTGGTCATACCATCGGACATGCCATTGAGAAAGCTAAGGGCTTTTCGCTGTATCACGGTGAGTGTGTGGCACTGGGAGCTGTTGCAGCTGCTTATATTTCATGGAAGAAAGAGCTCCTTAGTATGGAAGAATATTATGAGATCCGGGATATGTTTGTTCCTTTCTATCTACCGATCACAGTGGAGGATATCGATCCTAAGGAGATTGTAAGCTTAACCAAGTCAGATAAGAAGGTGGAAGGCAACAAAATCAAATTTGTATTGCTAAAGAAAATCGGTAAAGCTGTGATAGACCGTTCTGTAACGGAAGAAGAGATCCTGGCAGCTGTAAAAGAAATTTATTTCAGTGAAGAGGATGCCTATGAGTAAGTATAAATTAAAGCTGCTGTGTATGGATGTGTTGATTGCAGCCTTATTACTGGCATTTGACCAGTTTACCAAACACCTAGCAGTAGTGTATCTGAAGGGGAAGGAAGCCTTCGTCCTGATAGATGGCGTGTTGGAGCTTGACTATCTGGAGAATCGTGGGGCAGCTTTTGGCATGTTGCAGAATCAGAAGTTTTTTCTGGTGGCAGTAGGAATTGTATTTATGGCTGTTATCTGTTACTTTTTGATCAGATTACCTGATAAGAAGAAATACTTTGTCATTCACATACTGGCTTCTGCAATTATCGCAGGTGGGCTGGGTAATATGATAGACCGGATACGTCTGGATTTTGTTGTGGATTTTATATCCTTTGTTCTGATTGATTATCCGATTTTTAATGTTGCGGATATTTATGTGGTAGTGGCCACCATAGCTGTATTTGTACTGCTTTTGTTTGTATATAAGGAAGAGGATCTGGATTTCATAATTAGTAAGTGATGTTCAGCCGCGCCCATTTGCAAAACCGCGCCTACGGCGCTCTCCGTCGTTTCGCGACTATTTTTGCTCATTAATGAGCGCTTCCTCAGAGAAGATACCCGGATGAAAATTCGTACAAGCACGATTTTCATCCAAATATCTTCTCTGGCTGAACTGGTAGAGGAACGTAGTCATGGAAGAATTTCGTTTTCAGATTACAGAAGAGATGGAAGAAGAAAGAATCGATAAGTGCATGAGTCTGCTTATCGATTCTTTATCACGTTCTTTTATCCAGAAGCTTATAAAAGAAGGTCAGGTCAGGGTAAACGGAATTGTTGTGAAAGGCAGTTATCGTGTAAAGGCAGATGATGATGTTCAATTTTGCCTTCCGGAATCTGTAGAACCGGATATACAGCCGGAGAATATTCCTTTAGATATCTTGTACGAAGACAAGTCGGTGGTGGTAGTAAATAAACCCAAGGGAATGGTGGTTCACCCTGCAGCAGGACATTACAGTGGTACTCTGGTAAATGCGCTTATGTATCACTGTGGCAGTGAACTTTCCGGAATTAATGGAGTCATGCGCCCGGGAATTGTTCATAGAATTGATATGGACACTACAGGGTCGCTAATCGTGTGCAAAAATGATGTGGCGCATAATTGTATTGCAGAGCAGTTAAAAGATCACAGTATCCGCAGATGTTATCATGCTATTTGTCACGGATCACTGAAGGAGGACCAAGGGACCATTGAGGGTGCCATCGGTCGTCATCCAACAGACCGTAAGAAGATGGCAGTAAATGTAAAAAATGGTAAGCACGCAGTAACACATTATAAGGTACTTAAGCGTTTTAAGGATTACACCTATATAGAGTGTCGGCTGGAAACCGGAAGAACCCATCAGATCCGTGTACACATGGCAAGTATCGGTCATCCATTGCTTGGGGATGAAGTTTATTCCAACCGAAAAAGTCCTTTTGTACTGCAAGGACAAACATTACATGCCAAAATATTAGGATTTATACATCCTGTATCTGGAGCATATGTTGAAATTGATGCTCCATTGCCTGTGTATTTTAAGCATTTATTGGAAATTTTAACATAATATAGTACTAATGTACTAAGGCAATTTGGCTGAAAATATGATACATTAATCTTGGTGGTTTGTCACAGTTATATTTGGACAAAAATCGTACTTTGTACGAATTTGATACATAGAGGTAAACATGAATACAGCAAGTTATTTAGACAGGCTGCTCCTGAAATACTCCAATACATTTGATATTTATAAACCCTACCGCATAGGCGCAAGGCAGTTTCCTGCTTACGGTCATTTTTTTTCGCACAATGAGAAATACATCTTAGTACAGGAAGCAAATATGTGGTCAGCGGATTCTTATGAACATATACTGTTCTGGGAGGAAGACCAGATCACTGAGGAACAGATCAGAGAAGCCGAATCGTTGATCCGTAACGAAATGGAGAGGCAACTGGTTAGAAATGGCGAAAAGCTTCCTCAGAAGAATCATATGTCCAGTTTGCTTACGGTAATCTTGTTAGGCCAAAAACCACTTGCCAGGGAAGCTGCTAAGCGTATTGGTCGCTTTCGTTTTGATAAAGGGTATCAATTCCATATCAGGGGGTATTGCAGAGGACGGATGGTGGCAGTAACCATGGATGACAGATGCGTAACAGTCAGCCCTGATATGCGAAGCGACAAGAAGATGTTCCGGGAGGTGTTCCGGGAGGTAGACGAAGGACGTGAAGGATTTACGACAGTGTGTAAGAATCAGGGGATAACCTGCTATATGCAGGAGTAACAAAGGCAGTTCTACTGCATGTATGTCATAAGGCATACATAAAAGCATTTTCACATAATAATAATGTTAGGAGGGAAAGAGTGTGAATGCAATTTTATTAATTCTTTTGGCAATTGCCATTTTTGTAGGCGCCTACCTCACTTATGGTAGATGGTTGGCAAAACAGTGGGGTATAGATCCCAGAAACATTACACCTGCTCACGAGATGGAAGACGGTGTTGACTATGTTCCGGCAAAAGCTCCGGTACTGATGGGGCATCATTTCTCATCTATCGCAGGTGCCGGTCCTATCAACGGACCTATTCAGGCTGCATTTTTCGGCTGGGTTCCTGTATTTTTGTGGATTGTTGTAGGTGGTATCTTCTTTGGTGCTGTTCAAGACTTTGGATCCATCTTCGTATCAATCCGTCACAAGGGCAAATCTCTTGGTGAAGTTATCGAAGAGAACATCGGTCACAGATGTAAGGTTCTGTTTACCGTATTTGCATGGCTGGTACTGCTTTTAGTAGTTGCAGCTTTTGCTGATATCGTTGCAAACAGCTTTACGATTACTGCCGAAGGCGTAACCGGTATTTTCCCCGGTGCAGTAGCAGGAACTTCTAATGGTAGTGTGGCTATGGCATCCATTCTGTTTATTCCGTTGGCGATCGGTTTTGGTTTTTTGGTATACAGAAAGAATGCGAATGTGGTAGTATCCACTGTTCTTGGCGTTATTCTGCTGGCTGTTTGTGTGGGGATCGGTCTAATCTGTCCTATTAATTTGCCCAAGAGTTTCTGGATCGGTTTTGTATTTGTTTATGTAATGATCGCTTCAGTAACTCCTGTATGGATTTTGTTGCAGCCCAGAGATTATCTGAGCAGCTTCCTGCTTTACTTCATGATCGCAGCAGCTGTTATCGGTATCATTGGTGCAGGTATTGCAGCTCCTGAAGCAATTGTCTTCCAGACCCCTGCATTTGTAGGTTTCAAGGTGGGAAGCAACTATCTCTTCCCTGTATTGTTTATTACTGTTGCATGTGGTGCTGTTTCCGGTTTTCATTCCCTGATTGGTTCCGGTACAACTTCCAAGCAATTGGATAATGAAGGCGAGGCACTGCCCATCGGTTACGGTGCTATGTTGATCGAGTGTGTACTGGCAGTGATCTCTCTGGTAGCTGTTGGTGTACTGTCAGCTGACGGTTCTATTGCTGCCACAGGACTGGCTTCACCTACACTGGTATTTGCAACCGCAATTTCCAATTTCTTTAAAGTGATGGGATTCTCGCAGACAGCCGTAACTGCTACATTTACCATCATCGCACTGGCAGTTTCAGCATTCTGTCTGACCAGTCTTGATACTGCTACCAGACTTGGACGTTTCATGTTCCAGGAGCTGTTTGCAGGTAAGGGAGAGAAGAAGAACATCCTGAGCAATATGTACGTATCTACTGTTATCACCGCTATCGGTGGTTTCATTCTGTGTCTTGCAGGATATGCAAAGATCTGGCCTCTGTTCGGTGCTTGTAACCAGTTGGTGGCTGTACCTGCATTTCTTGCATTGGCTGTATATCTGTCCAAGAAAGGCAAGAACAACAAGATGCTGTACTTCCCTATGATTTTCATGCTGGTTGCTACCATAACGTCCTTGATCTTAAGCTTCAAGAACAACGTTGCTAAGCTGGCCGCAGGAACAGGTGCTATCCACACAGAAGGATTGCAGTGTGTTATCATCGTGCCTATCGTAATTCTGGCTGTTGTTCTTGTAATTGAAGGCGGCAAAGTACTGATTGCTACCGAGAAAGCTAATAAGGCGAAAAAGGCTGCTTAAATTTTCACCAAATTAAGCATACTTTTAGAATTAATAAATAAAAGGAATCTTTCCGGTAAAAACTGGGCAGGATTCCTTTTTTTGTATGGTACCAGCAGTTCAAATACAGCCGGAGTAGTACGCATTGGATATTTTGCATCCAAAATCATTAAGGATGCTCCTGCTCATGCAGACCAACCCGGCCGGCTTTGAAGCTACTCGAAGAATTCTTGGAGAATAATTGTTGGAAATGACGAATAATTGGACAATCTTTATATGAATTAAAAAAAACATAAAAATAGCCATACAATTTTGAAAATATTAGTTGTTTTTGCAGAAAAAATGACGTATAATATATTTAGATAGATGTAGATAAGTATTCCAGATACTCCACATTTATACTAAGACAGAAAGCAGGGTGTGTATATGAATACGATTATTACAATTGGGCGTCAGTTCGGATCAGCTGGACGAGAAATTGGGGAGAAGGTAGCAGAATATTTTGGCATTAAATGTTACGATAAGGAATTGCTTACCAGAGCTGCACAGGAAAGTGGATTTTGCGAGGAGATGATCCAGAATCATGATGAGAGACCGACCAACTCCTTCCTGTACAATTTAGTCATGGATACTTATTCTTTCGGATATAATGCTTCATCTTTTGTAGATATGCCGATCAGCCATAAGGTTTTTCTGGCACAGTTTGATACGATCAAGAAGATTGCAGACGAGGAGCCTTGCGTGATCGTAGGTCGTTGTGCTGATTATGCACTGGCTGATTACAAGAATAGTGTACATCTCTTTATCTACGGCAATGAAGAGTGTAAGGTGAAGCGTATCATGAAGAAATACGAATTGTCCGAAGCCAAAGCCAAAGAGATGATCATTAAAAAGGATAAGCAGAGACAGAGCTATTACAATTATTATTCCTCCAAGAAATGGGGCCGCGCCGACAGTTACGATCTGTGTATCAACAGTAGCGTGCTTGGCGTGGATGGGACTGTGAAACTTATTATACAGTACATTGAAGATTTTGAGAAGAGAAACAATGAGGACATTTTAAACGTATAACAGTTCAGCCAGAGACAATAAGGGGATGAAAATCGTGCTCGCACGAATTTTCATCCCCTTATTGTCTCTGAGGGAGCGCTCCGATTATGAGCAAAGGTAGCTGCGAAGCAGCGAGGAGCCCCGAAGGGGCGGTTTTGCGAATGGGCGCGGCTGAACGTCACTCGCCGGCTAAACTTCACTTGCCAGCTATCAGAATTCTTATACTTTTCTACCTCTTTTTTATAAAAAACACTTGACATACAATTATGACTGTGTTAATATTTAACAGTATGCCGCGTAACTAGGTATAAGTGTGTCCGAAGAAGTACGACACCACCAAAGTTAGCGAGTTTTTATTTAGGAGGTGCCTTATGTACGCAATTATTGCAACAGGTGGAAAACAGTACAAAGTAGCTGAAGGCGATGTGATCAAAGTTGAAAAACTGAACGCTGAGGCTGGTGAAGCTGTTACTTTTGACCAGGTGATCGCAGTAAGTGACGAGACTCTGAAGGTTGGCGCTGACGTAGCAAATGCTACTGTAACTGCTACCGTTATGGAACAGGGTAAGGGTAAAAAGGTTATTGTATACAAGTACAAGAGAAAAACCGGTTACCACAAGAAGAATGGTCATAGACAAGCATACACTCAGGTTAAAATTGACAAGATCAATGCTTAATTGTTCTGTTGGACAAAGATATGACTACTATCGTAATTTGTAAGACCAGTGAAAGAGAATACAGGGGATTTACCTGTATGGGACATGCAGGATATGCCAGAAGAAATCAGCCGGATATCGTCTGCGCAGCGGTTTCAGTTCTTGTGACGAACACGATTAATTCGCTTACAGAGCTTGCCGGTGAGAAGGTGAATCTTGTGACCAATGAGGAGACAGGATTTATCAAATGTGATTTTGAGGGTAGTTTGCAGGAGAAGTCCAAATTTTTACTGGATTCCATGGTCTTTGGTCTTAAGACGATCAGTAAAGACTATGGAAGTAAATATGTGCAAGTAAAATTCGAGGAGGTGTAAACCATGTTAAATATGAACCTTCAATTTTTCGCTCATAAAAAGGGTGTAGGCTCTACCAAGAACGGTAGAGATTCCGAATCCAAGAGATTAGGTGCGAAGAGAGCTGACGGACAGTTCGTGAAAGCTGGAAATATTCTGTACAGACAGCGCGGAACTAAGATTCATCCCGGTGTGAATGTAGGTATCGGTGGAGATGATACTTTGTTTGCATTAGTTGACGGTGTTCTTAGATTCGAAAGAAAAGGAAGAGATAAGAAACAGGCTTCCGTATATCCTGTAGAGGAATAAGAGCGAACGATCAGGAGCTTCAAACAGTGCTTGTTTGAAGCTCTTTTTAAACAAAAAAGGAGCTAACAATGTTTGCAGACAGAGCCAGAATATTCGTAAGAAGCGGTAAAGGTGGAGACGGTCACGTTTCTTTCCGCAGAGAAAAATATGTTCCCAATGGTGGTCCTGACGGCGGTGACGGAGGACATGGTGGAGATGTTATTTTTGAAGTAGATGAAGGATTAAATACACTGATCGATTTCAGACACATCCGTAAATATCGTGCCGAGGACGGAGAAGAAGGCGGTAAGAAAAATTGCCGGGGGAAAGATGGTAAAGATATTGTCATTAAAGTGCCCGCAGGAACCGTTGTAAAAGAAGCCGAAAGCGGGCAGGTGATTACAGATATGTCCGGAGATAATAAGCGCTGTATTCTGCTACAGGGCGGCAAAGGAGGTAACGGTAACCAGCACTATGCGACCAGTACCATGCAGGCGCCCAAATATGCACAGCCGGGACAGCCGGCGCAGGAGCTGGAGCTGATCCTGGAACTGAAGGTGATCGCGGATGTAGGTCTGGTTGGATTCCCCAATGTAGGTAAATCTACGTTTCTTGCCCGTGTGACCAATGCCAAACCCAAGATTGCAAATTATCATTTTACCACCATTAATCCCAACCTTGGTGTGGTTGATCTGGAAGGCACGAAAGGCTTTGTGATCGCAGATATTCCGGGATTGATAGAGGGTGCTTCTCAAGGTGTGGGTTTAGGTTATGAATTTTTACGCCATATTGAACGTACCAAAGTGATGATTCATATCGTGGATGCGGCGGGAACAGAAGGCAGAGACCCCATTGCAGATATCTATGCCATCAATAAGGAGCTTGAAGCATATAACCCAGAAATTGCAAAGCGTCCTCAGGTGATTGCTGCCAATAAAATTGATGCCATTTATGATTCGGAAAATAACCCGATAGAAGCCATTAAGGCAGAATTTGAACCACAGGGAATAAAAGTGTTTCCTATTTCTGCTGTCAGTGGAAAAGGAGTTCGAGAACTTCTTTATCAGGTAAATCAGATGCTTGAGGAGATCAACGAGGAGCCTACTGTTTTTGCACAAGAATATTTCCCTGAAAGAGTCGGCGGTTATTCCGACATGCCTTATACGGTGGAATATGATGAGGACGAGGATGAATACGTGGTGGAGGGACCACGCATCGAGAAGATGCTTGGCTATACCAATCTGGAGAGTGAGAAGGGCTTTACTTTCTTCCAGAATTTCCTAAAAGATACAGGTATCCTTAATGAACTGGAAGCCCTGGGAATCCAGGAAGGCGATACAGTGCGCATGTATGGATTATCTTTTGATTATTATAAATGATGATTATTATAAAGAAAGGAAATATTATGACAAGTAAACAACGGGCTTATTTAAAAAGTCTTGCCAGCAATCTGGATCCGATTTTTCAAGTAGGAAAATCCAGCCTGACACCGGAGTTGACGGAAGCAATCGGTGAAGCGTTTCATACCAGGGAGCTGATTAAGATCGCTGTTTTGAAGAATTGCTTCGATGACCCCAGGGAGATTGCCCAGATAGTTGCAGAAAGAACCCATTCGCAGGTAGTACAGGTAATTGGCAAGAAGATTGTTCTTTATAAAGAAAATAAGGATAATAAAAAGATTATTTTGCCGGAATAATGTTGTTATGGGAGAGTGAATGAATATGAGTACCGTGGAACCGGGTGGCCGTAAAATCGGCGTCATGGGGGGAACCTTTAATCCTATACACATGGGCCACCTTTTGCTGGCTGAGTGGGCTATGGAAGCGGCAGGACTTGATCAGATCCTGTTTATACCTACAGGAATTCCTTATATGAAAGACAATCGACATGTGCTTTCAGGAGACAAGCGGCTTCAAATGACATCACTTGCTATAGAGGGTCATCCGGCTTTTAAAGTGTCCGGTATGGAAGTAGAACGTAAAGGTTATACTTATACTTGCGACACCATGGAGCAGCTGAAAAAGAGCAGTCCCGAGGATAAATTATATTTTATTATGGGTGCTGATTGTCTATATACTATTGAAAAATGGCGTGATCCGGAACGGATCTTTGGCTCCTGTAGTGTGATCGCTGCCGCCAGAAACGGTTCTTCTTTGCTACAAATGGAAGAAAAATGTAAGGAGCTTTCCGATAAATTCCATGGCAACATACTCCTTTTGCAGTTCCCTGCCATGGAAATCTCCTCAACCGATATCAGAGAACGTGTGTCTTGCGGGCGAAGCATTCGTTATTTGGTTCCGGAAAAGGTAAGAGATTATATTGTCTCAAATCATTTATATCAGGAAGAAAACCATGAAAAATGTGAATGTCAGAAAAATCAGGAAGGCAATGGCAAAGGTGCAGGATGCCAAACGTTTTGAGCATACTTTGGGTGTGGCATACACTGCAGCTGCACTTGCCATGCGCTATGGTGTATCGTTAAAAAATGCAGAATTGGCCGGTCTTCTTCATGACTGTGCAAAATGTCTTACTGATGAAAAAAGGCTTGCTATTTGTGAAAAGCATAACATCAGTATCAATGAAATAGAGCGTAGAAACCCATTTTTACTCCATTCCAAGGTGGGAAGTTATCTTGCCATGGAGGAGTATCATATCAATGATCCCGATATCATCAATGCAATTTTAAATCATACAACAGGCAGACCTGGGATGTCAGAGCTTGAGAAAATCGTGTTTGTAGCCGATTATATTGAGCCAAATCGTAAGAATGCTCCTAATTTGGCAGAAATCAGAAAGCTGTCATTTGAAGATCTGAATCTGGCCATGGTAAGGATTCTGGGTGATACACTGCAATATCTGGAGAGTACAGAAGGGGAGATTGATCCCATGACACGAAAAACTTATGAATATTATTATGAAATCTATCTGAAAGGAAAGGAAACACATGAACAAATCATCTGAAATGGCAAAGCTTGTAATAGAGGCGTTGGAAGACAAGAAGGCAGAAGATATCAAGGTGATTGACATTAGTGAAGTCTCTGTGATCGCTGATTTCTTTATCATTGCAGGCGGAAGTAATGCAAACCAGATACAAGCTCTTTCTAACAATGTGGAAGAGAAGTTGGGGAAAGCTGGGTATCCTGTGAAACAGGTTGAAGGTTATGAAACTGCAAATTGGATCTTAATGGACTTTCAGGATGTGATCGTTCATATTTTTGATAAAGAGAATCGTCTGTTATATGATTTGGAGAGAATCTGGCGCGATGGCAAGCAGATTGCCGCTTCCGATATTTAAAATATAACTATAAAAAGCCTGTGAAAAGAAGATAATTCCAATCACAGGCTTTTGTTTTGCAGTGTTTGATTATTCACCGGAACGGTCTGACAGACGCATATAAAATGTAATCAGATATAATCCGCTCAAACCTACTAAAGTATATACAATCCGGGATAACCAAGACATATCGCCAAATATAAAGGCTACGAGATCAAAACGGAAGATACCGATCAATCCCCAGTTAATTGCGCCGATAATGGCAATGGTCAAAGCAGTCGCATCCACAAATCTAGTCCCCATAATTTACCTCCATTCTATTGCTTTTACAGCTTTGTACAAACATAGAATTACCGCAAATCGGGAAAAATATTCATAAAATTATTTTTAATAATAAATTCGGTAGATACCGAAGACTTTACCAAGGATTTCACAATTGGGCACAATAATGGGATCCATTGTATCATTCTCCGGTTGAAGGCGGATATGATCCTTCTCGCGGTAATAGCGCTTAACGGTAGCGGAATCTTCAATCAGAGCAACAACAATATCACCGTTATTGGCAGTGGAACACTGATTGACGAATACTCTGTCACCATTTAAGATGCCGGCATTGATCATGGAGTCTCCCCGCACATTAAGAATGAATGACTCTCCTCGGGGAACGAGGTCTGCAGGTACAGGGAAGTACTCCTCAATATTCTCCTCAGCCAGGATCGGCTGACCGGCTGCTACATTGCCGATCACCGGCAGACTCACCATCTCTGTGCGGACCATCTGAAAACTGTCATCGCAGATCTCAATAGCCCTGGGCTTGGTGGGATCTCTGCGGATATAACCATTCTTCTCAAGAGTTTCAAGATGAGAGTGTACAGATGAGGTGGATTTCAGATTAACAGTCTCGCAGATCTCCCGAACAGTAGGGGGATAGCCTTTCTTCAAAATTTCATTCTTAATATAGTCCAGTATCTCCTGCTGTTTGGTTGTGATCTTACCATATGCCATAATATGTACCTCCATATCCTGATATCATCCGGCTGTATTCGCTATTTCTCGCCTGCGACAATGTCATTATAACATAAAAATCCACAAAAAGCAAACATATATTCCAAAAATATGTTCGATTTTTTGCTTTTTACTATTGACAACCGAATGCATGTTCGGTATAATGCAATTAGAACAAATGTTCTTGGAGGTTATATACATATGAGACGAGTAAGAAGAGAATTCATGGAAGGACAGATGAGAAGAGGCATGATCAGTGAACGGGAATACAGGAATTATAGATGGAAGGTGAGAAGGCAAAGAGAAATACGTAACCACATATTGGTTTTTGCTTTTACCATATGTCTGATCGTTGGAATGGTCATTTCCTATCATTCCATTATTTCCTTTGCAGAGACTGATACGAATACGGATGACCTTTCTTTTAAATATTATAAAGAGATCGAAGTGGAATATGGTGATTCCTTGTGGTCTATAGCAAAAGAGTATGGCAAAGATCATTATAAGACATCACTTGAGTATATTAAAGAAGTGAAAAATATCAACCATTTGCACACTGACGTGATAAAGGAGGGCCAGAAATTGATCATTCCTTATTACTCAAGTGAGTTTAAATAATTATTTTTGATTGCCTAAGTAATGAGACCATCCCTTTATATTCCCGTTCTGTATAGCGGTGAACATGCGCTCTTTGACGCCGGGATTCTCCAGATTCAGTTGACGAAGCAGATTTTTGATATATTCTCTCTTGGTGTGACCATCGGCAGGACAGGGGCTTTTTACAACAGGTACATGATATTTGTTTACGAAACCAATGACATCTGCTTCGTTCATGTACATGAGAGGTCTGATCACAGTCAGATCCATCCTGTCCAGATAAGTTACCGGAGAGAAAGTGTGAAAGCGCCCTTCGTAAATGAGAGACATGAGCATCGTCTCTACTACGTCGTCTTTGTGATGAGCATATGCTACTTTATTGCAGCCGGCTGCTTTGATCGCATCATTTAGAGCTCCTTTTCGCATTTTTGCACAAAGGGAGCAGGGATTGCTTTCCCCACGCTGTTCGAATATGATATGTGCAATATCTGTTTTTACAATGGTATATTCCACCTGCAGATCATTACACAGCTCCTTTATTTTATCTAAATTCAGATTATCGAATCCTAAGTCTACAGTTACTGCGTGTATGTCAAAAGATTTTGGATAGAAGCGCTTTAAACTGTGGAGCGCGTAGAGAAGTGTAAGGCTGTCCTTGCCTCCTGAGATACCCACGGCGATTTTATCTCCTTCCTCGATCATATGATAATCATCTATTGCTTTACGGACGTAGCTTAATACTTGCTGTAATTTCATATTGAGTCACCTTGCCTTGTTTTTTATTATTTTAACTTTTTTTGCCTCAAGACACAATAGCTAAATAAATTTTTTGTATACTTTTTTCGTAAATTGGAAATGCTTTAAACAGTAATCTTCAATTTGGAGGCAAAATAGGAGGCAAAATATGAATTTTAAGGACAGTGTAACCAAGGACAATCTGATGAGAGCGTTTGCCGGAGAGAGTCAGGCAAGAAACAGATATACATTTGCAGCTTCTACTGCAAAGAAGAATGGTCTTTACGTAATAAATGCTGTATTTGGGTTTACAGCTGATCAGGAGAAAGAACATGCAGAGATTTTCTACCATCATCTAAAGGAATTGGCCGGTGAGAATATTTTTATTGATGGAGGTTATCCTGTAGATATTTCTGACAGTGTGGAAGACCTATTGAAGATGGCGCAACACAATGAGTACGAAGAATATGATGATGTATACAAGAAATTTGCAGAAAAAGCTGAAGAAGAAGGTTTTAATAAGGTCGCTTCCTCATTTCGTATGATTGCTGAAATTGAGAAAATCCATGGAGATAGGTTTGGAAGATTTGCAAAGCTCATGGAAGAGGGCAAGCTTTTTGTCTCAGATGTAGAGACGGAATGGATGTGCTTGAATTGTGGATATGTTTATAATGGGACCAAGGCACCGTCTGTTTGTCCTGTGTGCAGCCATGATCAAGGATATTTTGTCAGATTTGAACTGGTTCCTTTTGAGGATGGATTCAAAAATCGCAAGAGTAATTAAGCATATAATTTGTCTCGGGCTTAATATCCCACCTGTCAAATAAATTGTTAAAAAAATTTTTTAAAAATTTTACTAATCTTTAGACAACCTTTACTTGTTATATTTGTGTAAAGAGTGTATAGTATAAGTATCATCTACTGAAGAGAGGGTACGTCATGAAGATAAAATTTAACAACAAATATGTCAGGTGGGGACTGACAGCCTTTTTGGTAATTGCAGCTAGTATCTGTTTTTATTATTTGATATTTCACATATCGAAATTTATAGCAAATCTGGCAGTGGTTGTAGATATTCTGATGCCGGTGGTGTTTGGTCTTGTCATGGCCTATTTATTCACGCCTGTGCTTAATTTTATAGATCA
>JAZQGM010000047.1:0-18513 GCA_045540075.1 Acetatifactor sp. | reverse complement strand
TGCAGTAATGTATTCAGCTGACATTTACTAATCGGTCGAGGGCTTAACCAAGGTTGGAGAAAATCGAGAGTTATCGTAGTGTAACTTAAGAGATGTTTTGTAGAAGATAAATCAGTGTTCGGTTTTGAATGTATAATGCATTCAGAAGTAGCGTATAATATAGTAAGTAACTTGGAAGCATAGCATTCGGAGTGCGACTATATCGCTTTAACCTTCCTCCTTAGCTCAGTCGGTAGAGCACCTGACTGTTAATCAGGGCGTCGTTGGTTCAAGTCCAACAGGGGGAGTTCCTAGTGAATGATTTACTTTCAAAAAGTTAATATGGGAAGGCAGAATCCCCCAATACTTGCGGCTCCATGGTCAAGCGGTTAAGACATCGCCCTTTCACGGCGGTAACACGGGTTCGATTCCCGTTGGAGTCATTCATTATTAATATTTGTAGTCCCGAAAGGGTTACGGACCTTTAGCTCAGTTGGTTAGAGCAACCGGCTCATAACCGGTCGGTCCTGGGTTCGAGTCCCCGAAGGTCCACTTAAGAGTTATCTCTTAATAATTTATATGAATATGGCCCAGTGGCTCAGTTGGTTAGAGCGTCGCCCTGTCACGGCGAAGGTCGTCGGTTCGAGTCCGATCTGGGTCGTTACAATCACTTATGTGATTGTGCCACATTAAGATGGGGTCTTAGCTCAGCTGGGAGAGCATCTGCCTTACAAGCAGAGGGTCATAGGTTCGAGCCCTATAGGCCCCATTCTTTTTAATTAATAAGTTGTTATGCTGGTGTGGCGGAATAGGCAGACGCAAGGGACTTAAAATCCCTCGGTGGCAACACCGTATCGGTTCAAGTCCGATTACCAGCATTTTTAAAAGAAAAGTTACTACATAGTAAAGGGATATCCGGAAGTGATTCTGTGATATCCCTTTTACTTTAATATTATCCTTTAGCTACCCTATAAGCCACAGGCTACATTTTCACAAAAACATCCTTGGTAAGTCCGCAGATAGGACATACCCAGTCATCCGGCAATTCTTCAAAAGGTGTGCCGGGAGCAATTCCATTGTCAGGATCTCCCAGCATGGGATCATATATATAGCCACAGGGTTCACACATATATTTTTCGTATTCCATAATTACCTCTTTTCTTTTTTCAAACTTTATTTATCTTGTTTTGAACCTTTATCCTCATGAGGAGGCTCGTAAAATTCCACCAGTTTTTTCAGATGCTCATACTTTTCTTTTGCCCTTGCTGCAGCCTGCTTAAATAGTCTGTCTGCTTCCTTTGGCTGTTCCCGTTTCAGGGCAGCGTAACGGTTTTCGCCCTCCAGAAATTCTTCATAAGACAGGGATGGTTCTTTACTATCCAAGGTGAATGGATTCTTGCCTTCCCCTCTCAGAGCAGGATTATACCTAAAGAGATGAAAATAACCTGCTTGCACAGCCTTGGCTTCCTCATGCATGGAGCTTCCCATACCGGCTTTCAGACCATGTTCGATACAGGGAGAATAGGCGATTATGAGCGATGGACCATCATAGCTTTCTGCTTCTAACATGGCTTTCAGAGTCTGATTATAATCTGCACCCATGGCCACCTGTGCCACATAGATATAACTGTAACTCATGGCGATGGCTGCCAGGTCTTTTTTAGGCAGTCTTTTGCCACCTGCCACAAATTTGGCTGTGGAACCTGTGGGGGTGGACTTGGATGCCTGACCGCCGGTGTTAGAATAGACTTCCGTATCAAACACGATCATGTTAATGTTGCGTCCGCTGGCAAGTACATGGTCCAGACCACTAAAACCAATGTCGTAGGCCCAGCCATCCCCACCGAATACCCAGACAGTAGGCCCGGGGTGGTTAGGGCGTGCATTTTTTTCTCTTAATGCCCGTGCTTCCTCGGCCAAAAGCATTCCATACCCGAACTCAGCAGCATCCTCAAAGAGCGAATTAGACCAGGCTGGCCCCTGACCGCACTCATTTCGTGTATATGCCGTAGAAGGTGTGGAATTGGCCCAGATAGAGGAGCAACCGGTAGCATTGGCGATATACATCCTCTCACCAAATAACTGTGTTAAGAGCACTGCATAGGGCGTCTCGCCGCAGCCTGCACAGGCACCGTGGAATTCCAACAGTGGTTTCTTGAACTGTGAGCCTTTTAGTGTATTAATTTTAAACTTTTCCAGGACTTCCTTTTTGGGAGAAAGTGATTTATTATAATCAAAAAATTCCTGATGTTCTTCATGTTCATTGATTGGCTGCATGACCAGCGCTTTTTCTCCTTTTTTACCGGGACAGACTCCAGCACAGGATCCACAACCGGTGCAATCCACCTCCGATACCGTAATTGAGAAATGGTATCCATCCATACCTGTCATAGGCAGACTGGGCATCCCTTCTGGTGCATGATCAGCTTCTTCGCTGTTCATGACACAGGGGCGTATCACTGCGTGAGGACATACATAAGAGCAGCGGTTACATTGGATACAGTTTTCCGGAATCCACACAGGCACTTCGGTATTCACATTACGCCGTTCATGGGCGGTGGAACCGGAAGGGAAGGAACCATCGGCATAGGGCACAAAGGCTGATACCGGCAGCTCGTTGCCTTCCTGCATGGTCACTTGTTTCTGAATATTTTCTACGAAAGCCAGCGTGTCAGGGTGATCCGACAGGAGTTTGGAATCATAGGATTTCCCGTTAGAGCCCGTCTTGGTATCTGCAAGTGTTTTCCAATGTTCGGGAATCGAAAATTCATAGACCTCCGAAAAGCCTCTCTCAATGGCCTCATAGTTCATTTGCAATATTTTCTCACCTTTACTGCTATAACTGGCTTTGGCTGCCTCTTTCATCAGCCGTTTGGCTTCTTCGGCAGATAGGAGTCCGGACAGTCGGAAAAAAGCAGCCTGCAAAATAGTGCTGATCTTATTGTTCAGACCGATCTCTTTTCCGATTCGGATGGCATCTATCAGATACAAGTGAATACGATGTTCTGCCAGGTAACGCTTTACCTGATCCGGAATATAGTCTTCCAGATCTTTTTCTTTATAATAGCAATTAAGCAAAAAGGTACCGCCGTCCTTTAATTCCTGAGCCATTTTATATTTGTGCAGATACACCGGATTATGACATGCTACCAGATCTGCCACATCTACCAGATAGGTAGAGCGGATGGGAGAAGTACCAAAGCGCAGGTGAGAAATGGTAAGTCCTCTTGATTTTTTGGAATCATATTCAAAATACCCTTGCACATACAGATCTGTATGATCTCCGATGATCTTGATGGCGTTCTTATTGGCACTGACAGTTCCATCACCTCCAAGTCCCCAGAATTTGCAGCTGACTGTGCCCTGGGGGAGGGAATGAACCTTAGGAGGCAGGAGCAGTGACAGATGGGTCACATCATCATTGATACCAATGGTAAAATGCTTCTTTTCCCGGTTGTGAAAGGCTGCTACGATCTGACTGGGAGTGGTATTCTTAGAGCTTAAGCCGTAGCGTCCGCTGTAAATGGGAATCTGTGAAAAGACGGACCCTTTTAAAGCCCCCAGTACATCCAGATACAGAGGTTCTCCTACACTGCCGGGTTCTTTGGTGCGGTCAAGCACTGTAATCTGACGGACAGTAGAGGGCAGGGCGTTTAGCAGATGACTGGCGGAAAAAGGGCGGTAAAGGTGTACTTTGATCAATCCATATTTACCGGTAGGCTCTCTTTTTTCCAAATGATCGATTACCTCTGCAATGGTCTCACAGACACTGCCCATGGCAATGATCACATGGGTGGCATCCGGTGCACCGTAATAATCAAACAATCCATAATGAGTTCCCAGGCGGTTGTTGATCTTTTCAAGATTCGCCTCCACAACGGCCGGCATATTTTGATAAACCGGGTTACTTGCCTCTCGGACCTGGAAGAATATATCAGGATTCTGGGCAGAACCCATCATACGTGCATGATCAGGATCCAGGGCACCACGGTGAAACGCTTCAATGGCTTTCATATCGGCCATGTCTTTCAGATCCTTGTAATCCCAGATTTCGATTTTCTGCATCTCATGGGAAGTGCGAAAACCATCAAAGAAGTTGATAAAAGGCAGGCGTCCCTGTATGGCTGATAAATGTGCCACCGGGGACAGATCCATGACCTCCTGTACGCTGCTTAACGCCCACATACAGGCACCGGTCTGCCTACAGGCATAGATGTCAGAATGATCGCCGAATATGGACAAGGCATGGGTGGCGATGGTACGAGCTGCCACATGAAACACTCCCGGCAAATGCTCACCGGCAATGCGGTAAATGTTGGGTATCATAAGTAACAATCCCTGAGAAGCAGTGAATGTACTTGTGAGTGCTCCCGCGATCAAAGAGCCATGAACCGTTCCGGCAGCACCTGCTTCTGACTGCATTTCTACTACTTTGACGGGGTGACCAAAAATATTTTCTCTCCCCTGTGCAGACCATTCGTCAGTATATTCTGCCATGGTGGAAGATGGCGTGATCGGATAAATGGCAGCTACTTCGCTAAAGGCGTAAGCTACATGGGCAGCTGCGTGATTTCCGTCCATTGTTTTTTTCTCTCGCTTCATGAATACCTCCTTAAAGACTTACTGATCAGTATGTAGCATTGCCATATTTTTAGAAAATATCTATGATAAAAGAAGAGAAAATATGAAAAAGCAGGTAAGAAAAAGGAACCACGATTCTTACCTGCTTTTTATATAATTATTTCAAGAACCCATTCACAATCTGTGCCTCAGCCTCAGCTTCTGTAAGTCCCAGCGTCATCAGTTTAATGATCTGTTCTCCGGCAATCTTACCGATTGCTGCTTCGTGGATGAGCTCTGCATCCAGACTGTTGGCCGTAATCTCCGGAATGGCACTGATCTTGGCGTTATCCATAATGATGGCATCGCATTCGGAATGCCCGGCACATTTATTATTACCATTGATCTTGGCCAAAAACAGCTGGCGGGAATCATCCCTTGCAACAGATCTTGAGATCACATTGGCGCTGGAGCCTGCCCCATTTAAGTCTACGTTGAAAGAGGTCTCAGCGTACTGTTTCCCATGGGTCATCAGCTTCTCGGTGACTACCAGCTTGGCGCCGTCAGCAAGTACTGCACTTGTGGTACGCTTGGTAGAATCCACGCCCTTTATCTGTACCGTTTCCATTTCAAGATAACTATTTTCTTCCAAATGAATAATGGTTTCCGGATTCATGATCCGTTCGCCGGTTCCTTCTCCGCTACCGTAGTGTTTCTCCACGTATTTTACATGAGAATTCTTACCGATGTAGAAAGTATGGATACCGTCATGACGGCTGTCGTTTGCTCCGCTATTGTGGATGCCGCAGCCGGCTACAATGGTCACGTCACAATCCTCGCCTACGTGGAAATCATTGTACACCATTTCAGTCAGACCACTCTGGCTTAATACTACGGGAATGTGAACGCTTTCTTTCTTGGTGCCGGGCTTGATGACGATGTCAATGCCCTGTTTGTCTTCTTTTGTTACAATATCAATATGTGCAGTAGTGGAACGGCCCACACTTTGGCCATTGGCTCTAATGTTAAAAGCGCCGGTGGGCATTTCATGAAGCCCGGCCACCTGCTCTAACAGATTCTTCTGAATTGCATCCATGTCTACAAATCCTCCCTCTTTACTGATAGAAGCGGCAGCTTCCGGTTCCGCTTAAAAGTCCCGGCAGGATGTCTTCCCTGGGTCCTTTGGACTGAATCGTGCCTCCGGCAATCACTACGATCTCATCGGCAATATTCAGGATACGCTCCTGATGGGAGATGATGATCAGGGAGTTGTTGCTGGTATCGTGCAGCTCCTCAAAGACCCTGATCAGGTTATTGAAGCTCCAAAGGTCGATTCCGGCTTCCGGCTCGTCAAATACAGACAGAGGAGTATTACGGGCGATAATGGTAGCGATCTCAATACGCTTCAGCTCGCCACCTGAGAGACTGCCGTCTACGTCCCTATTAATATAATCTCTGGCGCAGAGTCCTACTTTAGACAGGTATTCACAGGCACCGGCGGTGGTTAACTGACTGCCTGAGGCTAATGTAATCAGGTCTTTTACCTTAATGCCCTTAAAACGTACAGGCTGTTGAAAAGCGAAGCTGATCCCTAAACGGGCACGCTCCGTGATGCTCATATGTGTAATGTCTGTTCCATTAAAGAGCAGCTTTCCGCTGGTGGGCTGCTCGATGCCCATGATCAGCTTGGCAAGTGTGGATTTGCCGCCGCCGTTAGGGCCTGTAATGGCTACAAACTGATTGTCGTCTATGGTCAGGCTGATATCCTTAATGATTTCCTTCTGTGCTGACTTTTCGTCAAATACCTGGAAGGAGATATTTTGAAGTTCCAGCATGTTTTTTCCTCCTGTAATCATACTCAGATTACAGTATAACACAAAATGTGGAAAAACCATACAGTTTTTTTAGAAAAAACTTTAAAAAAAATTTAAAATGGGTATTGACAAATTGCCAATTAGAAGTTAAAATAGTCAATGTTGCAGGTGATGAGCCGTAACGAATGTGCGCTTAGCTCAGCTGGATAGAGCGTTTGGCTACGGACCAAAAGGTCGGGGGTTCGAATCCTCTAGCGCACGTTTTTTTAATGCCTATAGGCATGTAAAGCACTTCAAGCGGGGTGCTTTTTTTCTGCCTCTGGTCAACATTTCTGTTGCAATATTTTTCCACTTTTGTTATGATAATATCAGCAGACAGTCCTAAGGCTGTGTAAGCAAAAGACCTTTACTTAAGGAGGATTTATAAATGGCAGAATTAAAGGGTAGTAAGACTGAGAAGAATCTGATGGAGGCATTTGCCGGCGAATCTATGGCACGTAATAAGTATTCTTATTATGCGTCCAAAGCCAGAAAAGATGGTTATGTGCAGATTGCAGAACTGTTCGAGGAGACAGCAGCCAATGAAAAAGAGCACGCTAAGCTGTGGTTTAAGTTGCTGCATGACGGAATCAGTGCTACAACAGCGAATCTGTTAGATGCTGCTGAAGGCGAGAACTACGAGTGGACAGATATGTATGCAAATTTTGCAAAGGAGGCAAGAGAAGAAGGATTCGACTATATTGCAAATCTGTTCGAAGGTGTGGCTGCTATTGAGAAAGAGCACGAGGAGAGATATCGTAAGCTTCTTGCGAATATAGAGACCGGTATTGTATTTTCCAGAGATGGAGACACCGTTTGGAAATGTAAGAACTGCGGTCATATCCAGGTAGGACCTAAGGCACCTGAAAGTTGTCCTGTTTGTGCACATCCTCAGGCTTATTTTGAAGTGAAGGCAGAGAATTATTGATTCTGAAAAAATACATAGTAAATGTAGGAGGGAAGGCGGTAGCTTTCCTTCTTTTTGCAGCTTAGAAGATTTAGTGACGTTCAGCCCGCGCCCATTCGTAAAACCGCCCCTTCGGGGCTTTCCGCTGCTTCGCAGCTTACTTTTACTCATAAGA
The DNA here is from genome assembly GCA_045540075.1 of Acetatifactor sp. Taxonomy (GTDB): domain Bacteria; phylum Bacillota; class Clostridia; order Lachnospirales; family Lachnospiraceae; genus Acetatifactor. Next base: position 11,039 of record JAZQGM010000047.1, on the reverse strand, counting down.
GGGCGCTCCCTCAGAGAAGATATCGGGGTGAAAATTCGTGCGAGCACGATTTTCGCCCCGGTACCTTCTCTGGCTGAACTGGGAATTTATAAAAAATTTATAAAAGCTTAGTTTTCCTTATATTTACGTGGAAATGGATACATGCTACAATAGGTATCATAGAAAGTATTGTATTAGTTCGTTTGCCGGATGGTTTTCCGGTAGAAGTGAGGAGATATGGGCAAACAGGAATTTATTGATAGATTGAAGGTTGCGTTGAATGGGAGTCTTGCTTCGTCCACAGTGGCAGAGCATGTGAGATATTATGATGATTATATACGTGCTGAGATGCAGAAGGGGAAAAGTGAAGAGGCTGTAATGGCATCTTTGGGGGATCCTCGATTGATTGCCAGAACGATCATTCAGACGAACACCATAGAAGATGGTTGGCAGGAAGGCAGTCATCAAGGTGGTACCCAGAGAGAGTATGATCAGGAAGGGTATCAGAGTGGATATGGCAGTGGTGGTTTCAAACAGACCATGCGGCAGGAGCAAGGTCAGGTCAGCAGACAGTTTCGTATTCCGGGCTGGGTGTGGATTTTGGCTGTGATACTCATTTTAGTGTTTATCCTCAGTGCTATTATGTCTGTATTGTCCTTTCTGGCACCTGTTATAATCCCGGTGGTAGTGGTGGTATTCCTGGTGAAGCTTTTTAGGGACTGGCTGAATTAGCTATTATAATTAGTTAGATAAAGTAATGAACCGCCAGGGGGGACCGGCGGCTCATCATGAGGGGAGTATAAAATAATTAATATATAAGGGTTCGTAAATAGAAATTAGGGGGTTCTATTTACAGAGATAATTATATGACAAAATTTACAAAATTGCAATATATACTAGTACTAAAGAACTATATAATTTTCGCATAAATGCCCCTTTTAGTTGACATACTACTCCTGTAACTATTAATCAACAGGAGGAAATAGAGATGTCCAACAATAATCAGAACAACGATAACAACAAGTTCAACAACAGCACCAACTATTCTGACAACAATAACTTAAAGAATAGCCAGAACAGTCAGAATAACCAGAACAGAAACAATCAGAACAGAAACAACCAGAATAATAACCAGAACAATAGCCAGAACAGCAATAACAACAACAGAAACTTCTAAATGAATTTTAGATGAATATTTTGTGAATGCAAGGTAAATTCTGGTGAAGTAGGGACGTCTTTCGAGACGTCCCTATTTACAATTTGGAAAATATTTGATACAATAACCAAAAAATGAATAGGTAATTATATGAGAAGATTTGAGCTGATAGCGCCATGCCATTTTGGAATGGAAGCGGTGCTGAAAAGAGAGATTATTGATTTGGGTTATGATATCACAGAAGTGGCAGATGGACGAGTTACTTTTTGGGGAGATGAGGAAGCGCTTTGCCGTGCCAATATTTTTCTGCGTACTGCGGAAAGGATTCTGATCAAGATTGGAAGCTTCCACGCAGAGACCTTTGAAGAATTGTTTCAGAGCACAAGAAATCTGCCTTGGGAAGAGTATATACCTGTGGATGGGAAATTCTGGGTAGCCAAGGCAGCCAGTGTGAAGAGTAAACTGTTTAGTCCTTCCGACATCCAGTCTATTATGAAGAAGGCTATGGTGGAGCGATTAAAAGGTGTGTATTCAGTCAATTGGTTTGCAGAGGATGGGGAGAGCTTTCCCATCAGGGTGTTTTTGATGAAGGATGAGGTTACGGTAGGGCTGGACAGTACGGGAGAGTCCTTGCATAAGAGAGGATACCGCAAGTTGACAGCCAAGGCACCCATTGCGGAGAATCTGGCAGCATCACTGATTATGCTGACTCCTTGGAATCAGAGCAGGATCTTGATCGATCCTTTCTGTGGGAGTGGCACCATTCCCATTGAGGCGGCGATGATGGCAGCTAACATGGCATCTGGTATGAACCGTTCTTTTACGGCAGAGAATTGGGGGCATATCATTGGTAAGCGGAATTGGTATGATGCATTGGATGAAGCGGCTGAGCTTGTGGATTTGTCCGTGGAGACAGATATTCAGGGCTATGATATTGATGACAAGATGGTGGCTATTGCCAGAGAAAATGCAAAGCTTGCAGGTGTGGAGCATCTGATCCACTTTCAAAGAAGAGGTGTGGATCAGCTTAGTTCTTCCCAAAAGTATGGTTTTGTGATCACCAATCCACCTTACGGAGAGCGTCTGGAGGATAAGTCAGCCATGCCGGCTCTGTACCGAACGATCGGTGAACGGTTTCGTGAGCTGGACAGTTTTAGCATGTATCTGATCACTGCTTACGAGCAGGCGGAGAAAGACATCGGCAGGAAGGCTGATAAAAACCGCAAGATTTATAACGGAATGATGAAGACTTATTATTATCAATTCCTGGGGCCTAAGCCACCTAAGAGGAATTGAAGGAGGATACAGATGAAAGGGAGAATCATTTTTGCAACGGGGAATGCCGACAAAGTGAGAGAGATTCAGATGATTATGGAGGATTCCGGCATGGAAGTGATCTCCATGAAGCAAGCCGGTATTTCCATAGATATAGAAGAAAATGGCAGTACCTATGAAGAGAATGCCCTGATCAAAGCCCGTGCAGTGGCTAAGTATACGGATGCCATTGTGATGGCAGATGATTCCGGTCTGGAGGTGGATTACCTGAATAAGGAACCGGGGATTCATTCGGCCAGATATCTGGGAGAAGACACTTCCTACAGGATCAAGAATCAGAATTTGATCGATAGACTTAATGGAGTACCGGATGAAGAGAGGACGGCACGATTTGTATGTGCCATTGCAGCTGTATTGCCTGATGGCAGAGAGCTGACTACCAGAGCCACTATTGAGGGCAGGATCGATTATGAGGAGAGGGGGAGTCATGGATTTGGGTATGATCCTATTTTCTATGTTCCTGAATTCCATAAGACTACAGCTGAGCTGACAGAAGAAGAAAAGAATCAGGTAAGTCATCGGGGGAAAGCTCTGAGATTGATGAAAGAGGAGCTTAAGATGCTATGAAAGTATTGATTGTTAGTGATACACACAGGAAGAATGATAATTACCTCAAAGTTTTGCAGATGGTAGGACCTTTAGATATGGTTGTGCACTGCGGTGATGCAGAGGGCAGTGAGGACGTGCTGAAGGAAGAGACAGAGTGCCCACTTCAGATTGTAATGGGAAATAGTGATTTTTTTACAAATCTGCCCAGAGAGTTAGAATTTAATATTGGAAAGTATAAGGTGTGGGTTACCCATGGTCATCACTCAGGTGTTTATATGGGAACCGGGATGATCAAGAGTGAAGCCAGGGAAAAAGGGGCAGATATCGTATTCTTTGGGCATACCCACGAGCCCATTGTAGATATGACAGATTCAGATGTGATCGCAGTGAATCCAGGGAGTATCTCATATCCAAGACAGTCCGGATACAGGCCGTCTTACGTGCTTATGGAGATTGACAGATTTGATGAATTGCATTTCTCTATTGCTTATTTATAAAAAAATCTTGACAGAAACCATGTACATAGTATATAATATCTCATGTTGAGATTTCCTTTATAATCGGGGTGTGGCTCAGCTTGGCTAGAGCGCCTGGTTTGGGACCAGGAGGTCGCAGGTTCGAATCCTGTCACCCCGATTTTGCGAATATGAATAATAATATATGTTTTATGCGGGTGTAGTTCAATGGTAGAACACCAGCCTTCCAAGCTGGATACGTGGGTTCGATTCCCATCACCCGCTTACTTTCGTGGGGGGATTGTACCCTGCTTTAGCAGGTGGTTGCACCTGCTTTGGCGGGGATCTTCCCACTTGTTTTTTTACCGGGAACGCAGACCCACAGGAGGAATGTGGTATGGCAGATGGGCATAAGGAACTGTTGTACAGGGTGATTCGTGTATTATTCGGAATCATCAGTTGTGGGACGATTCTGATCGTTTTATTAGTAGATAAGAAAATAGAATATTCAAAGCTGTGTAAGTTGGAAACAGGAGTGCCTAACCTGGTGTTGTGGGCAGGGGCACTGTGTGTGATGCTGGGTGTGTGGCTGCTGTGTGGCTGCAGGTTTTTCCAAGGATTGCGAGAATGGTGTGGTAAGCACTTTGGTGTATGCCTTCTCGGTATGTCGGTATGTCTGTTGGCTTTACAGCTTCTTTTGGCTTATGAGATTTATTTTATGACCGGTTGGGATGCAGGGATCGTGCATTCTGTGGCTTATAACGTTGCGGCGGGAACCGGTGAAGTCGGTGATTTTTATTATTACTCCCAATATGTGAATAATATTGCGATCACATTTGTGCTTGCAGTGATCAAAAAGATAGCCATGTGGATAGGACTTGGCACCAGAAGTTATTTTGTGTGTGTGGCAGCAGGGTGTCTTACTGTGAATCTGGCTTGTGTATTTACGGCATTGTCAGTCAGAAAGATGACGAACAGCCCCGGATTTGGCATCTTGGGATTTGGGCTGATGAGTGTTGTGGCAGGACTGTCTCCCTGGATCACGATTCCTTATACAGATGCATTTAGTGTGGTATTTCCACCGTTGACCTTTTATTTGTATCTGTGTGCCAGAGAAAAGACCGGGTATCAGGCGTGGCTTTTGTATCTTCTGAGCGGATTGGCAGGAGGCGTGGGATATCTGATCAAACCCAGTGCAGGAATCGTTCTCATCGCAATAGTCTGTGTGGAATGTTATAGATTCCTTACAGAAAAAGGATCAGCCAAAAAGATTCTCTGTAATCTATTTGGAATTGTGGTGGCGCTTTTAATGATAGCCTTTCTTCGAGAGGGAATGACAGTTTATCTAGGTTGTGATCTTAATGAAGAATTACAGTTTTCTCTGACACATTATCTGATGATGGGATTGAATCAGGAGAATACCGGTGGATATTATTCTCCGGATTATGGATTTTCTTCCTCTTTTACTACTAGGCAAGAGAGAATGCAGGGGAATCTGCAGGTTAGTTTGCAGCGACTTAAGGATTTTGGAGTCACAGGATACGGTTATTTTCTGATACAGAAGCTCTTGACCAACTTTAATGACGGTACGTTTAGTTGGTGGATGGAAGGTGGTTTCTTCCAGAAAGATATGGGTCACCATGCTACTCCTTTGCAGCAAATTCTTAGAAGTGTGTATTACAAAGAAGGGGGATGGTATCCGGTGTATGCTGCAGCAGCTCAGGGTATATGGCTGGCTGTACAGACCTTAGTCCTTGGTAGTCTGGTGCACCGGAAGAAGGAGAAGTCAGATGAATATACAGTTATGTGGCTGAGCCTGTTGGGAATGTTTTTGTTTGTAATGTTATTTGAGGCAAGAGGACGTTATTTATTCTGTATGCTGGGTATGTACTGTATCTGTGCTACAGTGGGGTGGAAGGATAGAAACAAATGAGAAAAGTGATTATTATCGGAGCAGGTCCTGCGGGGCTGACTGCAGCCTACGAGCTGCTTAAGATGGACAAGGAGACCAAAGTGATCGTATTGGAGGAAAGCTGTGATGTGGGCGGCATCTCTAAGACGGTGGATCATCATGGGAATCGAATGGACTTAGGAGGTCACCGCTTCTTTTCTAAGGACGATGAGGTGATGAAATGGTGGGAGGAGATGCTTCCCTTACAAGGCAAGGATGCCTATGATGATAAGGTATTGGGAAGAGAAAAGCTTCTTAAGACAGGCGGACCAGATCCGGAGGCGGAAGATAAAGTAATGCTGCTTCGTCAAAGAGTGAGCCGCATCTATTATAAAAAGAAGTTTTTTGATTATCCCATCAGCATGAAATGGGAGACCATACGCAATATGGGGCTTTGGTGTACCTTACGGGCAGGGTTTAGTTATCTTCATTCCTGTGTGTGCAAACGACAAGAAGATTCTTTGGAGAATTTTTATATTAATCGTTTTGGTAGGGTACTGTATTCCATGTTTTTTGAAGGATATACGGATAAGCTTTGGGGAAGACATCCCAGGGAGATTTCGGCAGATTGGGGAGCCCAGAGAGTGAAGGGCTTGTCCATCGTGGCTATAATAAAAGATATCTTTAGAAAAGTGTTGCCGGGGAAGGCGAAACAGGTGGAGACTTCACTGATCGAAGAGTTCTGGTACCCCAAGTATGGTCCGGGTCAGCTGTGGGAGACTGTGGCTTGGCAGGTCTGTCAGATGGGAGGAGAGATTTGGTTTGGCTGTAAGGCTACAGAACTCTCCACGGATGAGGCAGGACATATCACAGCGGTGAGTTATGAACGTGGAGGACAACATTACCGGGAAGAAGCAGATATTGTCATATCCAGTATGCCGGTAAAGGACCTAATCGCAGGAATGGGAGAGCAGGTGCCTGCGGATATACGTAGAATCGCTCAGGGTCTTCCCTATCGTGATTTTGTGACAGTGGGACTGCTTGTACCTAAGCTGAATCTGAAGAATGAGACTGCGATCAAGACCTTGAATAACCTGGTGCCGGATTGTTGGATCTATGTGCAGGATGTAGGCGTAAAGCTTGGCAGGATTCAGATTTTTAATAACTGGTCTCCTTATATGGTCAGAGAGCCGAAGGAGAAAGTATTTATCGGGTTGGAATATTTCTGTCAGGAGAAGGATGAATTCTGGAACCTGTCAGAGGAAGACTGCGTTTCCTTTGCAGTGAAAGAGTTGGTGTCCATGGGCATCCTTGAGAGCAGTGAGGATGTGCTGGATTATCACAGGGAAAGAGTGAAAAAGGCGTATCCGGCATATTTTGATACTTATGATGAGATGGACAAGGTGATCCGGTATCTGGATCAATATGAAAATCTGTACTGTATCGGAAGAAACGGCCAGCATAGATACAATAACATGGATCATTCTATGGTCACAGCTTTTGAAGCAGTCCGCAATATTCTCAGTGGGCGTAAGGATAAGGACAATATTTGGAAGGTAAATACAGAACAAAAATATCATGAAGAAAAGAATCATGAATGAAATCTTCAAAAAAGATAATAGGATTTTTGTGATAGCGGCAGTGGCTGCTTTGGCAGTGGACCTGTTGTCTTCCCAAGATGCGGTGAATAAAATTTCTGTGGAAAATACAGTGCTGATGCTGGGGATGCTGATCATTGCAAATCTGGCGGTGTTTTGGTCAGACAAACGTTTGCTTCAGACAGGCAGACATTTGCAGCAACCAGACAGACGTCTGCTTCAGACAGGTAGTATGATCATTGTGTGGTTGCTTGCCCTGATATGGAGTGCAGTGATCGTTCGACAGAATTATGGAGCCCTCACAGGACACATAGGTACAATTACCATAGGTGTAGGAGCCGTGACTCTTGCCGTGTTCTCTTTTATAGGTCATAAACATCGACAGATGACAGAAGACAGTATTCTAGTGTTGTTGCTGGCAGCGTTGGCTATGCGTATTTTCTATGTGGTCATGACTCAGGCACATATTTACCAGAACGATATTGGTGTTCTGTGGTCTCCTCTTGGAGGGCATCTGGGATATGTGAGATATCTTCTTGACAATCAGGCGCTGCCGGATTTTGACCCTACCACCAGGCATCAATTTTATCAGCCACCATTACATTATATCATTACTGCTTTGTGGGTGAAGCTTCATACCTTTTTTGGCGTGTCGGTAGAAGCTGCAGATGAGAAGATACAAGTGCTGTCATTATTTTATTCCATGGCTTCCCTTGGTATCCTGAATAAGATCGGTATCAGACTGAAAATGTCCGTCTGGGGAAGATTTACAGTACTGTCTGTCATTGCATTTCTGCCTTATGATATTATGATGTCAGCGGCCATAAATAATGATTTGTTAATGACATTATTGGTGTTGTTATGCATCTATTTTACCCAAAAGTGGTACCAGGAGTCAGGACTTGTCAATATCCTGCTCATGGGGATCACCATCGGTTGTGCTATGATGACAAAGATATCCGGAGTGCTGATCGCGCCCGGAGTAGCCACTATCATGCTGGTAAAAGCATGGAATAACAGGCAGGAGTGGAAACGCTATCTGGGACAGTTTATGGTGTTTGGCCTGGCAGCATTTCCTCTGGGGCTTTGGTATCCTTTGAAATGCCTGTTTCAATATGGAGTTCCTCTGGGATATGTGCCAAACATGGGGACGGATTCCAGCCAGTTTATCGGTATGTATACAGGTGCAAGAAGACTTTTTGATGTGGGAAACCAGCTGGTGGAGCTTTGTATGCATTGGGATATATATGCTCCATACATTGACTATAATATTCCCATATCTCTGGCGAAATTTGCAGTTTTTGGTGAAGGCTCCTATTATTTGCTCAACAAAACCGTGAAAAGTCTTGGGACCGGTATGTTTTGGGTTACAGCGGTGATACTAATGGCAGTTGTAGCTCTATTCGTGGTCTGGCTGATCAAAAAGAATCTTTCATGGACTTATAAAATATCAATTACGGTAATGGTCTTGATGATCATGGCATCCTACGTGAAGTTCTGCTACATGTATCCCCATGTCTGCACCATGCATATCCGTTATGTCATGGTGGCTGTTTATCTGTCCATTGTTGCAGCAGCATCTGCACTGGATTGTTCCCGGGATGGGAAAACGGATAGTGCGACCGGACGGAGAGAGAGAATCGTGGTCAGTGCGATTATTTTTGTATATGCTTTAATGTCGGTTTTATTAAACTGGAATATGGAGATCCTTTTACAGTCTTAGCCAGCGTATCCTAAAAAATTGAACTTTTTTAAAAATTATATTTTTTTTAAAAAAAGTGTTGACAAAAGTCTGGATATGAGATAAAATATCATTCGTCAGCGCGGTCGCGAAGATGACTGCAAGACTATGTGTTCGTAGCTCAGCTGGATAGAGCAACGGCCTTCTAAGCCGTGGGTCGGGGGTTCGAATCCCTTCGAGCACATTTGAGAATTTCTTATATGACAAGCTTGTTTGTGAAGTTCTCTATCAACAGGAATCGTTTTCGGTTCGCCTATGGTGGGTATAGCGCAGTTGGTTAGCGCGCCAGATTGTGGCTCTGGAGGCCAAGGGTTCGAATCCCTTTATCCACCCTTTTGTGCTTTCCACAGGTGTCGTATGACACGCTTGGTGTCATGATCATAGGGCTATCGCCAAGCGGTAAGGCACAGCACTTTGACTGCTGCATTCGCTGGTTCGAATCCAGCTAGCCCTGTTTCAATATTTATGGGATATTAGCTCAGTCGGTAGAGCACTTGACTTTTAATCAAGTTGTCCGGGGTTCGAATCCCCGATGTCTCATGTGAAAACCCTTGTCTTTCAAGGGTTTTTCGTTTGTGTAGAGGATAAGATTGCTAAGGAAAATAAAGATAAGGTCCTTTAGGGCGGCCGGGAAGGATTGTTATGAAACAAGAGAATAAGATGGGAGTTATGCCCATAGATAAACTTTTATTATCCATGTCACTGCCAATGATGATTTCCATGCTGGTACAGGCATTGTACAATATCGTAGACAGTATCTTTGTATCCCAGATTAATGAATATGCACTGAGAGCAGTCTCTCTGGCATTCCCGATACAAAATCTGATGATAGCAGTAGCGGTAGGTACAGCGGTGGGCATCAATGCCTTTTTGTCCAAGACCCTGGGCCAAAAGGACTTTGCCAAGGCAAATGTGATCGCGGCAAATGGTATATTTGTTGAGTTTATTAGCTTTGTAGTGTTTGTGCTGGTGGGAATTTTTGTAAGCAGACCGTTCTTTGCAAGTCAGACTGAGATTCTGGAAGTGCAGGAATATGGGGTTACTTATCTCACGATCTGCTGCACGACAAGTATTGGAGTTTTCATGCAGATATGCTTTGAGAGACTGCTGCAGTCTACCGGCAAGACTTTTTATACCATGATAACCCAGGGAATCGGTGCCATCATCAATTTGATCCTGGACCCAATCCTAATCTTTGGATACTTTGGTATGCCTAAGATGGGAGTAGCAGGTGCAGCCACCGCTACTGTGATAGGACAGATGTCAGCAGCAGTGCTGGCAATTGTCTTTAACTGGAAATGTAATCATGAGATACACATTAGTTTTAGACATTTTAAGCCCAACTTGCATTTGATCGGGAATATTTACAAGGTGGGTCTGCCGTCTATCGTAGTACAAGCTATTGGTTCTGTTATGACTTATGGTATGAACCTGATCCTTGCCTCCTTTGGAGCGGCACAGACAGTTTTTGGCGTTTACTTTAAATTACAAAGCTTTATCTTCATGCCCGTGTTTGGGCTGAATAATGGTATGGTGCCCATCATTGCATACAACTACGGTGCAGGAAAACGGGAGCGTGTGGTAAAAACCATGAAAAGTGCTATCAAATATGCCGTCTGCATTATGCTTGTAGGGCTCCTTGTCATGGAAGTGTTCCCGGCACGATTGATCGGTTTCTTCAACGCTACGCCGGAGCTTCTGGAAATGGGCGTGCCGGCGCTTAGAACCATATGCCTGAGTTTTATCTTTGCAGGATACTGTATCGTGGTAGGAAGCGTATTCCAGGCCCTCGGTAACGGTGTGTATAGTATGGTGGTGTCAGTGGCGCGTCAGCTGTGCGTATTGCTTCCAGTCGCATATTTGTTATCATTGTCTGGCAGTGTGAATCTGATCTGGTGGTCCTTCCCTATCGCAGAGTTGATGAGTGTGGCAATGAGTACCTTTTTCCTGGTTAGAATTCACAGAAAAATAATCAGGCATATCGGAGATTAGATTTGTATTACTAAAGTACTTGACAAATTCCATATGATGAGGTTATAATCATAAAGTGGTTGCAAGATAAAAACATTCACGATCCTGCGGATATGGCGGAATTGGCAGACGCGCTGGATTTAGGTTCCAGTGGGCGACCGTGCAGGTTCGACTCCTGTTATCCGCATGAAAACTCCGACCCCTTATATAATTATAAAGGGGGTCGGAGTTTTTGTTGTGCGCCTGGCGGCGCACGTTTCTAACTGGTGAAAGTCTGGAGACCGCCCGGTAGTGGGAAGGTCATAGCCGAAAGCAAGGGTGTCCATCGCGAGGTGGAATCTGAAGGAAGCTGGATATGGGGAAT
>JAZQGM010000046.1:0-30762 GCA_045540075.1 Acetatifactor sp. | reverse complement strand
CCCAGACGGGGCCTGAATCTCTACCAGATAATAGGTACCTTCTTCAAGACCATAAAGCATTGCATCTCCGCCTGCTGTAGTCGTTACAACATCAGCCTTTGCAGCCAACTCACCGGTCTTAGCATCAATTGCAGTATAGAATTCTTCATAAACCACATAAATGGTTCCTTCTTTGGTTACTAGCGGTGTAGCACCTTCTGTCGCCTGATCCACTTCCTTTGCCAGCTTAAAGACTGCTCCTGCCAGTGCCTGGTTAAAATTCTTTGTATCATACTTGTAAAGGTTGATACCACAAGTATAAACTACCGGATTTTCTTCAGGCTCTACATTCCATGCAAAATTTGCAGAGTTCTTGTATTCCAGATTTACTGTGTTAGGAATATTTTCTCCCATTTCAGCATCTTCATCAATATATGTATTGAAGTATACACGCAATTCATATTTAGCAGAATCCGTTCCAACCATGCTGGCGATCTTAGCTCTTCCGTCTTTTGTCAATTCAACAGCGATAGTTTTGATTTCTTCAAACTCTTCCACTGCTTCATCTGGATCCACATCAGCATCTCCATCAGAAACAGTCAAAATATAATCTTCTTTTTCACTAAGAACATTTTTACCTTCTGCACTGTTATCTGCTTCAGCTGTTATTTCTTCTACTTTAACTACCAGATCACCTGTGTAAGTCAAACGATAATCCAATTTATCTGTAAGCTTGTAGTATTTGGCTTGTGCAATATCTGCAGGAATATCGCCACGAATGATCCAGGTTACTTCTTCTCCTACATTCAATGTGTCTTTCTTCTGCTTAATTTCTGTTACATCCTTATCTACTTCGGGACGAACAACGTCGTTCTTCAGATTCAGATTCATGTTGTAAACAGGATAACCATCTTTGTCAACCATAGGAACTGCAATCAGGAATGGATCAAGAGTCTTAGCGATTGCATCATGTGGTTTTTCAACAATGAGGTAAACACCATCCGGATTATTATTTTGGGTCAGGTTATAGAATGCATTACCGGATGCGTCTGTTATTACAGTCGCAATAGGTGCTTGGCCTTTTACCAGATCCAATGTAGGTTCTTCGTATTTATTATCATCTGTTTCATCTGCGTTATTTAAAATTACACTTAAATCTTTATTATAATCTTCTACGCTGGATACGTAGTAAATTTCAAATTCAATTCCCTGAAGAGGATACTGCACCTTGTCTACTTCAGTCTTTTTGTGGAACTGAAGAATACGTTCCTGTATAGCAATGCTTGCTTCTGCGTAAACATTTGTTTCACCTTCAGCTACACCTACCAGGCACTGAGAAGCATCACGACCGCCTTCCGGCTCATAGAAATATACTCCTTTGGGTACATACTGCTTACCGGAAACAACTGCCTTTATGGTCTGACCCATTTTCGCTGCTACATTAAAAGTATAATCTTTTGTACCAAACTCAATTGGATTTGACTGTATAAGAACATCGTCTATATAAACTTCAAGCTTAATGTCATCCTTCTCGCCACTGCCACTGTTATTCAATGCTACCTTCAGAGCCACATTGAAAAGATCATTTTCTCCTTTAACAGGAGCAGACTCTACAATTTTTATATCAGAAATGACGATTTCTTCATCCTCAACGTAAACACCGCTCAGGTTCTTTAGGTAAGCACTGAGTTCATTAATTCTATTTTTTGCTTGTTCCTTTTCAGCATCACTTCCGCTTCGTTTCCACCAGGGATCCATTTCATTCGTAAAATCATGAAGTACGCGTCCCCATTTAGTCTTGTCGGGCAGATGATATGTATCCTTGTACTCATACCAATCACCCTCTTTAGCATTTGAATAAGACCAAACGGCAGCCTGTACACCTGCAATGATTTCTGAACGGGTAAGGTTAGATGCATCAGAAACCCCAGCCTTAACAAGATTAGCCTTCATCTCATCCACTGAAACATATGGATAGGAATTTGTCAAGATGGCACGAATATGTGCTGCTGCTTCTGTATCGTAGTAATTACTGTCCTCCAGATTCAGGCGCTTATAATAAATGCCATTGTCATATCCTGTTAGGACATCACAACAATAAAATACCTCATAATTACTTTGACCATAAGAATACAAACCATCTGGTTTCCAAACATTACTTCCATCAATGTTTTCGTATTCTTTCGTCGAGTCTAACAAAATGAACAAGTAAGGAATTGCCTTTCCATCCTTATCAGGTGCGGTTATAACATGATTGCTTGCCTCATAATAATGAGCCGGTGATTCACACACGGATAGGAATGTATATCCATCTTTTCCTTCTGTTACATCAACAGAAATTTCATCACCATACCAATCAGTATCAAGTGGTGTTGTTGTTTTAGCATATGCTGTTGTGGTCATCATTGACATTGCCATCGCCCCAGCTGCTAACAGCGATAACAAGCGATTCATTTTTTTATTTTTCATATCTCTTCTCTCCTTACATTTTTATCAATGCTTTACTTGTATTATAATGGCAGTTCCATTACAAAAAGCATTATAAAAATATATTTTTTGAGTTTTTTATAGTTTTTTGTTCTTTTTTTTATTAACATGGCGTATGATAACAACCAAAACCACTAAAAGAACAACAATCCCTGCAAAAAAAACAATCATAAGAATCGTATTATTTTCCGATTCTTCCGTAACGGCAATGGTTTCTTCCACTTCCTCCACATACTCCACCCGAGTGCCACGCACCAGAAGACGATGGGAATTCACACCATAGGGGGTACAAGTAACCAATGTACAATAATCCATTCCCGGCGTGGGCAGTAGACTATCCGCTTCTTCTGGCAAGACTACCTGTATCTGATCTACCTTATATGCAAGGATGCCTCCTAAAATATGAATATAGAACTCATCCCCTTCCTTTACTTGTGACAGATCCGTTAATAATTCTGCCGAGGGCAAACCGGTATGACCACTGAGCACACTGTGATTGCCCTCACCACCAATAGGGAATGCAGTCTTAGGAATATGACCTACTCCTTTTGACAGAACACTTTCACTTACACTGTGGTAAACCGGCAAATAAACATCAATAACAGGAATCTCGATATATCCCATCATACCATTGCCGAAATCCATGATGTCCTCATATTCGTATTCACACTTTGTGCCTTCCGTCCCATACAAAGAAGCATTGTACGCTTCCGCCATTTTTCTCTGCTCTTCCAGTACAGCCTGCCCCTGATCTGCCAGATTCTCTTTAAACTCCTGAATCGCATAAGATCCTGTCATTTGATTATATAAATTACTGATCGTAGGATATAACATGACCAACAATCCAGCTACAACTAAAACAATAATCAAAATCGTAGAACTTATACCTTTTTTCTTTTTTTTGTTTTTGTTCTTCATTTGTTATTCAGCGTCGTCATCGCTGTCCTTTTCTTTTCTCTTCTTCACAATAAGTATCACTACAGCTGCCACAATCAATGTCACACCCACAACCTTAAAAATAGTAGTTCCGATACCACCGGTTTCAGGAAGGATAAAGGCATTGCTGTTTGCAACCTTTATCACACGACTTTGTAAATGGGACTCCTGATCCAGTGTTACTGTTACAGGATAGTTCAACAGATTATATCCCTTCGGAGCCTTCACTTCAATCAAGTAATAGGTACCTGCATTTAAACCATAGATAGTAGCTGCACCTAAAGTATCTGTGGTAACTTCACTTACTTTCTCGCTTGTGAAATCAGCAGAAGCATAGAAGCTTTCATAAATAACATTAACACTTCCTGTGGTTGTTACCAGAGGATTACTCAGACCACTGGCAATTTCTGCTTCGGTAGCAACTCTTGCCAATTTGAATACAGCACCTGACAATGGTTTGCTTTCATCCTTTGCATCATACTTATAGAGATTGATACCACAGGTATAAACTACAGGCTCATCAGATTCCACATTGTATTCGTAACCGTAGGAGTTGGTATATTCTAAAGTTGCATGATTAGGAATTGCTTCTCCTACATTTGCATTGGTGTTGATGACTGCATCGAAGTAAACACGTACTTCATAATTTGCATGTGCAGTTCCAACTGTCTCTGCCACTTTATTCCTACCACTTTCAGTCAGGTATAAGGTAAACTTATCAACCTGTTTTCCGTTTGTGGTGGTTTTTCCATTCAATACCTTGTAATCAATTCCTCTTTCCAGAGTAACCGCCTCTTCGCCTGCACCGTCTGCACTCAGACCGACTTTTACCATCATATCTCCCTGATAGGTCAGGCGATGATCAAGGATATCCGTAATCTTATATTCTTTGGCTCCTGCGATGTCAGCCGGAATCGTGGTACCAATGATCCATGTATGCTCTTCATTCACATCAAATGTATCGGAATTGTTTCCAATGCTTGTAACATCCTTATAAATTTCCGGTCCCGGCACCACTGTATTCTTAGGTTCCACGTTAATGTTGTAAACATAACCGGTACCATCAACAGATGTCATAGGTACACATACGAAGAAAGGATCGATGGGTGCCACTACTGCCCCACTGCCCTGTTCTACGATCAGATAGATACCATCACCGTTTCCTGTGATCACGCCCTGTCCTGCCAACATTGACAAGTTGCAGGTTGCTTTTCCCTGTGCATCGGTAGTAACAGTAGTTACATGGTTTGCATTGGTTGCATTAGCATTCTTCCAATCTTCGGTTACCTTATTGGGGATATCGATGTCACCACGGTTATATGCCTCAATATTTTCCGTGATCAGGTAAATGTCAAACTCAACACCCTCCAACGGTTTCCTGCCCTGATCCGTATTGGTTGTTTTATAGAAATTCAATACTCTCTGAGTAACGATCATCTCAGCATGAACAGAAACAGGATTTGCGTCATAACCCACCATGCACTGTGCTGTTTTGCGCCCATTGACCGGCTCATACAGATACGCATCACCGGTTGTTGTACGTATCCCGTTGATTTCCAATTTTACATCGCCAAGTTCCTTTACATTTATGGTAATACTGCTGTTTTTATTTTCTTCTGTTAATTTATAAGCCTTTACTGCCTCACCGGATGATACGGAAATGGCCAACTCGTCATTCGTGAAAATCGGTACATCCACATTGTAGGAAACCGTAACATCATATGTTCCGTCAGCAAGCTTTCTATACATTGTGGTCACGTCTTTAAACGAATGCTCAGATATGGTTGACTGCTGCACCGGCCAAGCCTGCAGCTCCAATAAGTATTTACTTAGGCCTTCAATGTTTTTAATTGTCTTATCTGTAACCGGCTTTACCTCATCCTCTGTGTTTTCATCCACTTTTTCCGCATCATAGACAGGCTCTATAAACACAGTTTCTTTATCCAGAATCTTCTTTCTGTAGTCTTCACCATAAGTGATCGCGCCTCGGCAATAATCATAGATTTCAGCATCATCAGCATTGGCCAGGATCCAAATTGCATTCTGAGTGGCACTAAGCGCTTCCGCAGTTGTAAGATCTACGATCATTGTTTCATTCGCCCACTCATTTACCTTGGCAGCAAGCTCCTGCATAGCAGCAGTGTCTGTTCCAATATTAGGGAAAGACTGCATTAAGATTGCTCTGATTTTCCCTGCGCGGTCATCTGTAAAATATGTAGAGTCTTCCAAATTCAAACGTCGATAAGCGGTGCCATCCTTTGTTCCTGTTGCAGCATCAATACAATATACAGGTGTTGACGCATAAGACCCATCCGCTTCTGTCTTACTCTCATCAATAAGATTTATATTTACCATATTGAACATCTTTGGTAACTGAAACTCCGGTTCTTCTCCATTGATGCTAAAATAAGACGCATATGGAGAAGCCCAATAACATGACTGTGTATAAGTATAAGAAGCATGTGATCCTGCATGATAAATCATGTATGCATTCGTTTCTTGGTAATCAACTTCTTTCTTCGCTTCTTCTGCAGATGCCGTTATCTTACCTGTTCCTACAGAACCGATCACAAGAACAGCTGCAAATAGAACCATCAAAAAGCTTTTCATCTTTCCTTTCATATTTATGTTCCTTTCCCTGTATAGTATAAAATCATCGATTATCAATCCTTATACTTACATTTTACATATGACCCATTACCAAAAGCATTAAAATTAATTACATTTCTTGTTTCTTTATAATTTTTGTACTTCAGCGATCCAAAATCGCCGCCATCCAATGTAACAGCAACGCCACTACGATCATACAGATGCACGCGACCTTTCCTCCAAAACCGGTCAGAATCTGCGCGATCACTCCCAGCTTAGGAATGGTCAATTCCACCCTTCCGATCACATTACTGTAGGGCACCGGATTCATATCCTCAGTCCGATTGGCATCTCCTTTGGTAATAAACTGACGCTTTGTAATGCTGTTTTCCACAACGCGATGAGTAATGATAGCATTGGTATCCCGACCGCCATAAAAGGCAATTACATCCTTCTTCTGAATCTCCTGTGGTACAGTTTTTTTCACATATACAAGGCTTCCCGTAGGAATCTCCGGCTCCATGCTGCCGCTTATTACTGTATAAACCTGATATCCCAGTATCTTCGGTGCGGTAAAGGGAATGCATGTCAAAATTAATATAGTTAATAAAGCAGTGCCCAGTGCACTGCATATTGCAGCCACCGGGCTTCTTTTACTTTGTCTTGTTTTCAAAGGAACATCTCCTTATTTTCTCTTATTCATCTTAACGGTCGTAAATGTGAGTACTCCAAGTGCGATCAAGGCTGCGATCATGATCAGAGTATATTTTATCAGCGGAAGACTCTTCTGCTCATTCCCATTTGGATCCTCTGCCAAAGGCACCTTCTCATCATCCAAATCAACGATCAGATCATCGCCCTGGGTTTGATCCTGTGAATCGGAGGATTCTCCACCTGTATTGTTATTTTCATCCGTCTGGTTTTCACCACTGCCTGTTCCTTGATTTTCACCTCCGGCACCTGTCTGATCTTCTCCTGCTCCTCCGGCAGTTCCGGTTCCGCCTTCACCTTGGGTTGTGCCTGTTCCACCGGTACCTGCTCCTGTACCTGTTCCACCTGTGCCTGCTCCGCCACCTCCGGGGCGAACTACATTCACATATTCGTCCTCAACCACAGTAGTATACACGTCTTCTGTTACTATTATGGAAAAGGGTCTATATTCGAATGTCAGTACATTTTCTGCCGCATTCTCCTGCAAGGTCTTGGTCAGGCCACTTGCCTGGGGCATATAACCTTCTATATATTTGCACGCAATAACCGGTTTATCTCCTACATTACCGTAAAAGGTTTCACTTGGCAGCATTGCATTTCCATGTTCATCATAATAATTGACCGTATAACTTACCTGATTACCCTTGATTCCATATGCCACTACATAATCTATATCCTCACGGACAATAAATGCAGAGGCCGCCACAGTATCATTGTCACGACCACTCAGTCGCATACCCTGAACATAGTACTTACTAGTGGAATCAAGCTTCACATCAGCCTGGGCAGTATAAGCCACTTCATCACCATATTGCAGACCACTTATTATTATTTTGTCCTCTTCCTGCGTAACCACAGCTTCCTTATTGCTCAGCACCAGACCTTCCGCCCCGCTAAACGTACCCTGAATCCCTGCATAAATGGTGACTCTGTAAGTATAGGACTGCTCTGCTGCAAGCACATCACATGCCCGGAAGCTAAGGAGCAATACACAGGCGAATACCAAAGTCATGAACTTTTTCCACATTTTCATTCGTGCTGCTCCCCTTTCTCATGACGATTTCTCTTCATAGCACTCAATGCCAATACAAAAAGTAGAATACCGCAACCTAATGCCAACACACTAAACAGCGCAATGGGGGTCTCATCTCCGGTCTTAGGTGCATTGGTAATAATATTGGTGATCTCTCTTCTCTCTGTGATCGTGATATGATTAGTGATCGTCTCTGTAAGTACCTTTTCCACTGCAAAATTCACTTGCAACCTGGCCAGGGTATCCTGATAATCATTACCCTGTGTCTCTCCGTCAAGCTTTACATAAAGGCTGACAGAGCCGCCTTCTCCCGCCTGCAATCTATCCAGGAAAAAGTATTCTTCCAGATTGTTCGTAGCCTGATGCAGACCTTCGCCCTCTAATGTAGTATCTTCTTCTCCACCTACAACCTCACTGTTATAAAGAACATTCTCTGTTCCTTCCGGATCCACATAAGTAAGAATGTATGTATAGGCGCCGCCTTCTGCACAATTATTGCTTTCTTCCAATGTACTAAGTACTTCATTGGTCATGTACCAATCCGTTGTAAAATCTGCCTTATTGGTCAGCGCAACCTCAAAATATACACTGTCACCGGGCTGAATATTGTAAATTTCTTCCTGAATCTGATTGCTCTGAAAATTGCTGATAAGCTCTGCTCCCAGAAATTCTACCAGCCATCCGTCGGAGCCCTGAAAATCTTCTGCATTTGCAATGAGCGGAGCCGCTGCCATGAGAAAAACAGCCACGGCAAAGTTTGCTACGGTAAGGCACATTCTCTTTTTCCACATACTATTCTGTACCTCCTTCTACTTTAAGCTCAAAATTCCATTTTCTGAAATCTCTACATCAACACCCCAGGCACTCTTAACGGCATCTACAACATTATGAGTCTGTACCGCATCTACTTCTGCCTCGATCTCGAATGCATACCCATCGTACTCATATTCAAAAGTAATGGTCTTGTATTCTTTTCCGTTTTTTGTCTCTGTCTCCACCAGTTCAGTCACCTTCGTACCGATGGAAGGATCGATTCTAAGAGTATCTGTAAATGCCGGAGTAGTCTCGCCAACAGCCAATACTTTTGTGTAATATAATACAGTACGCTCAGCCGTAGATGCTGATTTATCAATGATCCAGTCATTTGTTCCGGTTATGATGTTCAGATCAATTAATTGGGGAGAAAGTGTAGGGTTTTTTACCCCCTTGTCATCCTGCCAGCTTTTTGTCAGGGTCACTCGCACATAAGTGTCAATTCCACCGGTATTGCGTACCGCCAACACCTCATCATAAGACTTTCCCAATGCCAGCTTTTCATCTTTACCCAACATATTTTCCAGAAGATTTCCTGTGTATTCATGCCAATCAGCTTCTGCAATATAATCTCTCCAACTAATATCCGTATCATTTTCTGTTAAGGTGACACCGATATGATAGAGAGTGGTCCCGGCTGTATATGTTTCACTATAATAAGTCAATGCAGCCTGGGTACTTCCTACCGCACTGGCCAACATTAACACAGCTGCGATAACAAGAAGGATGATCGGTTGCTTTTTTAATATTTTCTTTTTCACTGCTCACCCTCCCCTTTATAGACAGACCGGCTTACATCAGCCACTACATTCCAGTCAGCGTATGGTGCACCGTATTCATCATAAAGCACCGGTGTACACTCCTGAATGATAATAACATTAAAGTCTGTGGGCTCTTTGTCCTGTGGAAAAGCAAATCTCACCACCAGCTGTGATGTCGTTTCCAAAGGTGGCACAATACTGTTATAGTAATAATACCCATCTGCCCCGGGTGTCCAATTGCCTGCATCTTCCGGCTCAGAATATACCAGACTATCCTTGTATGCATCACCGGTAAGTGCTTTCAACCTGACATAACAATCATAGTCACCTGTATTGCTCAACGTGATTACTTTCTTGCCATATTCTACTTCTTCTTCAATTTCTGTTTTGGTAAATCCAAGCTCCACAGTATATCCGCCTTTTGCAGTTACATATGTGGTAAAATAAGCCATCACACCTCCGACAGCGACTCCTGCCGTCAGTATCAGCGCAGCCGCTGCGAGGCAAATGGATCTCAATGTATTCTTTTTCATTCCTCCATACCTCCTTTACGGTGTTGAGTCCTCTGACTGTACATGCTGCCATTCCTTCGTTTCACTGTCATATATGAAACTGTTCACAACACCGCTGCCACCATTGAAACGGTAATCATAGGTGTTCTCAAATGTCACTTCCGCTTCTTCCCCCGCTCGGATCTTCTTTGTCACGGAAGGTTCTGTGGTCAGTTTGTAACTGGCTCCACTGTAAATTTCTGTCACAGTCACTTCTGCTCCTGCCGGCAGATTTTTGATGGTGATACTGTCTGTTCCGGCTTCCGTAAATGTCATGGAAACCACATCGCTGTAAACAACTTTGATCCGATCCAGATCCCCTTCCTTCACATCTAAATCCGTCTTAGTCGCTTCAATCCCGAACACAAAGGTAGCACCGCCTACTGTCCCATTGTAAACGTCCAGTTCTTTGTTGATCACAAGGTCTCCAAGACGATCTTCCCTCACTACTTTCAAACTGATCGCATGTTCGCCGATCAAATCATACACCCAAGTATCGTTGTTCGTACTATAATAATAATTGTTGGGCAGCGAAACCAAGAATGGTGTAAATTCATACATATAATCTTGTGAAATAACTTCCTTGGCATCTACCAGATATAATCCCGTCTCCAGATTATCAATTACCGTCATGCCATGTTCCGTAATTCCCACTGCCGTGGCTGTTTCTGCCTTTGTTTCAATTTGGCTTTTGGCTTTTTGCGCCATCTCTTTCCATTCTTCAGGCAACATATCAGAATCTATGCCTTCTAAATCTTCTGACAGAGCCTCAAAGGAGGATACCGCAGTATAAGTGCCCGACACATCAATATCTGCCACTTTATAAAGAGAGACTTCTATTGGAAGTGCTGATACACCATGTAATTCCTGAAATCCACATTCTCTCATGTCAATTTGCAGGGTACATATTTTATCAGTCTGCACAGCGACAGCAGCATATACCTTCGATAAGATCAATACCGAGAAGATTATTGCTATCACCAGAACACATGCACTTGCCCTTTGTCTTCCTTTCTCTATTATCATTCTTCCATCCTCCAAATCATGTTAAATCCTGTGCTGTTTTTTATACATGAGTATTACAGCGCCCATAAGGAGCAGTATTCCTGTCAATGTGTATCCCAAGGTACCCACACCGCCTGTTGCCGGCAACTCAAAGGGAGCCTTATAGGCAACAATAATGTTAAACTGATTGCTTTCACCTTCCGTACATGCATTCAATGTCCCGCCGAATATGGCTACATTTGATACATAGATAGACTCTGCATCATTATCGTTGGTGCTTTCAACCGCCACCCTTACTTTCGTGTCTGTGATATAATCCAGATACTCCGGTGTATAGGTGAAGGTCAATTCAGGTTGGCCCGTCGGATCAGCAGACGGGTATGTATAAGGATCTTTTCCAGTCATCTCCATCCAATCCACAGATACTTTATTATAAGTTTCAAAATAAATGTCATCCGGTATAAATCCGCGATAGATTGTAGTATCCTTAAAAGTAATAACAGGAATCAATACATATACATGCGCTGTATCACCGGCACTGACTCCCTCTTTCCCTACAGCTGTTCCGGCAATGGCTCCGCCCCCTGCATTCACACCGGGATGGTGGTTATTATCAGATGCTTCTGCGATTGGCGACATTTTCACAGCAAACCCATAATCCTCTGTACAAACCTTACTTACACAATCTCCCGGAAGGCTTACTATTCCACCTTCAAAACCACGGTCGGCATATGTGGTCCATGTGATGACAGCGTAATCATCCATCCACTCTGCTGTAGGTGTAAAGGTACCATCTCCATTCACTGCCACATTACCTGATCCATCCGTTGATCCTGTGGTCTGATAACCGGCAGTCACACTACTTAACAAATCTCCTCCGGATATCTCACCGCCATAATATATGGTTCTGTCCTGAGCAGCTACATTTACAGAAAGCGGGACATTTGCTTCCGGTACAGGGAATGCTTTCTCTACCTGCCCATTCCTATAAATTGCCGTAGACGATTCCATCACAGGTACATTATTGCCTCCCCAGAAACCAACTGCTGTTTCTACGGGTATCTTTACGATTATCTTTTGCCCTATCCCTGTAATATCTCCCTGAGCTACCGGGTGATCTTTGTAAGAAAATCCGGTTACCTCCATTGTCTTACCGTCAAAAGTAACTTTCACATCATCTTTCCCTGCTTCTACTATAGGATATATCTGTACAGCATCTAAAAATTTATTTCCATCCCAACAAGATGTATATACTGAAATACAACTGTGTTCTTCTCCTTCACAGGTACAATCATAGTCAAAATAATCAGTGAGCCTGCTTTTCAAAACTGTAGCTGCGTCCAACTCGGAACTTGTTTTAACAAGTGATGTCTCTTCATCCGGCGTTCCTGCAACCCACGCTTCCAATTCCAGTTCAAATGTATGATCATCATAATCGCCCTTGTCATATATGACTGCGTTTACTTCTAAATCACCGGCAATTATCACTTCTCCACCACTTACATCTCCCGGTGACACTGTACCGTTGATGCTATGATTACCGACATTATCACTCCCATTATTACCTTCCCCGGTATCTGCCAGTACCGATATGCCTCCATTCAGTATCAACGCAGCACAGAGGAATATTGTCAGAATCCTTTTCTTAGTCTTGTAATTCGCCGCCGTTTTCTTCATGGCTGTCTCCTTTTTCTATTACAATGTCTCCATCCAGAACTTCATCCATCATCTTCAACATCTCCAAAGCACTTCTGAAATTCTGGGTCTTTTGCTTCTCCACCCACGTAATACTTCCCTGCCAAGTGGAGTTTTGCTTATTGATGATTTTTATAATAAATGTTCCTTTGTTTCTTTCCAATCCACTCTTCACAGTTCTTTATCTCCTTATCGCGTATAGTTTACACTATATACCTATAGTACATTACTTAGTGTTACGAAAAACATTACAAATAGAAAAAATTTTAGGATTTATTGTAATGCCATATCAATTTGCTTTATAAAATCCAATGTATTGGAGAATTTCAAAGACTTTTCTCCTTCTAACCAATAAAACTCTCCCTGCCAGGTAGAATTCTGTCGAAATTTTACGGTTGTAACAAAAGTGCCCAGCTTACCATTATGACTGATCACACTCTCCTGATCAACCACCGGTTCAGGTCTTTGCATACGCCTTACCTGCACCTGTACTTTTTCCACAAAACTACGTGTCTTTGTAGATGCCTGAGGGAAGGAAATATTATCAAACAATTTCTCCGCCTCCCTGAGAAGCTCGACTACATTGGTGAATTGAATGGGTTCTTGGTTGTAACAATGATAAAATCTTCCTCCAATTTCGCCTTCATTAAGCTGATCAACACAAATATTCATTAAATTGGGGGTCCGGAAATTTATACCAAATTTTCTTGTCTGCATCATTAATCTCCAATTTCATTATGTATTTATGATTTAAAATTCTACATCCAACAAGGATGTTACACTGCATTCCAAGTGGCTCCCCCAGGCCTTATGTTCTCTTGAAAAACAGCTGACAATTCTGTTTATAGCAATCTGACAATTCTCTTTATTCGTCCCAACCAACATCACAAGATATTGGGAACGATTATATCTGGTAAAGGAATCTGTGCGCCTGAGAGAACTCTGAATCGCCAGGCAGAGACCTTCTGACATTTCTTCCAACTTTTCAGATTCTTCCATGGGCCGGCCTTTTCCATCTATTAATGTACACAACAACAAATACACTGACTGTCCATTACGTTCCATCCCTCGGCGTATCACGCGATATGCATCGCGGAACCCCGGAAATGAACAGAAAAGTGCTCCTCTTTCTTCCTTTTCCTCTTGTAGATCCCCTTTGATTTCTGTAATGATATGAGGACGATTGCTGATATGCTCACTCATAACTGCAAACTGTTCCATCATTCTCTCAGAAGGAGAAACACCCAGTTCTTCCATCAGGAATTTCGCTGTATCCTCATACTCTTTCAGCGCATCTTTAAAACGGTTCATGGCAATATAGCATGCAATTCTAATTGACTGCCATTCATCAAAAGGATACATCTCGCAGGCCGGTTCCACGATACGCAGCACTTGTGTGTATTCCTTCTGGTCCATTAAAAACGCGCAGACTTCCTGAAGCGCTTGGGTATACAAATCCTTAAATTGCACACTTTCCATTAATACCCAGTCGTCGCCTGACAATTTCTGCATGAACTCTCCGGTATACATTTGACACGCTTGCAGTAACATGGTGCACTTCTTCTTGTCATCTGTCTCCTCATCTGCACTTATGATGAGGTTTTTGAATACAATGGCATCCACTATAGTCTCCATGGGACTATCCCAATAGTAGAGACCTCCTTTAGAAACAATATATTCATAATCCGGTAGTCCTGCATCTAATAGCATCTTCTTCAAACGATGAATCGTCACTCGCAGATTATTGGCAGAATCAGATAACTCTTCCCTTCCGTACAAATCTTCCAGAAGCTTGTTGCGAGTAATCCCTTCCCTACCACGGTACAGAAGAATAAGCAACAGTTTCATTGCTTTTGTAATGCTATTTCTTCCATACAAAATCGGCGTATCACCATATGTAATTCTTTCCTTACCAAATAATCGGACTTGTAATATAGGGAAACTTTTATTCATCTAAAGCCAACACCCCTTCCTATTTTAGCTTATTTCCGTAATCCCTCTCTTGATCATATACTCAATCACATCTTTCACCTGCCGAAGCTGCCATACATCGCGGTTAGGAATTTCCATATCAAAATGCTCCTCAAATGCGCACACCACATTCATAATGTCGAAGGAGTTCAGTCCCAGATCTTTTACGAAATCTGTATCGTACACCAATCCCTTCTTGCCTGTGACTTCACTCACTATGTCTTGTATAAAAGTAAAAAGTTGTTCTTCCATTTACGTCTCCTTATATCAAATGCCTCTTAATCTTCTGCATGGCCGTCTTGGAAAATTCCTGTTCTCTGATATTGATCATCTGGATCTGTTGGTACAGCGGCAGGTCGTTGTTGATCACATTGATCTCTTCCTGCAGATTCTCAAGGATCTCATAAGATGTCATGCCTTCCACTCTCTCCTGATCCGGATAGATGCTGGCTACCAGCTGTACATCGTCAGTAGACACGCCGCTGGCGGCTCCGTATACCACCACATCCTTAACCAGAGAAATGCTCTTAATCTTCTCCTCCAATTTCTCCGGAGATACTTTTTTACCGTTTTTAAAGACGATCAGATTCTTCTTGCGGCCGGTGATATAGAGGAAACCATCCTTGTCGATCTCACCCACGTCACCTGTGCAGAACCACTCACCTTTCATGGCTTCGGCGGTAAGTTCGGGCAGTTTGTAGTAGCCTTTCATCACATTTTTACCCCGAACCAGAATCTCACCATCCTCAATTTTCACTTCACAGTTGGCCGTCACAAGTCCTACAGAATCAAATTTATTGGCCTCGTTTCGATTCACACTTACCAAAGGAGCACACTCGGTAATGCCGTATCCTTGAAGGACTGTCACTCCCATGTAATAGAATTCTTCTGTGATCTCACTGCTTACATGGGCACCTCCGCAGATGATCAGCTTAATGGTACCCATACTCTTTTCCCGGATCATATCCAGGCGTTTGCCGCTGTTGCGACAACCCAGCTTGAAGAGGATCTTGCGGATCCACAACAGTTTCTTTAAGCCCTCTGTCTGGCCGTTCTGTTCTGCTGCCAGCCAGATCTTACTGTGGATGGTCTCCAGCATCAGCGGCACAGTCAGCATGGTGTGGGGCTTAGCCAGCTGGATATCACGCATGACGGTCTTAAGGTTGCCGTTGATATACAGGTGGGATCCCGGGATCAACATGGACAGCACAGAACAAGTCAGTCCGTAAGTATGATAAAAAGGCAGAGACGTAAAGGTTCTGTCTCCGATCTTTACATTGGCAAGGGCGTCTGATGCATTGGTGAGAATGGCCATCTGACTAAGCATTACCGGTTTGGAATAATTGGTAGTTCCGGAAGTGAACACAATGGCTGCTGTATCTTCCGGTTTTACTTTTTCATCCATCTCCTGATCCTGCCTACCTTCCTGCCAGATGGCAGAACCTTCCTCGATGAGACTTCTCACAGTTGGGATATTTTCTGATTTACCATTGAGTAAGAACATCTGCCCGGACAGACCTTCCTGGTCTGTCTGCTTCATGCACTCCACATATTGGCTGCAGATCTCCACATAAGCCGGTACCGTAAAAATGGCACTGACATCCGCCATAGTAAGCATCTGCAGGATGGTCTCATCCGGCTGTTCGATATCGATGCACACTGCCACGCTACCACAGTAATTAGCAGCAAAGTATACTACCAGCCACTCATAACTGTTCTCACCTACCACTGCCAGATGCTTGCCGGCCAGGCCCATCTGTATGATCTTCTCCTGCAGGTGACGCACGTCATCCCGAAGCTGCTTATAAGTCACACCCTGTTCTTCTTGTTTGCGTGTGAACCAGGAGATGGCCGGACTCTCACCGTATTTGTCTGCCAGATCCTCTATCATATCCCGAAACCGGGTGTAGTACTGTACTTGATTTAAAGGGTATTTTTTCATCTGTCTCTCCTATCTACAGAAGCGCTGGATAAATGCTTCCTGTCCCAGTCTGCCTATCAGATGCTGCAATGCATCTACCACAATGGTGTCAAACTGGGTGTTTCTTCCTGCC
The DNA here is from genome assembly GCA_045540075.1 of Acetatifactor sp. Classification (GTDB taxonomy): domain Bacteria; phylum Bacillota; class Clostridia; order Lachnospirales; family Lachnospiraceae; genus Acetatifactor. Next base: position 14,177 of record JAZQGM010000046.1, on the reverse strand, counting down.
TCAATCCGCTCCATGGTGTTATCAAATCCCAGACCCGGTCTGTATGTCCTGTTCGATATCATGGCATCAAAGGCATCTGCCACTGCAATGATTCTGGCTCCCATACAGATGGCATCTCCCGCCAGCCTGTCAGGATAACCGCTGCCGTCAAAACGCTCATGATGTCCTCTCACGATGGACAGGATGTCCTTGAACGGAGTGTAGGTAGACAGAATCTTCTCTCCTCCCGCCGGATGCTTCTTGATCTCTACGAACTCCTCATCTGTCAAGGGACCGTTCTTTAACAGAATCGCATCTGGGACACCGATCTTACCGATGTCATGGAACAGGCCTGCCACACGGATTCTGTCCGTCTCCTGCGGGGTCATGCCCATCTCTTCTGCTATGGCTGCTGCCAGACCGGACACCCGCTCAGAATGTCCCTTTGTCTCCTTGTCCCTGGATTCTACCACATACCTAAGAGTCTCAATGGTCTGCATATATGCCTTCTCCAGCTCTGCCTGGTATTCACGGATGGTTCTCATCTGACGAATGGATTTGACACAAGACTCCACCAGCAGCTCCAACTGATCAAACCGCTCATCTTTTTCATAATATCCCTGGATATCCAGCTGCCTGATGGTCTTTATGGGCGGTGCCATGCTCTTATGTCCCGTCAACAGAATAATATAAAGATCCTGATTGAATTTTCTGATTTCCTCTACCACCTGATCTCCGCAGATGGGTGTCATCAGAAAATCCAGCAGCATAATGTCAAATTTGCCCGTGCGCACACGCTCGATCGCCAAGCTGGGATTGTTCTCAATCTCCACATGGTAGCCGGAACGTTTGAAGTATGACTCAATGGTATCGGTGATGATGGGGTCATCATCTACCGTTAGTATGGATATCTGCTTTGGGGTTACTAATTTACTCCTTCTCATCTTCTGCAAACCTCACTTTTGCCTTCTGTCTTGCTTTAACCGCTTTTGCCGCTTATGCTTTCACTAACTGATATGTACCAGCTCTAAAGGTATAGAAATGCCAAACACACTTCCTCCGCCTTCACGATCCTTTACCCACATGGTTCCCCGGAATTTGCCTCTGATCACCGCATTGGAGATATAGAGTCCTAAACCGGTTCCCATGGTACCTTTGCTGGTTACCATGGTCTTAAATAATTTGGCTTTCACATGCTCACTGACTCCGGCACCCCTGTCTTTTACCATAATATGCAGGTTATCCTGATCCGGAGTGATCTCCACTTCAATCTCTCCGCCACCGGCCTGTTTCTGAGCATAGATAGCGTTGGACAACAGATTACCCAACACCTGCACCAGGTTGTTGATATCACCCTGAAGGGCGATCTCTTTGGGTTTTTCGCAGTTCACCGTCATCCGGCAGCCGCTGTTTAACAACTCATGGCGCATCAGTAAGGTACTGCGCTTCAACATCTCTTCTATGGTGAAGGTAAGTTTCTCATCTGTACTGATATTGGCAGCCTGTCCCTTGATGGCAGTGATGATATCGGACATATATGCGGTGGATTCTTTCACCTTCTGGAACCAATCTCTCATTTCCCCATAGATCTCCCGGAAATCTTCTTCCGTCACCTGATCATCATCGATGCTTTCCTCACATTCATCTACCAGGGCCTCTGCCGCTGCCACACAGCCGGAGATGCTCATGATGGGAGTCTTTAAGTTGTGGGCCAGTCCTCCAATCATCTGTCCCAGGAAAGCCAGACGTTCCTGCTCCATCATCCGCTCCTGACTGTCCTGCAACTGCTGCATACTCTCTCTGAGCTGGGTAATGTCTTTGAACAGCACCGCAAAACCGGCTATCTGGCCATTCACTTCCAGGGGTGACACATCTACCACAAAGTAATTCTTCTTTGCTTTTCCATCCTGTTCAAAGGTAACCGCCTGTTCATAAGATATGAGTGTGCCGTCCTGCCTGCTGGATTCCATGGCAGTCAACATATTATAGACCGGCGTCTTACGGGCCACATCTTCCTTTTTCACACAGTCACTAAGGTTGCGGTTCTCTGTGATGCCGTACTGCGCCGCAAACAGGGATGCAAACCGCTTGTTGAAGCTAAGCACCAGTCCTGTATCACTTAAGACCAGGTAACCGTCTGAGATGCCATCCAATATATGCCTGGTGGCTATGGGCGTGATGTCCAGCATATGCAGCTGATAAATGGCGATTCCATTAAAGATCAGGGTCACCAGAAAACTTAAAGGTGTAGCCGTGATTGGCACATCCTTACCGCTGAAGGTTGCATAAGCATTGACAGCCAACGGGCACAATCCGCTGATGGTAAATAAAATACACTGCTTCAGATAAAGCAAAGTCTTGTTTTTTAATACAAACCGGATCATCAGCGCCACCGCTGAGATCAGAAATACATAGTTGGCCACGCCGCTTATGATTATGTATGGTCCAAATACGATCTCACTTCTGACCACTGAGAATTTCTCATACTGCAGGTGATGCAGGGGGTTGGTCCAGTCCACCAGGATTGTGACCAAAGGAAAGAGGAACAATGCTTTCATCCATTTCTGCATGCGTTCATACCCTTCCACGAAGGTAACAGCAATACACAGATAGATCGGCGAACACAACGCGCCCCCGGGCTGCATCAGACAATCCAGGACCCACATAAGCTCTGTATCCGTGGAATCTGAAAATCTGAGCACGATCAGAGGAATCACCCAACTGGCATAGGCCAGCCCCAAAGCAAGAAATAACTTATGAAGCAAGTATCTCTTCCTTTTCGTGCCAATACTCCATATGGAAAAACCTGCAATGGCCAGTAATGTACAGGCAAAAATAGCCAAAGATAAATTGGAAACCATCTGTTACTCTCCCTCTGCAAAATCTACAAAGCCTTGAAGGATCTGTCCCGGTGCAGGAATCTCAGGAACCGTTCCTGCTTGTGCCAAATCTTTCATTGTTAATTTATTAGTGACAGTGATCATCTGCCTCTGAAGTCTCGTGCTATGCCAGTAGTTCATCAGCATAGCCAGAAGTTCTCTGTCCATGGTCTGGCTCTTTTCATCCAGTATGCCGATAAATTCATAATCGCTGACTACACGTACACTCTCATCCAGTGCTTTCACCACTTCTTCCAGTGTGGACTGATCATGGCTCATGATATGATAGATCCTGCCGGCACTCTCTGTCAGCGTAAGCACTTCTTTGGCACATACATCTACAGGCATCAGATCCATCTTCACACCGGCAGCCATCTTGGGAACGGCACCGATCTGACAGAAGCCCTTCATCAGTAGATAAAAGGCATTGTTCTTGGGATTTTTCTGGAACTTGCCGTCACAGGCTCTTCCAACCAGTCTTCCCAGGCGGAAGATCTTCACATCCATTCCCTCCCCGGCAGCCTGAAGCACCAGCCCTTCTGCCAGGAATTTACTTTTCACATAAATATTGTTCTCCCAGATCTGACCGATATCGTAGTCTTCTTCCGTAAATATTTTTGAAACACTGCTGTCTTTTAACTGTTCACCACTGACGCTTAAAGTGGACATGTGGTAGAAAGAACACTTGGCCTGACGGGCCAGTTCCAGCATGCGAGCAGTACCGCTCACATTGATGTTCAGGTACTTCTCTGTGTCCGGCGCATAGTGACGCACATCCGCAGCACAGTGGTAGACTGCACACAGCCTGTCAGCCAGTTGTCCATATGCATCTTGGGACAGGCCCAGCATATCCTGCGCCAGATCACCTTCCACCACATCTATACGAGAGACAATACCCTCTGTGTACTCCCGGCCAAAATACCAGGATAAGGTTTCCTGCAGACGCTTTCTTCCACCGTCACGCACCAGACAAACCACTTTCTGCTGTCCTTTTTCCAGTAATTCCTTGAGTAGATGTACACCAAAGAAACCTGTAGCACCAGTGATTAACACAGCTTTTTCTGTGCCTCCTTCCGGGACACAATGTTCTTCTGATTGCCTTTCATCTACCGCTTCATCATATGTCACAGCACCAAGTAACTTTGCCTGTGTTGAAGCAGTAGGGTTATTATAAAAATCAGAAAGTGACATTTCCAAATGGTCATTATAATAGTGGCTCAACACACGGAGCGCATCCATGGAAGTACCGCCCAATTCAAAGAAGGATACTTCCGGGTCCGTCACCGGTGCACTGAGCACCCGATTCCAAACCGACAAAACATAGGATGCAGTCACAGTGACTGAGGGATTCTGCGGCTTGGTTTCTACAGAAAGTTCTGTCACCAACTGCGGTTTGCAGTCTTTCTTGGGCTGTGCAGCTTGCATTTCACACTGTTTTTCCTCTGCTGACGCCAGACCGGGCTGCTGCGCTTCGGCCGTGCAGACATTCTGCCGTCCTTGCGTTGCCATCTTCTGCAAGGTCTGTATATCAATCTTGTTGGTGGCTGTCATGGGCATCTCATCCACACATATCATCCGTGAAGGAATCATATATGCAGGGAGCATTTTCGCCAGATAAGCCGTGATTTCTTCCGTCCCTTTGTCAGGACTCACCGCCTGATAAAATGCGCACAGTTCCATGGAACCATCTTCCTTGCGCACCGCAACTGTTGCCGCCTGGTTCGCGCAGCCGGACTGCAGGATCGCTCCGGTGATCTCTGTCAGTTCCACTCTCTGTCCGTTTAATTTCACCTGTGCATCTCTTCTTCCCATGAAATCAAAGGTTCCATCTAAGCGAAGACGCACCAGATCTCCACTGCGGTACATTTTCTCGCCCGGAAAATAGATATCGTCTACAAAGGAACGCTCCGTCAGATCCGGCTGGGATACATAACCTGCTGCCAGACATTCTCCCGCAATATAAAGTTCTCCGCAGGCAGTAGGGATCACAGGATGCCTGTTCTCATCCAGCACATAAGTCCTGGTATTCATCAGCGGCCGGCCCACAGTGATGTGATCACCGGGGTGCACCGCTGCCATGGTAGTAAATACGGTAGCCTCCGTGGGCCCGTACATATTCATCAGGATGCCGTTACTGTGGGCATAGAACTGCTTGAGTAACGCCTCTGTAAGCACCTCACCGCCAAGCAGCACGATGCGAATATTGTGAGCAGCCTTACAGAATGCCTCGTTTGCCAGGCACATCTGTAATCTGGAAGGTGTCATTTCAAAAATTCCTGTCTGATAGGTGTCCACCAATGCTGCCAGCTTCCAGGGAAGCATCATCTCTTCCTCATCCGCAAGCACCACTGTCCGTCCCAGAGAAAGGGCGATCAATGTCTCTACCACAAAACAGTCAAACACAGAATTGGTAGAGCACAGTACCGTTCCCTCTATGGGATCCAACAAAGCCTTCATCTGACTGCATAGATTGGACAGAGAACGATGGCGCAGCATCACACCTTTGGGTTTACCGGTGGAACCGGAGGTAAACAGCACATTTGCCACCCCTTCTGCTCCCATGGGCCGGTCTGCAAAGCTCTCTGCTTCACCTTCCGGTAACCTTTCCATAGGACAAGGGAAGCCCTCCTCCACAAATCCCGGCGGAAGCTGTTTCTGTGCGATCTCATCATACAAAAGAATGGCTGCACCGGACGACTCCAACATAGTCTGAAGTCTGGCTGCCGGGAAGGTAGGTAGCATAAACGTATATACTCCGCCTGCTTTCAGCACGGCGTACATAGCTGCGATCATATCAGGGGTTCTGCCAAGGCATAAGCCCACACACTGACCGGGCTGAAGCCCTTTCTCTGTCAGGAACGTGGCAATGGCGTTGGCACGCTTCTCAAGCTGTACAAACGATGTCTTCTCCCCATGGAAGATCACTGCCGTACTCTCTCCCATAGTCATGACCTTATTGTGCAGCTGCTTATGGATCGGCAGATTGACAAAAGGAGTGACTTCATAATTAGGATTCTCCACATACATCCGGTAATCCTCAGGGCAAAGTACAGAAAGCTGCCCGATGACATTATCCTGCCCTTTTATCAATCCCTGTAAAATTTGCTTCATGCATCTGCCATAGAAGCAGATGGTCTCCTGTAAAAATACACTTGTTGCATAGGAAAAACGCAGCACCGGCCGCTCCTTATGTGCCAGCTCTACGATCATATCCATTTTTACTGCGCCTGTTGCAACAGGCACATATGTCATGGGCTCTCCATCCAGCAAAAGAGCCGTCTCATCCACAGGACTTTGGGTCAGCATTACCTGATATAATGCATTCTGCTCTCCCCGGGGAAGTTTCAAGGCCTGGATGATCTCCTCCAGAGATACCTGCTGATGGTCCAGTAAGCCTGTGACTTCTTCCTGTACACGGCTGATCCACTGACCCACCGTAAGCCCTGCCTCCGGTCTCAAACGAAGGGGCAGCGTGTTAATAAATGGTCCACAAATCTCTCCTGCCTGAGAGAATCTGCGTCCTGCCACAGGTGTACCGATGACGAAATCTTCTCTACCCGAGATCTGAGACAACAGAAGACCAAATGAAGCCAGAAACAGCACGTATTCCGAAATGCCTTTTTCTCTGCAATAGTCGGCACAGGCTTCACTTTCTGACTCTGTCAGCATCAGCTCATATTCTTTCCCCTGATAATCAAATCTCTTAGGACGCACATAATCTGCGGGCAATATAAGAGGCTCGGGAAGCTCCTTTAAGTGACTTACCCAATAATCCAGATCCTGCCCCGAAGCATCGGCCTCCTGCTTCACCACCTCATCCAATGTATAGAGATAATCATAATAATTCCACTCTGTTTTGAGTGTCTCACCACCATAAGCCTTATCCAGCCGTTTCAGTAGTAATGGAGTACTCATACCATCACTAATGATATGGTGGGTATCCACAAACAGGTACCACTCATCCTGCTCTGATCTCCAGAGCGCTGCCCGAAGCAAAGGCGCCCTTTCCAGATCAAAAGGACGTAAAAATTCCTGACATGCTCCGGCAAAATCATCCGCTGTCAACTGCTCCACTTCAAATGGGATGTTCTGGGCCACCCGGGCATATATCCTGCCCGCTTCCTGCACATATGCAGTACGAAGAATGGCATCCTCACGGATCAACTGTGCAAAAGCAGCCGTTAGCCGCTCTCTGTCCGGCTCCTTCTTCAGCACAAATGCCCCCGGCATGTGATAAGCAAATCCACTGTCGTCCAATATGGACTGTATATAAATTCCCTGCTGTATGGGAGAAAGATCATACTCTGTATATAACGGCGCCTTACGGAATGTGTGATATGCACTGTCCTTTTGAGCTAATGCCGCGGAAAGAGTCAACGTCTGACTTGGCAGGTCTCCATCCAGGAATGCTGCCAGCTTCCATGCGCTCCTGCAGGCATACAGGTCTGCGATCCGCACTCTGCGCCCAAGCCGCTCCTCCATCCGGGCGATGCATTCCATAGCGTTCAGCGAATTACCTCCTGCCAGGAAATAATCACTGCCTCCCTGAATGCTTTCCTGCTGCAATACTGTACGGAAAATATCCAGTATCACCTGTGCAGTATCAGACATCCGGTAATCCTGGGCATCCTCCTGAGGCATGGGAAGACGTGCTTCATCCACCTTTCCATTGGCATTCATGGGCATTTGTTCCAACCTGATCAGGAATGCAGGCACCATATATCTGGGCAGATAGGTTGCCAGATGGGCCAGCAACTGTGCTTCGTTGATATTCCCCTGCCCACAATAATAAGCACCCAACACTGACTGGCCATTGATTTCACACACTCTGGCCGCTGCAGCAAACACACCGGGATAAGATTCCAGACATGATGCCACTTCCTGTGGCTCTATTCTAAGTCCCCGTAACTTCACCTGTTTATCCAGACGCCCGGTCAGCACGATCTCACCCTCCGGTGTCCAAGTGGCAATATCTCCGGTAGAATAAATCCGATCCTCCACCACAAACGGGTTATCCCGAAAACTCTTTGCCGTAAGTTCCGGCCGATTCCGGTAACCTCGGCCCACACATTTACCGCCCACATAAAGTTGCCCATAGCCGCCCACCGGCAACGGGTTCATCCACTGATCCAGTACATACAGCCTACAATTTCCCATAGGACGACCGGCGGTGATCCTGTCAGCATGGGACAATTCCTTCATACTTACAGCCACCGTAGTCTCAGACGGTCCGTATTGATTGTATATTCTGGCATGAGTTAACTTCTTTAACTTCTTTAAAAGTTCTGTGGGGAAAGCTTCTCCTCCGCACACAATACTTTCCATCTTCCACATGACGGAACGGAAGGTACGATTCTGAAGAAGCGCAGAAAGCCTGGAGGGCGTCATAGCAAAATATCCTACCGCATACCCATTGATCAATGCAGCCAGTCGCTCCGGCGACTCCAGCTCTTCCTCTGCCGGCAGCACAATGGTTCTGCCGTTTAGCAGCGCCACAATACTTTCCAGCATAAAGGCATCAAATCCCACATTACATACAGACAGTACTGCTCCCTGTCCGTAAACAGAGCACATCTCTTGAGAGAGATTCAACACATTCCTGTGGGTGATCTCCACACCTTTGGGCTCCCCTGTGCTTCCGGACGTATATACTACATAGGCAAGTCGATCCCCGGGAACTTGATCTTTCTCATCCCCCTTCTCACCAATTGCCTCATTGTCAACTGTTTTCCTGCCGGCTGCAATACCCTTAGTTGCCACCACATCTTCTGCAATCAACACAGGCACGGGACAATCTTCCAGACGTGCCCTTCCCTTCTCTCCTGTGATCAACACAGATGCCCCGCTCTGCTTCAGAATATGTCGCAGTCTTTCCACGGGAGTCTCTTCTGAAAGCACAAGATATGCACAGCCTGCCTTAAGCGTACCCACCATGGCCGCAAACAAGTCAAACTTCCTGGGTAACAGAATGGCAACCAGTGCATCCTCTTGTAGACCTTGCCCTGTCAACGCTACTGCAAAGCGCTCACTTCTATGCAGAAGGGAACCATAAGTCATACGTTCCCCGTCACAGATCAGCGCCACACGATTGGTATACTCCTCACAACCACGCACCAGGGCATCATACACGGAACGCTCCTCCAGATACCGATCCGTCTCATTGAAGGTGTAAAGAAGCTGCTCCATCTCCTCCATAGACAGAACTCTCAACTGATGAATGGATTTGTCCGGCTCCGCCAATGCTTCATTCAAAATATGACACAGATTATAATGCAGTCTGGTAATCTCCGCCTCCGTAAAGAACTGGGCCAGATAATCGTAATCCACCGCATACTTCTTATGATCTCTCAAATTGGTCAAGTGAATGGTCAGCTGCTCCGCCTGATATCCGCAATAGTGCCACCGCCCGGACAGCATCACAGAAGTATCCCTGCTCTCAAATATCTTACTGTCCTGATAGGAAAGAGCAATATGAAACAACCTTCCTTCCCCGCCGGCAAGCCTGGTAATATGGGAGAAAGGATATCGCTGATGACGCAGCATCTCATACCACTTCTCCATCAGTTCCTCATTAAATTCATTCAGTGTCCACTCATCATTGATCTCATTGTAAAATGGCAAAGTGGTCACAAACATCCCCGTACTCTGTTTAAACAGATAATTGGTTCTATTAAAAATAGGCACACCGATAGTAAACCGGTCTGTCCCTCCGATTCTCTTAAAATACACTGCCAGAGCCATATAGAACACAGCAAAAGGAGCCACCCTCTTCTCCTGACAGAAAGAATAGATAGCATGATTGAGTACCTGAGGCAGTTCAAAGCTCATCCTCCTGCCCACCGGACTGACTGACGCACTGTTCACCGCCTTCAATACAGAAGGTTCCCCGGACAGTTCCAAGATCTGCTTCCAATACTTCTCATCCTTCCCATAGGCTTTGGATGCCAGATACTTCTGCTCCTCCATTACATGCAGCTCATAATCCGGTGCTTCCTTAAGTGTTGGCTCTTCCCCGGACAGTAACTGCAGATACGTCTGGGCGATCTTATTGCAGATCATGATCTGAGACCAGCCATCTGCGATAATATGATGCAGTTTTACCAGCACACCACCGCTTGCTTCCGTATCCCGAAACAACACAAAACGATACAAGGGACCATCTTCCACAGGAATCCGCTCTCTCGTCACCGCCGTCTCCCAGCTTTCCATGCCTTCTTTGCTGGTATTGGTAAAATCATACACCGGAAAATCTTCTCTCTCATAGGGTGCATGATACTGCATGAGCTCTCCATCGACCATCGTCATCCTGGTGCACAGAGAAGTATCGCTCTGAAGTACCCGATGAATGCTCTCCTGAAGAACCGGGAAATCCAACTGCCCTTCAATCCGCACTGTTGTGCTGATATTGTTCACGGAAGTCCCCGGGAGCGCCCGTTCCAGATTCCAAATATTCTGTTGACTAAGTGATAATGGAAAACACTTTTCTTGCTTCACCTTAACGCTCCTTTTTCTGACACTCCATCTGTCCGAACACAAATTGATTTTTCCCCTGCGCCTTAGCCTGATACAACGCCCGGTCTGCACAGCAGAACAAATCATTGTACGCAGCACCTGCCGCTTCGCAGAACACTACGCCGATAGAACAACTGATCTCACAATCGCCCTGCTTATCCCCAAACACATCCCCGAAAGCTGCGATCAACTGTTGACACCGCTTATCCACCAGCTGCCTGTCTGACACATCCTTCATCAGAACGATAAACTCATCCCCACCGATCCGTCCTACGACATCTTGAGATCGAAACAACTGACTAATAGTTCTGGCAGCCTTTGCCAGCACTTCATTCCCAAACATGTGACCATACTGATCATTTACATGTTTAAAATCATCCAGGTCAATGATCATCAATGCACATTTGCCCGCATCTTCCCGGGCAAGATACTCCTCTGCCAGCCTTCTGGCAGTGCGTACATTGAAAAGCTTGGTCAATTCATCCTTCTCTGCCTGCTCCTGCAGATCATGCACTGTCTTCTTCTGTGCCTTTTTCTGCTCATCGTATAGTTGCTTTGATCTGGTAATATCCACCAACACACCTTGCAGATACTCCCGACCATCCGCTCCCGCCATACGGCACCCGCGGTTCAACACCCAGATCATCTCCCCGTTCTTATGCTGAACGGGAATCAAGATCTCTATACTGTCTCCTTCCGCCAACTGCGCATCAAGACTTGCTCTCAGCTTCACCCTCTCATCAGAAGTTGTCAGCCCCAACAGGCTATTTTGAAAGCAAGTATCTATTTCATTGGCAGAATACCCAAACAATCCGGACAACTGCCTTGCATCACTATTTAAAGTCAGCCGAAGATCATTTTGACAGCGATAAACCCCATAAATATGGGACATTTCCTCACTCTTGTAAGCTGCTGTTTCCATGTATGACCTCCTCCCCTTTTATGTGTCCATACGTTTCCACCTTTTATTTTATTACATTAATCATATTTTTGCAAGGGGATATGCATAAAAATACTCTGCACTTGTTTTTTTCCCGGCATCCATGCTATAATATTGTGAAGTTTTTGAGCAAACATGTGAGGTAACGTTGTATGAAATATGTAATTATCGGAGCCGGCGGTACAGGCGGAGCCATCGGCGGCTTCCTATCCAGAGCAGGAAAAGATGTCACACTGATCGCCAGAGGAGCTCATCTTTTAAAGATGCAAGAAAATGGTCTTCATTTTGAGACACCTGATGGAAATTTTACAGTACCGGTAAAAACCTGTACAATGGATGACTATACGGACACTCCCGACGTGATCATTGTCTGTGTGAAAGGCTACTCCTTAAACGAGACGGTTCCTTTTATCCACAGGGTGGCTGCTCCCCACACTATAGTTATCCCCATTTTAAACATATATGGTACCGGTCGCAAGCTGCAGGAGATGCTGCCGGGACTCCATGTTACAGATGGATGTATCTACATCGCATCCCAGATCAAGAAGCCCGGCACTATCCTAATGTCCGGCAGGATTTTCCGGGTGGTGTTCGGTCTGCGTCAGGGTACCTGCCATTCTATTCGCGAAAAAGTAATGCCCACCCTGGAATTGATAAGGGATGATCTTGCTGATGCAGGCATTCAGCCCCTTCTCTCTTCACAGGTGGAGAAAGACACGCTGCAGAAATTCTCTTTCGTGTCCCCCATGGCTGCAGTAGGTGCAGGCTATGATGTGACCGCAGATGCTGTACAAACCGTGGGACCTCTGCGGGATACTTTTATCGCCCTGGTGCAGGAAGTGAAGGCTCTGTCAGAAGCTATGGGAATTGCTCTGCCTGATGACATCGTAGATATCAATCTGAAGCTTATGGATGGCCTGGCTCCCCATGCCACCGCCTCCATGCACCGGGACATCCGGGATGGAAAGCAGTCTGAAGTAGATGGTCTTGTCCACGAGGTAGTCCGCATGGGAGCCCGCTACGGTGTGCCTGTGCCTGCCTATGAGGCAATGTCCGCCCGACTCCGGATTTAAAAAAATCACTCAGGGAAACCCTACGATTTCCCTGAGTGTATTATTTTGTCCTAAAGTACATTCTTGCCTCGTAAGGCCGAAGCTCCCGCATAGCCTCCTTCCCACAATCATAATTGCACAGAATCAGCTCCATACCTTGTAATGCTTCCTGAAGGGGCAGCTTTGGCCTCCTGTCAAAGAAATTACAGATGATCAAAAGCTTCTGTTCCTGATTTTCCCTGGTATAAGCAAAGATATCCGGATCTTCCGAAAGTAAAAGTTCATATTTTCCATCCACCAGCACATCATACTCTTTTCTCAGCTGTACCAGTTTCTTATAAAAGTTGAAAACCGAATCCGGATCTTTCACCTGGCTTGCTCCATTGATCTCTATATAATTGGGATTGACCTTGATCCAGGGCGTTCCTTTGGTAAACCCGGCATTCTCTGTAGCATCCCATTGCATGGGCGTGCGGGCATTGTCCCGGCCCTTGGCATAGATGGACTGCATCACATCCTTCTCGTCATACCCTTGTCCCAGATGCTCCCGGTACATATTACGGATCTCAATATCCCGGTAATCCTCAATCCCGTACTGCACATTGGTCATTCCCAACTCTTCGCCCTGATAGATATAAGGCGTCCCCTGCATACCATGAAGCAAAAGTCCCAACATTTTGGCTGACTCTACCCGATATTCCTTATCATTTCCCCATCGGGAGACAATGCGGGGCAGGTCATGATTATTCCAGAACAAACTGTTCCAACCACAATTGTACAGTCCGGTCTGCCACCGACTCAAGACCTCCTTTAATTTCAGAAAAGGCAGCGGTGCCAGATCCCATTTACCCTTGCCCTCCTGTTGGTCCAAACCAATGTGTTCAAACTGGAACACCATGGAAAATTCACTGCCGTCAGGAGCACTGTAAAGCCTTGCACGTTCAAGGTCTGCTCCCCAAGCCTCACCTACCGTGAGCAGGTCACACTTCCCAAAGGTCTCCCGGCTCAACTCCCTTAAGAACTCATGCAGCTTAGGACCATTGCCGGTAATCTTCCTATCCGGCTCTTTGGCGATCTGGTCGATCACATCCAGCCGAAAACCTCCTGCACCCTTGTCCATCCACCAAAGAATCATATCATAAATCTCTCTGCGGACTTTCGGATTCTCCCAATTTAAATCCGGCTGCTTTGGTGAAAACTGGTGAAAATAATACTGCTTAAGTTCCGGCACCCACTCCCACGCCGAACCGCCAAAGACGCCTCTCATATCGTTGGGCGGATGGCCCACCTCGCCGTCTCTCCACACATAATAACCGTGATAGGGATTATCTTTACTTTTTCTGGCTTCTATAAACCATCGATGCTCATCAGAGGTATGATTCAACACCAGGTCTATGATGATCCGGATATCACGCTTTGCTGCCTCTTGAAACAAACGTTCCATGTCTTCCATGCTGCCGAACATGGGGTCTATTTCCTGATAATCAGAGATATCATAGCCATTGTCATCCTGGGGGGAACGACATACAGGAGAAAGCCAGATAGCGTTGATTCCCAGATCTGCCAGGTAATCCAGCCTCTGTATAATACCGTTCAGATCTCCGATACCATCTCCGTTACTGTCTTGAAAGCTACGGGGATATATCTGATAGATTACTGATTTTTGCCACCATTTTTGTATCATTGTTGCCTCCGTAATTGGTTTTGGGATTAGTATGCCGCAATCTGGGGAGGATTATGCGAAGGGGGGGGCGCGCCCGGAGGGGGACCGCTGGCCTGAGACCATAAGTAAGGGATGGGACAGAGGGAAGGGTG
>JAZQGM010000045.1:0-12597 GCA_045540075.1 Acetatifactor sp. | reverse complement strand
AAAGGCCCTTGAAAAACGTCGGTCCTTGGCCGCGGTATTTCACGCGGCCTAGTACCGCTACGTTTTTCACGGAGCGAGAGCGTGCCGCCGTACGGACCTCCCCCACCGCCCCGCCTGTCTCTTACGACCCACCTGCGAACGGCCCCCCTGTCGAAAAGCGCGGGAAAAATCCGCCTTTTCGGCCCACTTTCCGACAAAATATGCACCCATTTCAAGCTATACTGTAGTGGAGAAAGGGGTAGAAAGGTGTATTACGAAATATACATAGACAGCCTTTTGCTGTTGAATTTTGTGATGAATTTGTATTGTCTGGAGCTGGTAAATATCATCCTTCTGCGAACTGCCACTCGCAGAAGGGTATATATAGGTGCCGCTCTGGGCGCTTGTTTGTATCTGCTTCCCTTTTTGATTCCGGGTGTAGGGTGGATCAAGGCTGCCATATTATTTCCCACTTCTGCGGTAATGATGATTCTGGCAGTTTTTGGTCCGTGTCATATCAAAGCCTTTTGGCAGGTTGCAAAATTATTGCTGACAGTTACTTTTCTCTTGGGTGGTGCGCTCTTGTGTTTGCTGCGTATTATACCTGGGGGTGAAACACCGATAAGAGGTCTTTTAGGAATCATGGGACTGGGTGCGCTGGTTTTCATGGAAGTGTCCCGTATGATACGGCGCAGAGCACAGTCTCATCTGTGCAAAGTAGAGCTGATAGGCAAGGGCGCCAGGATAATGGTGAATGCCCTTATGGACACTGGAAACAGCCTTATAGAGCCTGTTAGTGGTAAACCTGTATGTATATTGGAAAAAAGCGTCTTTGAGGGCTTGTGGAGAACCGGTAGTCCGGAAGGTTTTCGGGTAATCCCATATCATAGCGTTGGAAAGAATCGGGGAATTCTCTATGGATACCTTGTGCCGGAAATAAAGATCAACCATAATGGTCTTATAAAGAGCTGTAAAAATATTTATATCGGAATTGTGGAAGGAGAAATTGCTCAGTCAGGCGGATACTGTATGATTCTAAATCCTATGATGCTTTATGCCGGGGAAAGGGATCATTCTGAGCAGGGGCAGAGTAAAAAGCCCAAGTTGGAGGTATGACATGATAATAAAAATAGCTATTCCCGGGAAGCTGCAATTTAAGATGATGCGCCGGGAAAATATATTGTTACCGAAGAAAGGGGATATTCATTACATAGGAGGGGCAGAGGTGCTTCCACCACCCCTTGAGGTGGAGAAAGAGACAGAAGTCATAAATGATCTGGGAACAGAATATGAGGACGAAGCCAAGTCCATTCTAATAGAGCATAATTTACGGCTGGTAGTTTATATTGCCAAAAAATTTGATAACACAGGTGTAGGTGTGGAGGATCTGATCTCTATCGGCACCATTGGCCTGATTAAATCCATCAATACCTTTGATCCAGAAAAGAAAATAAAACTAGCCACATATGCATCCCGCTGTATCGAAAATGAGATATTGATGTATCTGCGAAGGAATAATAAGACCAGACTGGAGGTTTCTATCGATGAGCCACTGAATGTGGATTGGGATGGCAATGAACTGCTGTTATCAGATATTCTTGGTACGGATGAGGATGTGATCTATCGGGATCTGGAAAATGAAGTGGAGCGCAAGCTTCTGATGAAAGCGGTGGGCAGGCTTTCGGAAAGAGAAAGGACTATCATCAATCTGAGATTCGGCCTGGGAACAAGAGACGGTCAGGAGATGACCCAGAAAGAGGTGGCAAATCTTTTGGGCATTTCTCAATCTTATATATCCCGTTTAGAGAAGAAAATTATGAAACAGCTGAAAAGGGAAATGAGCAGCGTATGACCCGTTGCTCATTTTTTGTCTATTTTTCGTATCTTGTAAAAAGTACTGGAAAAGAGAGCTGATATAGTATATACTAATTTATAGATGTTGTTTTTTACCGAAAAGTAGATTAAGAATGTTGAGGATAGAAAGATGATTCAACGAGAAGATATATTGTCAATGGATTACTTAAAGAAAACCGAATTTACCGGGTGCCATCAGGGTATGCGATATCGTCTGGAGGGTGTCAGCACAGAAGAGGGAAAGCGATTAAAGGTGACTGTATGGCCGGAACCTTTTAACTTTTTGAAAACACCTGAGGAGAAGAAGCAGAGTGCTGTGTTTGCCTTTGCAGAAGAAGGTGTGATGGAAGCGGTGGACTGGATGAATGAGCGGTTTGAGAAAGATCATGAGTTGTGGGATCATTTTCAGGACAGATGGATGGACTATAAGATGGAGTAAGTTATGTTGAAATATTTAATGAGAGATTTATTGTCTGCACTGCGTTTCCTGCCCTGGGGAATTGGCGCAGGTATTGTTGTTGCCATGATCTTAAACAAGGTGAATGTTAGGCGTGTCCATGCAGGGAGGAAGTCAGTACCGGTCCCTGCAGTAATGTGCTTTTATATGTATGTGGTGATTCTTATGATGATCACTTTTTTTTCCAGAGAAAGCAGTATGGGTAGGAGAATCGACCTGGAACTGTTCTCTACCTGGGGGATCAATGACAGGAATAATGCTTATGTGATAGAAAACGTACTTTTGTTTATCCCTTATGGTATGGTATGTCCCTGGTATCTGAAAAGGGCCAGGCATTTCGTATCTTGCACAGTGCTGGGGCTTATGACCAGTCTTTTCATTGAGTGGCTGCAGCTTGTGACCGGGAGAGGGGTATTCCAGATCGATGATATCCTTACCAATATGCTGGGAAGCATGATAGGGTATCTGATATTTTGGATTCTTAGCAGGCTGATCAGAAGCACCAAAGAAACATGAGACTATGCCGTAAGATAAGTGCGCATAGTCCGCAGGGCGTTTTTTTCCAGCCTGGACACCTGGGCCTGGGAAATGCCGATGATATCAGCCACTTCCATCTGCGTCTTTCCTTCAAAGAATCGGAGGGAAATGATCTCGTGCTCTCTGTTGTTTAATTTTTTCATGGCTTCACTTAAGGAGAGATGTTCTACCCAGGTCTCTTCTTTGTTTTTCTTGTCACTTATCTGATCCATAACATAAAGGGTATCGCCTCCGTCTGTATAAATGGGCTCATAGAGGCTCATGGGGTTCTGAATGGCATCCATGGCGTAGACAATGTCTTCTTTGGAGATACCAATCTCAGTGGCGATTTCTTCGATGGTAGGCTCCTTCAAGTTCTTGCGGGTAAGGTTTTCGCGGGCATAGATGGCTTTATAGGCGGTATCCTTTAAAGAACGGGAAACTCTGATCGAGTTGTTATCTCGAAGGAACCGGCGTATCTCACCTATGATCATTGGTACAGCATAAGTGGAAAACTTCACGTTTAGGGAAGAATCGAAATTATCAATGGCCTTAATAAGTCCGATACATCCAATCTGAAACAGGTCATCCACGTTTTCGTTGCTGGAAGAAAAGCGCTTGATGACGCTTAAGACTAGACGCAGATTACCTTCAATATATTTTTCCCTGGCTTGCCTGTCGCCGGCTTCGATTTGGATAAAAAGAGCCTCCTTCTCCTCAGCCTTTAAGAGTGGAAGCTTTGATGTATTTACGCCGCAGATTTCTACCTTTCCTTGTGCCATGATCCTATGTTTCCTCACTTTCCTTTGCCCATTTTTGTTGCTTGGAAATTGTCCGGTTATCTTTGGCACAAAAGTTACTGATATCAGTATGCGCGATTTCAAGTCAGGATATACTTTCCAAAAAGAAAAAAGGAAGTACCCCAATGAGGAAGTTGAGAATATAATAATAAAAAGGTTGGGAGTATGGTATGCTTTTTTCTGAATTTAAATGTAAGGATGTAATTAATATCAGAGATTGTAAGAAACTGGGGAGGGTGTGTAATGTGGAATTTGATCCATGCTCTGGCTGTATTTGCAAGATTATGGTGCCGGGAGAGAGCAAGCTGTTCAATTTTTTAAGGTGTGAGCCGGAAATCGTGATTCCTTTTAAGGATATCCGTCAGATCGGACCAGATATTATATTGGTAGATATTAAGTGTTAAGAAGCGTTTTTTGGTTGACATTGTTCCACAAATCCATTACAATATTAAAAAGGCTAGATTTATGCATCAGAGTGAACTACAGTGACTTTAGATGCTGACAGAAGGAGGTACCGATGAAGTGTCCTTACTGTAACCATGACAATACCAGAGTCATTGATTCCAGGCCGGCAGAGAACAATGCCATTAGAAGAAGAAGAGCCTGTGATGAATGTGGAAGGCGTTTTACCACGTATGAGAAGGTGGAGACGATTCCGTTGATTGTTATTAAGAAGGATGAAAACAGAGAAACTTTTGACCGTACAAAGCTGGAGGGTGGTATTCTTCGTGCCTGTCACAAGCGTCCGGTAAGTGCAGAGCAGATCTCCGATCTTGTAAATGATGTGGAGAATGAATTGTACGATATGGGGGCATTGGAAATCCCTTCCCAGACAATCGGGGAAATCGTAATGAATAAGATGAAGGATCTGGATGCGGTGGCCTATGTGCGTTTTGCTTCTGTATACAGAGAGTTTAAAGATATTAATACCTTTATGGATGAATTAAGAAGTGTACTGAAATAGCAGGAGATACTGAAATGGCGAAATTGAGTGAAGATGTGGAATTGCAGAAAGCAATGAAGAGGGTAAAGGTTGCTGACAAGATTAGACTGGTATTTTTATTTATAGCCTTGCTGTTGGTGCTCTTTATCTTTTATGGTAATAAGTTTGCTATGAATGCCTCCTGGTATCAGACAGGCAGAGCAATGGCATACGAGCTGTTAGCAGTATCAGTTATGATCATGTTGGGGGCGACTATCCTGAAGATGGTGTTGGCATCATCTTACAATAGGTTGCTAAAGAAAAAAAACAATAAGTAAAAGATTATGCAGAGACTGCAGCACTGAAGAGGGTTGGTAAGTGTTGCAGTTTTCAGCTTTCGTAAGTTTGAATGTTGCAATGAAAAGAGGTCAGACATGTTAAAACGTTTTTATCCAGACAGGGAGGCAGACACTGCGTATGCAATAGACTATGAAACACTGTACCGCCAGGGCTATCGGGGGATCATTTTTGATGTGGACAATACACTTGTGCCTCATGGTGCACCGGCAGATGAGCAGGCAATGGCGCTATTTCAACGGCTTCACGGAATGGGTTATCAGACTGTTTTGCTTTCCAACAATAAAGAACCCAGAGTAAAAAGTTTCAGCGATGCTGTGGGATCCCGGTACATATTTAAAGCAGGAAAGCCGGGTACTTTGGGTTATGAACGAGCTATGAAGATGCTGGGCACCACACCTGAGACTACGGTATTTGTGGGAGACCAGCTTTTTACGGATGTATGGGGCGCTAAGAATGCCGGCATCCTGAACTATCTGGTAAAACCTATTCATCCAAAGGAAGAGGTACAGATTGTTCTGAAACGGCAGTTGGAGCGGATTGTACTGTATTTTTATCATAGGCAGAAGAGATAAAGGAGAAGGAAAATGTACGATGGACATACACGTACCTGTGGATTGATCGGTAATCCTGTGGAGCATACCATTTCTCCACTGATCCACAATTATTTGGCAGACAAATTGGGGGACAATCTGGTCTATGTCCCATTTCATGTTGCCTACGGGAAATTGGAAGAGGCAGTGAATGGGGCTTTTGCGCTGAATCTTCTGGGCTGTAATGTGACAGTGCCCTATAAAAGTGATGTGATTCCCTATTTGGAGCAGATGGATCCTCTGGCAGAGCGGATTGGTGCAGTCAATACTCTGGTACGGTCTGAGAATGGTTTTCAGGGCTTTAATACAGATATGCCGGGGCTTTACAGGGCTTTTGAGAGAGATGGTGTGAAGATTCACGGAGAAGAAGTAGTGATACTGGGAGCAGGAGGTGTGGCAAGGGCAGTGGCAATCTTGCTGGCTGAAAAAGGGGCATCCCGTATCGTGATTCTGAACAGGAGTATTGATAAGGCTGTCAGTATTGCGAAAGAGGTCAATGGATATATGGGGAGAAATTTGGTGGAAGTTCTCCCACTTGTAGCGTATGGGCAACTGACAGGCCGTTATCTGGCCATACAGGCTACCAGTGTGGGGATGTATCCCAGAGTGGAAGAGGCGATCATTGAAGATCCCGATTTCTACAAGTTGATTCATACCGGATACGATCTGATCTATAATCCAGCAGACACCAGGTTTATGCAACATGTTAAGCAGAATGGCGCTAAGGCTTATAATGGTTTGAAGATGCTCCTGTATCAGGGAATCATAGCCTACGAACTGTGGACAGGCAAGGTGATCAGTGACCGGTTAGCTGACCAGGTTTATGATAAAATGGTGGAAGCGATGGGGAACAAAGGATGAAGCAAGATAATTATATTTTGATCGGGTTTATGGGTAGTGGTAAGACTTCCGTGGGAGTAAGGCTGTCCTATCTGTTAAAGCGTACCTTTTCAGATACAGATAAAATGATCGAAGACAGAGAAGGAAAGAGTATCAGTGAGATCTTTGCCACGGAAGGAGAAGCTGCCTTTCGGGACAAAGAGACACAGCTTCTTTTGGAATTGAGAAGTGGTTTTCGCGGTAACATATTGTCTGTTGGCGGTGGCACACCGCTTCGGGAGGAGAATCGTAAGCTGTTAAAACAGCTTGGTACAGTGATCTATCTCAGAATCCGTCCGGAAACAGTGTATAAGAGGTTGCAGGGTGATACGAAAAGGCCCTTGCTTCAATGTGACAACCCTCTGGAGCGGATCACCAGGTTATTGGAGCAGAGAAAAGATGTCTATGAGGACGCTGCCGATATTGTAGTGGATGTGGATGGGCTTGATATGGAAGAAGTAATTTCTGCGATCATGCAATCATAGAAGGATATAAAGGAGCAGAACAATATGAAATTATTGGTAATCAACGGACCTAATTTAAATTTCCTGGGAATTCGGGAGAAAAGTGTATATGGATCACAGGACTATCATTATCTTTTAAAAATGATTGAGGATAAGGGTCAAAAAGAAGGACATGATATTACTGTGTTTCAGAGTAATCATGAAGGTGCTATCATTGACCGGATTCAGGCGGCGTATTTTGACGGCACAGAAGGGATTGTGATCAATCCGGGCGCGTTCACCCATTACAGCTATGCCATCAGGGATGCGCTGGCCAGTATCACAGTGCCTAAAGTGGAAATTCACATATCAGACATTACTAAGAGAGAGGAATTTCGTAAAATTTCGGTGACTGCTCCGGTGTGTGACAAGCAGATTTATGGCCAAGGATTGGCCGGATATGTGATGGCAATCGACTTTATTACAAATTTTTCTAAGAAATAATGTTTTTTTTCAAAAAAACAGTTGAAAAATGCGCGCATTTATTATAAACTGATATAGAATTATAACGTGAATAAATTTAGGAGGAATATATTTATGATTTCTGCAGGCGATTTCAGAAATGGTATTACTATTGAATTAGATAGTAATATTTTTCAGATTGTTGAATTTCAGCATGTAAAACCGGGAAAGGGTGCGGCTTTCGTTAGAACGAAACTGAAGAACATCAAGAGTGGCGGTGTTATTGAAAGAACTTTCAGACCCACTGAGAAATGCCCTCAGGCACGTATTGATAGAAAAGATATGCAGTATTTGTATGAAGATGGTGATCTTTACTACTTCATGGACACTGAGACCTATGATCAGGTTGCTCTGAACTCTGATACTGTTGGTGATGCTCTGAAGTTTGTAAAAGAGAACGAGATGTGTAAGGTATGCTCTCATAACGGTAGCGTATTCTCCGTTGAGCCTCCTCTCTTTGTAGAGTTGGAGATTACCGATACTGAGCCCGGCTTCAAGGGTGATACCGCAACAGGTGCCTCCAAGCCCGCTGTAGTAGAGACCGGAGCTACTGTATACGTACCTTTGTTCGTGAACCAGGGTGATGTGATCAAGATAGACACCAGAACCGGCGAATACCTGTCCCGCGTATAATTGAGACAGAGCGCTGCATATTTATTATATCTGATTCTTGTAAGGCAATGGACTTTTTGTTCGTTGCCTTTGTTTTTTCCCCTTCTATATTTTCAAGGTCGCATCGGCCGCATTATCAATGGAAAAAAGTAACGCGCAGGGAAGCGCAGAAAGAGGATATGTATGAACAAAAAAGAATTTGTTATGAAAGTGCAGGCGGATATTGCAGACCGTCTTGGACAAAATTTTAGAGTATGTTTAAAAGAAGTTATAAAAAATAATGGAGTAGCTATGCAGGGATTATTAATCTATTCTAAAGAGCAAAATGTGACACCTACGATCTACCTGGAAGCTTTTTATGAAAGACATCAGCAGGGCGAAACCTGGGATCAGGTTGTGGATAAAATTCTGGTAGTTTATAAAAATGGTCTTCCAAAAGAAACAGTAAATATGGATTTTTACAATGAATTTGATAAGGTAAAGGATCGCATTGCTTATAAGTTGATCAATGCTGCGCGCAATAAGGAACTGCTATCTAAGATCCCTCATATCCGTTTTTTGGATCTGGCTATCTGTTTCTATTATGCTTTTGCACATAAAACACTTGGAAATGGATCGATTCTGGTGTATAATGGTCAGGTAGAAACGTGGAAGACCAATACCGTTGAGTTGCTTCGGCTGGCACAGAGGAATACCAGAAAACTGTTTGGGATGGAACTGGTACCTATGGCGGATCTTCTAACAAAGTTGTTACAGGATGAAGAGGCGGATTTGTGGGAGGAAACATCTGAAGATGTCTCACAGGATGTATGGATGCAGATATTGACAAACAGAGGCCGCATGTTTGGTGCTGCCGGCATTCTATATCCGGGTGTACTTCAGAAGATTGCGGACGAAGTGCAAGCCAATCTCTATATCTTGCCCAGTTCTGTCCATGAAGTGATTCTGGTTGCTGATTCCGGCGAAGAAGATATTCAGCTACTTAAGAAAATGGTAAGAGAGGTAAATGCTACGCAGGTATTGCCGGAAGAGGTTTTATCCGACAGTGTCTACTATTTTGACAGAGAAAAACATAAGGTTTCCTGTTTCTAGTGATTTTGAGTTTCTGTGATCTATAATTTTTTATAAAGTTTTAGTAGACAGAATGAGACTTTTGTGATATGATAATCAGGGCGATGTAATAATTCCGTAACATTTAGTGTTTTGCATCCGTAGTCTAATGGATAGAACGGAGGCCTCCGACGCCTTTAATGCAGGTTCGATTCCTGCCGGATGCACTTTTACATCACCCTGATTGTTTTTTGTTTTAGTTTTAGAGAAAGGTATTTTTATGTGGAAAGATAGAATGCGATTTCTGCGTGATACAGTGATCAAGCATAGTAAAGTTGCATTTCCGGTTATAGTGATAGTTGCAGTGGCTGCTACGGTAGCGCTTGCATTGGGGGCAGGCAGAGTAGAAGAGCAGATGACTGAATCTATGGAATCATCCATGGAAGAATCAAAGGAGACCATTGAGAGTACTTCGATGGAGACCACTTTGGACAGAGTGATTCCGGAGGTGCCATTACAGGAGATGAGTGAAGGAGCTATGTATACACTGATGGCTACTTACTATAATGCTTTGGCTAATGGTGATGTAGCTACGATCAAGGGAATCAGTAATTACGTGGAAGACACAGAGGTTATCAGGATTCAGGAGCTGAGCAAGTATATCGAAAGTTATCCTTTGATAGAGATATATGTAAAGCCGGGCCCTAGTGAGAATTCTTACGTGGCTTATGTCTATACGCATGTGACTTTCTATGGTCATGAAGATGAACTTCCGGGCCTCACGGCTTTCTATGTGTGTACAGATGAGGCAGGCAGTCTCTATCTGAATGAAGGCGAGAATCCGGATGATATTCTAGAGTATATTACGACCATCAGTCTTCAAGACGATGTAGTGGAGTTGAATAATAAGGTTAATGCAGAATATAATGAACTGATTCTTAACAATGATAAGTTGTTTGAATATCTCAGTGAGTTAGAGAAGGAAGTAAGCAAGGCTACCGGCGAGGCACTGGCTGCGCAGTATGCGGAGACAATGGCTGAGAACAGCCAAGAGCAGAATAGTGGTGCAGACGCAGGTGAACAGGGAACTGTTGGAGATAATGCAATAGAAGGAACTGCTCAAGGTGCTGTCTATGCAATAGCTGCCACTACGGTAAATGTCAGGAGTTCGGATAGCGAACAGGCAGATAAACTGGGCAAGGTAACAGGTGGTACCAGAGTGCAGGTGAGCGAACAGCGTGCTAATGGCTGGACCAAGATTGTATTTCAGGGAAAAGACGGTTACATTAAGTCTGAATATCTACAGGTTGAGAATGCGGGCACCGACCCAGACAGTCATGGTGGGAATACTGTAAAGGCAACTACCAATGTGAATCTGAGAAGGGAAGCCAGTGAGACTTCTGACAAGATTGGAGTAGTGGTAGGTGGAGATTCCTTAGAGGTTCTGTCAGAGGCAAATGGTTGGACACAGGTGCGTTATAAAGGAATGGTTGGCTTTGTTAAGTCAGAATATGTACAATAGTATATAATGTCTATTTTGGGTCAAAATATAGTTACAAAGACAAGGATGCTTTCAGAAGATGTGGAAGCATCCTTTTTATATGAATGGTGTATAGGATGAAGAGACGAACGAGAGGAGATAGCATGAAAACACAGGAGCTTATGATTTACAGGGAAATCCAGAAGAATACAGAAAAATCCATAACAGCTATAAATACCATATCGGACAAAATATATGATGATCAGCTGGCGATGCAGGTATCCAGACAGTCTATAAAGTATACAGAGATTCATAACGCAGCACTTGACCAGATTCTCAAAGCCAAAGCCCAGCCATACCATTCCAATCATCTGTCAGATTTTATGCTCAAAACAGGAATTCATTATAACACTTTGCTTAATACCAGCACAGAGCATATTGCGGAGATGATGATCAAGGGCAGTAACAACGGTATTCTGGAAATGAACAAGGTATTGAATCATAATAAGGAAGCAGGAGATAAGCCTATCGCTTTGGCCAGGCAGCTCATTGACTTTGAAACCAAAAATATTGAGCGACTTCAGAAATATTTGTAAGCATTTATTGAAAATAAAAGAGAAATTGAAGTAATTTAAAGAAATACTTGCATATATGAAGAGTTTGTAATATAATCATAAAAAACATGTATACAAAAATATTAAGGAGGACTATTATGTCATATGTAGATGAGGTTATTGAGAAAGTTTCCAAAGCAAATCCCAATGAGCCTGAGTTTTTACAGGCAGTAGAGGAGGTATTATCCTCTCTGAAGCCGGTAGTTGAGAAGAACGAGGAAACATACAGAAAAGCTGCACTTTTAGAGAGAATGTGTGAGCCGGAGAGAACCATTGAGTTCCGCGTTGCTTGGGTGGATGACAATGGTCAGACACAGGTGAACCGTGGTTATCGTGTACAGTTTAACGGAGCCATCGGACCTTACAAAGGAGGACTGCGTTTCCATCCTTCCGTAAATCTATCCATCATGAAGTTCCTTGGCTTTGAGCAGACCTTTAAGAACAGCCTGACCACACTTCCTATGGGCGGTGCTAAGGGTGGATCTGATTTTGATCCCCGGGGTAAGAGTGACGGAGAGATCATGAGATTCTGTCAGGCATTTATGACTGAGTTGTATCGTCACATCGGTCCTGATGTGGATGTACCCGCAGGAGATATCGGTGTAGGCGGACGTGAGATTGGTTATCTCTATGGTCAGTATCGTCGTATCAGAGGCGCATTTGAGAATGGTACTCTCACCGGTAAGGGTGCTTCCTATGGTGGTTCTTTGATCCGTCCGGAAGCTACAGGTTTTGGTGCAGTTTACTATGTAAATGAAGTGCTGAAGCATGAAGGCGAGAGTATTGAAGGTAAGACCTTTGCACTTTCCGGTTTTGGTAATGTTGCATGGGGTGCTGCCATGAAGATCGCTGAGCTGGGTGGTAAGGTTGTGACTCTGTCCGGTCCTGACGGATATATTTATGATCCCGAAGGTGTTGTCACAGAAGAGAAGATTCAGTTTATGCTGGAGATGAGAAGTTCCGGACGTGATAAGGTTCAGGATTATGCTGATAAATTTGGCTGCCAGTTCATTCCCGGCAAGAAGCCTTGGGAGCAGAAGGTTGATGTGGTTATGCCTTGTGCAACCCAGAATGATGTGAACATGGACGAAGCTAAGAAGATTGTTGCCAATGGCGTAAAGTATTACATAGAAGTGGCTAATATGCCCACAACCAATGATGCACTCAGATACTTGCTTGATGAGCCCGGAGTGATCGTAGCTCCTGCTAAGGCTGTTAATGCTGGTGGTGTGCTTGTATCCGGTCTGGAAATGAGCCAGAACAGCGAGAGATACAGCTGGACAGCAGAAGAAGTAGATGCTAAGCTTCATCAGATTATGATCGGTATCCATGACGGTTCTGCAAAGGCAGCAGAAGAGTGTGGTCTGGGATACAATCTGGTGGCAGGTGCCAACATTGTAGGCTTTAAGAAAGTAGCAGAGGCTATGATGGCACAGGGTATTCTGTAAGATTAAGCAAAAGAATTTCGGTAATAAAAAATCACGTGGTTTGGTGGTGCCAAAACACGGGATTTTTGTGG
>JAZQGM010000044.1:0-3743 GCA_045540075.1 Acetatifactor sp. | reverse complement strand
GGTATTTAAGGGCACTATCTTTGAAAATATTGCCTATGGCAAAGAGAATGCCACCATGGAAGAAGTGGTGGCAGCAGCCAAAGCAGCCCGCATCCACCCCTTTATCATGCGCCTGCCTCAAGGCTATGAGACCGTTATCAGTGAGGATGGGGGCAATATTTCCAAGGGACAGAAACAGCTGCTCACTATTGCCCGGGCTATGCTCTATAATGCAAGGATGCTGATTTTAGACGAGGCCACTTCTAATGTGGATACCAGTACGGAACGGCAGATTCAGAAGGCTATGCGGGAATTGATGAAGGACAAGACTTGCTTCGTAATCGCTCATCGACTTTCTACCATTCAGAATGCGGATAATATATTGGTAGTGAATCAGGGGGATGTGGTGGAACAGGGGACACACGAAAACCTTATGGCAAAGAAAGGGTTTTATTATAAACTGTACGCGGCTCAATTTGAGTAGGGATACCGCAAGTCGCCACCCGAGACAGATTGGGCAGAGCAGACAGATTGGGCACACCACCGTCTGCTCTGCCCAATCTGTCTCAGGTGGCTGGTAGAAGAAATTATGTGCAGATAGCTGTTGTAAATCTGCATATAAAATGTTATAGTATATGTAGATAATAGTGTGTATAGATGGAGGTGTGGTATGCATAGGTTTGATTATTCCTTTTTAGATAATGGGATGCTTCCGGCGGGGATTGTAAATTTGACGGCTACGATTAGTGCCTTTAAGGCTTTGTCCGGAGAGCGTAGGGAAAAGAATAAGAAGGTGTATACGGAGTTGGAAGCGATAGCCAGGGTACAGTCGGTCAAGAGTTCCAATGCGATTGAGGGGATTGTGACAACGGATGCACGAATTAAGGAGATTGTGGATGGGAATAGTGCACCATTAAATCATAACGAAGCGGAAATTGCAGGGTACAGAGATGCTCTTGATGATATTCATAAACATCATGGCGAACTGGCTGTGAATGAAGATACGATTTTGCATATACATCAGGTGCTGTTGGGAATGATAGGTGAAGCACATGGTGGAAAATATAAGGCGGAAGATAATTTGATCATGGCGGTGGATGCAGCAGGAAGACGAAGTGTGAGGTTTCGTCCGGTGTCAGCAGCTGAAACGAAGGACGCAATGGAGCAGTTGGTATTTGCCTATATGGAGGCACGGAATAATCCGCGGGTGAATCAATTGCTGCTGGTTCCATGTGTGATTTTGGACTTCTTGTGTATCCATCCTTTTAATGATGGAAATGGGAGAGTTTCCAGGTTATTGTCGTTATTGTTGATGTATAAGAATGGGTATGATGTGGGTAAGTATGTGTCATTTGAAGAGCAGATCAATGATGCGAAGGATGCTTATTATGATGCATTATATGAATCTTCGCAAGGATGGCATGAAAATAAAAATTCTTATATTCCGTTTATGGAGAACTTTCTTGTGACACTTTATAAATGCTACAAGGAGTTAGACAAACGTTTTTCTACCATAAATGGAAAACTGATTCCAAAGAAGCAGAGGGTGGAGCAAACTGTGTTACACAGTATTCTGCCGGTGTCGAAAGCGGAGATTTGCGATATTTTGCCGGATGTCAGCGTGACAACGGTAGAAGCGGTACTTGGAAAGATGGTTCGTGAAGGGACAATTAAGAAGTTGGGACAGGCAAGAAATACGAAATATGTCAATGCAAAGTATGTAAAATAATCAGGCTAGAGTTGTACTTGGCGGTTCAACTCTAGCCTGTCTGTTTTCTTGTCTAAAACACTCTGGTGGTCCATTTGGTGCAGTCCCACACGTCGGTGGCAAGCCCGTCGTAGAATTCCGGCTCGTGGCACACCATAAGGATACTGCCCTTATATGCTTTTAATGCCCGCTTCAGTTCTTCCTTGGCATCCACATCCAGATGGTTGGTAGGCTCGTCCAGAAGAAGCACATTGGTGTCTCGGTTGATCAGTTTGCACAGTCGTACCTTGGCCTGCTCACCGCCGCTTAAGACCTTCACTTTGCTCTCGATATGTTTCGTGGTAAGGCCACATTTGGCTAGGGCGGAGCGTACTTCGTACTGGGTAAAGCCGGGGAACTCCTGCCAGATCTCTTCGATACATGTAGTGGTCACATCCTGGCTCATTTCCTGCTCAAAGTAGCCAATTTCCAGATAATCGCCCTGTTCCACATTGCCGCTTAAAGGCGGGATTAGGCCCAGGATGCTCTTAAGCAGGGTGGTCTTACCGATACCGTTTGCGCCGGTCAGCACAATTTTTTGTCCGCGCTCCATGGCAAGGTCTAAGGGGCGGGAGAGGGGTTCGTCATATCCGATCACCAGATCCTTGGTCTGGAAAATATATCTTCCCGGCGTGCGAGCCTCCCGGAAGTTGAATTCCGGCTTGGGTTTCTCGGCAGCCAGTTCGATGACATCCATTTTGTCCAGTTTCTTCTGGCGGGACATGGCCATATTGCGGGTAGCCACACGAGCCTTATTGCGGGCTACAAAATCTTTCAGGTCGGCAATCTCTTTCTGCTGCTTATTGTAGGCAGCCTCCAACTGAGATTTCTTCATGGCATAGACTTCTTGGAATTTATCATAATCTCCCACATAGCGGGTCAATTCCTGATTGTCCATATGGTAGATCAGGTTGATGACACTGTTCAGGAAAGGAATGTCATGACTGATCAGGATAAAAGCATTCTCATACTCGTTCAGATACCGCTTCAGCCATTCAATATGCTCCACATCCAGATAGTTGGTAGGCTCGTCCAAAAGCAGAATATCAGGCTTCTCTAAAAGTAGCTTGCCTAACAGTACCTTAGTACGCTGACCGCCGCTTAGTTCCGTCACGTCCCGCTCAAAACCAATATCAGCAAGC
The DNA here is from genome assembly GCA_045540075.1 of Acetatifactor sp. Classification (GTDB taxonomy): domain Bacteria; phylum Bacillota; class Clostridia; order Lachnospirales; family Lachnospiraceae; genus Acetatifactor. The sequence goes on along the minus strand of JAZQGM010000044.1, from coordinate 875 downwards.
CCCAGGGCACGTCCCACTTCCTCCACCTTTGAATCAATCATGTAAAAATCATGCATGGTCAGAAGATCCTGAATGGTGCCCAGATCCTCCATATACTGGTCTAATTCTTCCGGTGTGGCATCCCCCATTTTATCACAGATTTCGTTCATCTGTGCTTCCATATCATATAGAAAATCAAAGGCGGAAGACAGCACGTCTCGGATGGTCTGTCCTGCTGTCAGGGCAGTGTGCTGATCCAGGTATCCTACACGGACATTCTTGGCCCACTCAATTTTACCTTCGTCAGGCATTAATTTGCCGGTAATAATATTCATAAAAGTAGACTTACCCTCACCGTTGGCACCGATCAGACCGATGTGCTCCCCTTTTAACAGGCGGAAAGATACATCATTGAAAATGGCACGGTCGCCGAAACCGTGGGTTAAGTGCTCTACGTTTAGTATACTCATTGCGTAACTCCTTTGGTTCAAATATCTTTTGATAATGTTCTTTTAGTAGCATAACATATTTTTTGAATTTTTGCATTACAGAAATGCAAAATTCTTAAGTTTTAGTTATATTTATTTTATAAATCTTTTTGAAGACAAATCACCAAAAGTATGATATGATAATCAAGTGCTAAGGAAAGGGAGCCGCCAAAGCCCCCTATCTTTAAGCATATCCCGGGAAAAATAGGGAACACTAGTGACCAATGAAATGAAAAATCAAGATGTTGCGGCAGGATGTAACAGAAAGCCGCACACCACAAGGAGGACATTTATGAAAAAAGCAGTTACATTTGTATGTATGATGGCACTTTGCATGGGACTGGTAGCCTGCGGCAAGAATAACCAGAACGCAGAGAGTAGCACCCAGCAGAGCCAGACAACTCAGGA
>JAZQGM010000043.1:0-7367 GCA_045540075.1 Acetatifactor sp. | reverse complement strand
GGGGAGGCAGAGGGCTGCTTTATTTTGCAGTTGAGAGGGTGTAAGAGTTTCTAAGAGCCGGCAGGGCTGTGGAAATGAAGTTAAGGTCAAAGCAAAAAGTACAAAACTCGCGCGCTTTGCGCGCTCAGACATGTTGTACTTTTTGCTTTAACACTTCATTTCCACAGCCCTGCCGGCTCTAAGAAACTCTAACACTCTCTCAGATGTCAAAATAAAGCAGCCCTCTGCCTCCCCGCCCCTTCTTCCTCACTCCTGTGTGCTGGTATGCGGCGAGGGGCGACTGCTCGATTGCGGGGCAATCGTTGCAGTCTTGGAGTTGGATATTGTAGTAATTCTTAAATTTTTATTAAGATTTTAAGGTTTTTGAAACGAATAAGGGGGGAAAGACGACTATTAGGGTAGTGGGGTGAAAGAAGTGCTGGTTGTACTTGTTGTATGTGTTTGGGGTGATGCAGGTTTGAAACAAATGGGTGTTAGGGTTGATTTGTAGAAGTGGGATTGGGGCTTATATGAGGAGAGTAGTGTTGAAATAATTGATAGGAAGGAGAAATGTTTGGTGAGAACAGGTGTGGGAAGTGGTATCTTGATGTATAACAACAATACGGGGGTTGTTGAGAGGATGGAGCCGTTGTTTTTGGGGGAAGGGTTTAAGGTAATGGTGGCAGGAGATTATTTTGAACTTCTGGAAATTCTGGAAGAGCAGAATGTTCATCTTTTGATCATGGATGTAGCGTTGAAGGATAAAAGGTTTGTAAGTGGGATTGAGATTGTTGCGGCGATCAGGAAGAGGAGTAGTGTGCCGATTGTTATTGTGTCGGCAGATGAGAGGGAGAGTACGAAGATTTTGGCGTTGAATGCGGGGGCGGATGATTATGTTACGGTGGATTGTAATCCGTTGGAACTTTTGGCGAGGGTGAAGTCTCAGCTTCGGCGGTATACGCAGTTGGTAAATATGTGTGCGAATATTGACAGGATTTATAAGGTGGATGGGCTGGTGATCGATGATATGAGGCGTAAGGTTTCGGTGGACGGTAAGGATGTGAAGCTGACGCCCATTGAGTATAAGATACTGAGGTTGCTGGTGCAGGAGAGGGGCAAGGTCTTTTCAATCACGCAGATTTATGAATCTATCTGGCATATGCAGGCTATTGGGGCGGACAATACGATTGCGGTACATATTCGTCATATTCGTGAGAAAATTGAGAGAGATCCTAAGGAACCGCGATACTTGAAAGTGGTGTGGGGAACCGGGTATAAAGTTGGATAAAATTTAATGGGCAGCAAAGAGGTTGCTATGGGTATACGAAAGAGGTCGGGGAACCGGCCTCTTTTTGTTGGCAATTTGGGATATTGACAATTGGTATAAAAAGTATTATTGTATTAACAAAATAGGACATGGAGGGGTGTAATGGTAAAAAAGGGGATAAGCAGCAGTACGTTGAAGTTAATAGCAGTGGTCACGATGCTGATGGATCATATTGGGGCGGTGATTTTGGAGCCTCTAATGATGCAGGGTGGATATGTGGGACTGGCAGGGTATGATCCGGTTCTTTATGAGGTGAATATGTTTCTGCGTTTGGTGATCGGCAGGATGGCGTTTCCGATCTTTTGCTTTTTGCTGGTGGAAGGGTTTGAGCGGACTTCCAATGTGTATCGGTATGGGCTGCGGCTGCTTTTGTTTGCCCTGGTGTCGGAGGTGGCTTTTGATCTGGCATTGAATGGTGTGTGGCTGGAAAGTAGTTATCAGAATGTGCTGTTTACGTTGCTCGTAGGGATTTTGGTAATGATTGTGTGTAACAGGGTTGAAGCGAAAGAATGGAACCGTGTGTTGACAGTGGCAGCAGAAGTTGCGGTTCTATTTGTGGGGATGAAGCTGGCAGATTTACTGCGCACAGATTATGGCGGTTATGGTGTTTTGTGCATTGCTTCCCTTTACTTTTTCAGGAAAGACAGGAGAGTGCAGTTGCTGGCGGGTATGGTGGCTTTTGTGGCAGGAGATCTTCTGTTACACGGCAGTTTAAATGAACTTTTGGCGCCTTTAGGGTTTGTGGCAGCGGCATACTATGATGGAAGAAGGGGACTTAAGTTAAAGTATTTGTTCTATGTATTTTATCCGGCGCATTTGCTGGTGCTATATTTTGTCAGAATACTGCTGTAGGTAGAGATAAGGAGGGAGTATTTATGTTAGAAGTAATTGGTGTATCAAAGAAGTATGGAAAGGTACTGGCTGTGGATCAGGTCAGCTTTCATGTGCCTGATGGTACGGTAGGTATCCTGCTTGGACCAAACGGCGCAGGGAAATCTACTGTGATCAAGAGTATCGCCGGGCTGGTTCGTTTTGACGGGCAGATTCGGATTCAGGGGATACCTTCCAGAGATATGGAAGCAAAACGTATTTTTGCATATGTACCGGAGATTCCGCATATGTACGAGGCGCTGACGGTGAGAGAGCACATGGAATTTATGCAGAGAGCTTATGGGCTTACTGTGTCAAAGGAAGAAACGGATCTGTTGCTGGAGCGCTTTGAACTTCTGGATAAGCAGGATAAGCTTGGCAATGAACTTTCCAAGGGAATGATGCAGAAGGTGAGTATCTGCTGCGCCCTGCTCATTAAGCCCCAGGTGATCCTTTTAGATGAGCCGATGGTGGGATTGGATCCGGTGGCTATTAAGGAACTGAAGCAGGTGGTGATGGAACTGAAGGAACAGGGTGTGACGGTGCTGATCAGTACCCATATGTTGGAGATGGTGAAGGAACTGTGGGATATCACTTTTGTCATGAATAAGGGTCGTATTCTGGGAAGTTACACCAGAGAACAGCTAGGAAATGAGGATCTGGAGGAATTGTTCTTTGCGGTGACGGAAAGTAGGCGTCCGGAAGAACAGGCGAAGGCTACATCAGAAGCCGGGGAAAGAAGTGTCTGAAGGGAGGCTTTAAAGATGAGTGCTGTTTTATATTTATACAGGCAGACGCTGAAAAACAGGCTGCGTAAAGCCATGCGTAAGCCGGTTACATATGTGTATCTTGTGATCATGGTTTTGTATTTATTTCTGCTTCCTTATTCTTTCCGTGTGATGTTCAGTGAGTTCAAAATGGATTCTCCTGAGGGCTTGGCAGCAGTGTTTACTGCCTTTGCCTTCTGGGTGATTCCGGCAAATCTGATCACTTATGCTAAGAGAAAAGGGTTGATTTACAGAAATAGCGATATACACTTTCTGTTTCCGGCACCGGTCAGTCCGAAAAAAGTGCTTTTGTATGCCCATGTCAAGACGCTTTTTGCCAATCTGCTCCTGAATCTGGTGCTGGTGGTGGCAGGTGCCTATATTTTTAATGTGGAATGGTGGCGAATGGTTCTGTATTTCCTGTTTTCCATGGTTGTGGAAAATCTTCTGGAAGGGTGTATTATGCTTTTGTGTTACGCCAATCAGCGCCTGGGAGAAAAGGGCCGCGGTATGCTGGTGAAAGGAGCTTATGTTCTGGTGGGCGCGTTGGTAATATTAGCGTTGTTTGCATACCGTAGGGACGGCTTTTCATGGAATATGGTTCTATCTTATCTGCACAGTGATCAGGTGCAGATGGTGCCGGTGATCGGCTGGTATGTGGCAGTGGTGCATCTGCTTTTTGTGGGACCTACTGTAGTGAATGTGGTATGCAGTGCTTTGTATCTGCTTTTTCTGGCAATTGTTCTATGGACTGCGCTTCGGATGAAGTGTACCGGGGAATTTTATGAGGATGCCATAAAGTTTGCGGATGATTATGAGGAAGTATTAAGCAACCGCAGGCAGGGCCGAAATGACATGAGATTGGGAAAGAAAAAGCACTTTGGCAAGGCTGCGGTAACATATCGGGGCAGAGGTGCGAAAGCCATATTCTACAGACAACTGCTGGAATATAAGAAGAACAGGTTCTTTATCTTTGACGTGACTACGGTGATCTGCCTGGCGGGCAGTATAGGGCTTTCATGGCTGTACCATGAAGAAGGCGGTTTCGGTAAGCTGACAGATTTTATAGTGCCTGCCGCCATGGCTTATGTGGTGTTCATCTTTACTGCGCTTAGCGGCAAATGGGGAACGGAGTTAAAGTCTCTCTATACTTTTCTGATTCCGGATAATGCATTCAGTAAGCTGTGGTATGCAACGGCCATGCAGCATATACAGGCAGTGGTTAATGGGACTTTGCTGGCTGTGCCTGCAGGGTTTTTCATGGGAATGTCTCCCCTTGCGATCGTCTTATCCATACTGCTGTTCGTTATGCTTAATGCCTGCAAGTTGTATATTCTGGCTGTAGCGGAAGTGGCAGTGGGAAATGTGCTGGGTCTGGTGGGAAAACAGTTTTTTCAGATGTTTCTCATGGGTATTGTCATTACGGTTGGAATTGTGGGTGCTGTACTTGGTATGGTGATAGGAGGTATTCATCTGGCTTATGTATTGATGATCGTCCTGCTGTTAGGGGAAACGACCATATTCATGGCCATAGCTTCGTTATGTTTCTATCGAATGGAAACAGTGAAAGAATAATAAAACTGCCGGAGCCTGGACATCCTGATCACAGGATACCCAAGTGCTCCAGCAGTATTTTTGTGCCCATAAGGATCAGGATAATGCCGCCGGCCAGTTCGGCTTTGGATTTGTAGCGGATGCCGAAGACATTGCCTGCCTTCACGCCGATTATGGAAAGGACGAAGGTGATGACACCGATGAAAAGTACCGCTGAGAAGATATTCACCTGCAGGAATGCAAAGGTGATACCTACTGCCAGTGCATCAATGCTGGTGGCCAGTGCCAGGACAAGCATGGTCTTAAAGGCAAGTGAGTCATCCTGACATTCTTCTTCTTTTCCAAGTGCTTCTTTGATCATGGATAAGCCGATCAAACAAAGCAGGATAAATGCGATCCAGTGGTCGATGGCGGTTATGTAGCGTTCAAACTGGCTGCCCAGGATATAGCCGATCAGTGGCATCAGTGCCTGGAATCCGCCGAACCACAGTCCTACGATGGCAGCCTTTTGCAGTGTGATCTTCTTCATGGCAAGTCCCTTACAGATAGAAACGGCAAAGGCGTCCATAGACAATCCCAGTGCGATGACAAAAAGTGTAATGTTACTCATAATGATACGTCTCCTTTAGTATGTAATATGAGGCGTGAAACAGCGTCTAAAATAGCCTGTATACATCTGAAATAGGCCGGTGGAATCCACCGGCCCTGATTTGTCGTGCAATTAAGCTACAACAGTAACATTGACAGCGCGAACCTTGCTGCTGTTCTGAGGATCGCACTCGGTATCGAAAGTAACTTTCTGACCTTCTTCCAGAGACTTAAAGCCCTGTGCATTGATAGCAGAGAAGTGTACGAATACTTCCTCGCCGTTAGCTTCGTTGGTGATAAAGCCATAACCTTTCTGAGCGTTAAACCACTTAACTGTTCCGTTATTCATAATAAACCTCCTTAAAATGGGAAATTATCCCTTTTATTAATATTGTGATTCATAAACGTTGGGCAGAAAAATCACATATTTTTGTAAAGCATCACCGTATAAAGTAACATGACTTACAAAAATATGTGAGATCAATGACTTACATTTAGAATACAGTTGCAGTATACCACTGTACACGTTCTCATGTCAATGACTTTTTTTGCTTTTTTTAGGGAAATATATTACAACAGTTCAGCCAGAGGCGATGGATAGATGAAAATCGTGCTCGCACGAATTTCCATCTACCCATCCCCTCTGAGGGAGCGCCCGCATATGAGCAAAAAGGAGCTGCGAAGCAGCGAAGAGCCCCGAAGGGGCGGTTTTGCGAATGGGCGCGTGCTGAACGTCACTAGGGCGGTTTTACAAATGGTGCTGACTAAACGTCACTAGAGCGTTTACGAATGGGTGCGGCTCAACTTAGCTTATCTGCTACTATATACGCATAAATTACCTACATTTTGCAGAAATTAATGGAAAAGTAAGAAGGAAGGTGCAAGCCATGGATATTGCGTTGGGAATATGGAGTGCCGGATTATTTTTTCTGGCCGGATTGACGATTGGAAAAATAAAGTGGGGCTGGTCTGAATCTGAGAAGGATGTGGTAAAAGAAGATGGGGCAAACGATAGCGGAGATCAGGGGAAAGTTCGGGAGACTGCCGGAAGTAAAAGGCAAGCGGAAAGAAAAGCCACACCGGGAGAAAAAAGAATTCCTCTGGGTTGGGCAGTAGGCAGCCCTGTGTCGGGAGCCGTTACCTATTTTCACGAGGGAACCCAAAGGGGAGCCAAAATTGTTCCTGAACAGGGCATCCTGTATGCACCGGCAGCCGGCAAAATTACCAGACTTTATCCCACCGGCAATGCCATGCGTCTTAGAACCGATTACGGCATAGAGCTTTTAATCCAAGCAGGTGTAGATACGGAAGAACTGGAAGGTCGTCACTATCGCGCAAGAATTTTAAAAAATGAAGTGGTCAATAAAGGTAAACCTTTGCTGGAATTTGATGTGGAAGCAATCAGAGAAGAGGGCTATGATCCTTCGGTTGTCATGACGGTAGAGGATGCCCGAGATTTTCAGAATGTGACCGTGTGTGATGCGCCGAGAGTAAAGGCCGGAGAGAATCTCTTATGGGTACACAGATAAAGGAGAGGGATGTCTCCTCTCCAATACTATTTATCCTACAATTTTCACAAGACCTTTTTTACTCACATCTTTGGGCAATTCCACAGCCGGATAGCCAAGAGCAGCAAGCCCATACACCATATGATTCTCAGGAATTCCAAACTCAGTCAAAATCTCCCTAATCATGGGTTCTTCGCAAATCCCCTGCAGCTGATTGATCCAGACAGAACCAATCCCGTAGGAATGTGCTGCCAGAAAAATATTTTCCAAAGCACAGGCATTATCCTCTTTGCCATAAGGACTGTCAGTTTCATTAGAAGGAATAATGATCACCTGGGGATCATACATGTTATAGCCGTCTCGTCCAAGGGTTTCTTTGATGGCAGATGCAAGCCTTTGGATCTTTGCCCGGTCAGTCACAGCAGTGAACTGCCAGGTCTGCAGGCCTCTGGCACTGGGGGCATAGCAGGCCGCTTTCAGTATATCCTTAAGCTGCTCTTCGGGAATGGGTTTTACCAAAAAAGAGCGGCAGCTCCTGCGGGTAAGTAAGTTTTCCATGATCGCATTCATTTTAACACCTCCGTGTAGTTTCATTGATTAACAGTTCAGACCCTAGTGACGTTCAGTCGCGCCCATTCGCAAAACCGCCCCTTCGGGGCTCTCCGCTGCTTCGCAGCTCCTTTTTGCTCATAAACGGGCGCTCCCTCAGAGACGATATACGAATGAAAATTCGTGCGAGCACGATTTTCATTCGCATTTCGTCTCTGGCTGAAC
>JAZQGM010000042.1:0-44933 GCA_045540075.1 Acetatifactor sp. | reverse complement strand
TCATCTTTTTTTCCAATAGCAGCGGTAGTATCCGGTGTGGGAGTATCCATCGCTATAAACCTCATACCATGATCCAATAGATATTCTATTGCTTCCTTTTCAAAATATGGGGTATCCACATAATAATTAGAAGTTTTCCACCACTGATCCCACCCAAAAGCAAACAACATTCTCTTAGATACCGGAATCTGCCTGACATCAGCAAGAGTTACCACATCCCCTGCCTTTTTATGTCGCATATCAACACATGTCACTTCTCCTATACAAAGGTCTAAATCCAACTGCTCTATATTATTCATCCCTTCAAAGAAGTGGCTGGGCGCATCCATATGAGTGGCTGAATGACTCCCCAACACAAATCGGGAAGTGTTTCTGCCCACTTCATCAATGGTTCCCAATCTTTTGACCTCGACAGTTGTATGCCATGGCACTCCACATGTTTGACATTGATCATCCAGTTCTAATGATAAATCTATTATTTTCATAACTTGTCCTTTCTTATCGGATACCTATGAATTCCACCAGATCACCGGCATCACTTTTTGCAAAAAATATTTTAAGATTTCTTCCATTCACCACTAATTCCTGAATGTCCGTAACAGTAATCCCCGCAGACTCCATCTGCTTTTTTTGCTTCTTTGCATTATCCACCACAAAAGCCAAAATCCCCCAGCCTTTTTGATCTAAATAAAAGGTGTTTTCCGTTTTATGATCCTGCTCAACCCAAATACAAGTTTCTGTTTTATCCAACAACGGCTTTAGACTCATACGGTCTGCATCCTTACGAAATCCCAGCTTTTCGTAAAATCTTTCTGTCGTCTTCACGTTAGAAGTACGTACGCGGATCTTTCCTTCTTCCAGAGATAATCTTTTGCTTCCGGAATGGCTATTGGGATAGGAAGTGATCTCAATAGGATAATCTCCTTCTTTCACCAGCATATATAAACTATGCTCTTTCACCTTTTCCCGCATAAACTCTGACTTGATCGACAGATTTTCTATATTTTCTTCACAAAAAATCTCTTGATATCCCTCAAAAGAAGCCTTGATACTTTCTTCTTCACCAAAAGCACAGGAATATGATATATGGTCCAACTTAACAATCATGCTGATACTCTCTCTTCAATCTCTCTTTATCGACTTTTCCATTCAGATTCTTCGGTATTTCTTTCACACAAATGAATTTATCAACCTTATATGCTTTCCCTAACTTATCCATAAGAAGACCATTCAATACCACACCCGGATTTTCTATCTTTTCTGTGGGAACATACCAACATATAATGATTTCTTCACACTTTTCTACAACAGAAGAAACTGCACTTTCTTTCACCAATCCACTTTCCAAAAGCTTTTCTTCTATTTGTTTGGGACTGATGTTCATACCTCCCCTTACAATTAAATCTTTTTTACGGCCGGTAATATATAAATGACCTTCTTCTATTTTTCCCAAATCTCCCGACATATAAAATTCATTCTCAAAATAATCCTCGGTCTTCTCATTACTGTATCCCAAAAACATCCACGGCACATCAAGCCAAATTTCCTCATTTTCCGAAAATTCCAAATGAACTTCTTTCAGCAAGGTCCCAACAGATTCCTTATCCCCGTCCTTATCGTTTACCTTTGTAGAGATAAACAAGGTTTCTGACAACCCATAACTCTGAAGCAACTGTACTCCGAAGCGTGCTTCAAATTCCTGCTTTAATTGTGGGAAGAGCGGTGCTGTGCCAATACAAAAAGTAGTTTTTGTTGACTTTAGGTAATCTGCGCCTTTCCCCTTCCTGTCCACAGTCATCAAAATATTTAACATGGTGGGAGAAAGCCAAAATGTATTGACACCATGTTTTTCTACATTTTTCCAAAAAGATACAGCAGTCATCACACTGAATCTTGGAAAGATCACGATCTTACTTCCCTGTATAAAGGGCATTATGATCGTATTGAGTATACCTGCCATATATGTCATTGGCATCGTATGGCATACAACACTTTCTTTTCCAAATCCAACCATATCACCAAAGGAAACGGAAGCATGCATTAAATTTGCCAATGAATGCTGTACACCTTTTGCCTGACCGGTACTTCCTGAAGTATAAGTAACCATAAATATTTTCTGAAAATCTATGGCCTCCAAATAAGGTTTTAACAAAGGCACAGAGATTTCTTCTTCACAAAAAACAGGCAATTCCTCAGTGCTTTTAATCACCCATATTTCGGGATGATTCTTTAAAAGGGTATGTATTTCCTCTTCCGATTTCTGGGGATCTATCGGAATGATCTTTATATTTCCCAGCATACAGGCAAAATAGAGCACCAATAGTTCTACTCCGTTTTCCAGAACTACTGCCACTTCCTTTGCACCTTTTTCTTCCATGAAAAGATAATAATTATAGGCATTTTTCCACATTTGACCATAACTGTACCATTGGTTCTTTTCCAAGCTATAGACAAAAGCCTCTGTTCCTACATAAGATTTCATCTTATCTACAAATATATTTGTATTCATTATTTTTTCCTTTAAAATTGTTCATTCTGTCGATGGATTGAGGGTTCTTCATACTGATCCATAAAATCGGGTCCCAACCTAACCGCTTCTTTGGAGAAATAAATCCCTTTCACATCCGTCAACACAGATATTGTTTTATCAAAAAACAACTTCCCAAAACAATTCAATACTTCCATTGGCATCTTCTTCTCAAATACAAAGAGATCCGGAAAGATTGGTTCGTACTCTAATTCATCCCTGGGATGGGGTTTGATACAAATATTAGCCTCTTCTTTATATTGATCCACTAAATCAGTAAATATTCTCTTACGGGTATTCAAATCGCAAAGTGGCTCCGTCAAAATCAGATAATTCTTTTTACCTGCCAATTCTTCCATCTGGTTAAACAGCTTTTCTTTTCCACCCACAAATATTTCTACAATTGATTTCTTTTCACCCGCGTCCAGATTCTGAAACAACTGCTCTCTGGATACTTCTTTGTGCTTTTTCAATGGATATCGAATGCCTTCAATCTGATTTACTTCCACATCATCACAATATTTACTATATCCATTCTGGATAAAGATCAAATTAACAGAAGCCAATAATGCCTTCACTTTAAAATTGCCTCTGTTATCATATCGCGCAGCATCCACATGTACCAGACTATTCAAGCCATCTTCTACAGAATGATAATGTATGTGCTTATAATTCAGATAATATCCTATGGGATCAGAATCGCAAAACACGTAAATATCCTGATATTCACTAAAATCAACCGGTACATAAGCTTCTTGCAATCTGGCAAACTTTTTTGTAAACACAATTCGGTTTATCAAATTGATCACAAAGTTATGATAATCTTTCTTATACTTCTTCAATTCATCGAAATACCAATAGGGTTTTTCGTCATAAAATATTACATCTTTAAAAACGTCTGTCTTTTCAATGCGTTCCTTCAAGCCTGAAAAATCTGTGGACATGGTACTCAGTATCAATGTAGCTTTTTTCTGCTCTTCTTTCGGCAAAGCAAATTCTTTTAATAATGCTACATATACATGATAATAGGTATGACATACGTAAATATTTCCCTTAATCTTCCTTGCTTTCATCCCAACACTCCAACAAACCGGTCTCCGTTAATTTTGCTATTACCGGAATTAAATATTTCACCGGAATTTTGATCAGATCACTGATATCGATCAAATCCCGCCTGCCATCTGCATAGGCAATAAAATCAACCATGGCTTTTACATTACTATAAGAACCTTTCTGACTAACATTCGGATACAATCCTCGCTTTCCCAATTGAGGTTCACACAAACATTTGATCCGATAGTAAGCATTATGTTCCAAAGCCTCAAATATAGACAGATATACATCAAAAGAACCCTGTAATCCTTCTGGTGAGATAATACTCATATTGTCTAAGGAAGTATGATACTCCGGATACTCTCCATATTTACTGCGACAAACAACACAGACCGGCAGATCCACCCCCGGCGCATTGTATTGTCTTTCATCAGAACCTCTGTCCAAAAAAGTATATCGGATATACTCCGGATAACAAAAATGTAATACATTTTGGGCAGCTCTGTCTGCCAACGTATTCCCTGCTCTGCTGGGGACATAGGAATATGTTCTGTCATCTCCCACACAAGAAAGTACAAAACCGGCTATGGTGTTACGCTTCATCTCTTCTAAATTCTTTGACAGGTACATAATGGACCCGATCGTTTCCGGTATCCAAACAAATCGGTAGGTATATCTTCTGTGTGACTGCTTCTGTAATGCCTTTGCAAGCGCAGCAGCAAGAACCGGACCGGATAATTCATTGTTTGCCATAGATGGATGACAGACATATGTGGACACCAAAATTTCCTTCTCTTCCTGTCCCGGAATGATCAACTCTCCGTATGTCAGACTGCCGTCAAACAACTCACTGTCAATATACATATGATATTTCCCCGGCAGCAGACTGTCACGCTGTTCTTCTGACATACAAAAGCCAAAACGCTCTTTATAATAAGAGGTCACATAGGGAACTGCATCCGGCTGCCCGGGCTGTACATAAATATACTTCTTTAATTCTTCCAACTCCACTACTCTGTCAACAGGCTGGGAATATCCTACTACATGTAAGTTTAATTGACTGTAATCAATAATTCTCTTCCCTGTTTCGTCTTCAATATATGCTTCACGAATCTTCCATTCCTTGGGCACAGTCCAGTCAAAAACCTGTGTGCCACTGGGCACTTCCCGTATTTGAAGTTCCGGAATTTCTTCTTTCAATATTTGTAAGCTTTCCCGTACACCGGAACCGGTCAGACTCCTTCCAATGGGAAACAGTCTGTCCGCCAGATCATACATCCACTTTCCTTCACACATGATATTGACCATCCTTATTATACTATTTTTATTGCAAAAAGGCAAACATTATCCTCTCAGGCGTAAGTGCCTCCGTTCATGATTCCCACAAAATATATCATACCACAGATCAGATGCAGGGCAAAAACCACCCACTGCAGAGCCAGCACACCATTTTTCTGCTTTTTCTGTAAGGTATTACGCCAAAGAATCATAAGACTCATGAAAAATATATAAAACATTCCGTACATATATCCCCAGGCAAAGTTCATATGCCAGGCACGCCATCCCTTTTCGTATAAGCAGGCAAGCAGGAAAAAATTTGCAACCATCATGGCCCAGGTAAAACTGTAGCTTATGTTACTTTTAAGCTCTCTTAAGTTACACAGCAGCACCAGAAAAGGAAAAGCAAGCCCCAGAAGAACTGCAAAGAGCACACAGTCTGTAGCGCTGTGCCACGCTTCCAGCCAGCGAAAGTCCACTCCCAACTCCGCGCCCAGTGCATCTTTCCCGCTGAAAACGCCCTTGTACTGGTACAAAAGGTCAAGGAGTGTAGGCACCACTGCCACTGCGATCCACAGATACTTCTTCCACTCTTTGAAGCCATTCTTGAGCCAGCTAAATAGTACCATAATTGCTGCCGCTACACCGAAGCCTAAGGTAAAGCTGGGTTTCGTCATGGTGGTGAGCAGTAGGCTTACGGAGAACATCACATAAGTAACTCGATATTTTTTAGGTTCTTCCTTTGCCTGCAGCGAGTCAAGCAATTCCAGAAAGGCAAAAAAGCTGATCACCGAAAACCCTCTGGCCGCCAGATAAGTGGCATTGTGAAAGGGATTGGGGGAAAAAACTCCCACATAACGATGAACGGATTCCGGTTCTGAAAAAGGCCAAAACAACATGGACACAAACAATCCCCCAAAGAGCAGAAGGGTAAAACCGATCCGCCTCTCTTCCATTCCCCATTTTCTCAGAAACCGGTAACCACAGAGTTTCAGCGCAAGAGGCGTCAAAGCATTTAACACCGCTACTGCAAAAGCTACAGCCTTTGCGGGCGGTAACACAAGGGCCAATACCTTTGCCACCCAGAACATAAATGGATAAGCATAGGGATTGCCGGTATGCACACCCTGCACATACAGAACGTAGGAGTTCATATCCGACTCATAACCACCTGCATAATGAACTGTCTGGCGGTGGAACAACAAAAGCATGGTTGCCGAATAAAGCCCCCACAATATAAGAAATACGATTGTATCTTTCTTGTTATTTTTTACATCTGTCGTAAACTGCTTCCACTTACTCATTAGCGCTCCTCTTATATGCTACACCGTAGCACTCCGTCACATACTCTGTCTCATACCCCAGTTCTTTCAGCAGCTCTTGAACGTTATACGGATAGATCATAACGATTCCCTCCGGTTCATTTTCCCCGGGCCACACGTCAAAACGATACCTGCCCATCCGGGACACTTCCCGAAATGCCAGATCATCGCCCACATAAACCACCTGCTCATTAAATTCCCAAGGATCCAAAAGCTCGTATACCAGTACATTCACATAGTTTAAGTTGAGCACGCCGATATCGCCGTCCGTCAGTTCTTTGGCACGATCAAGGGCCTCTTCGTATTTGTTATAATGCATATGAGAAAGGGCAGAGTAACCGTACTTGTCATAATGAATTCCAAAAGTGGCCTGTGTGTACACATAATAACCAAACATGGCCAGATACGCTACCCCAATGACCACAGGCAGCCACTTAGCTTTTTTCAGAAGCTGCCAAAGCCATATAACGCCGATGATGCCTAAGATAATAATGGGTATGTGAATATAATTCACCTTATGAAATTTGGCCATGTCAATATTACATCCGGTAAAAAATCCCGCTCCGAACCAAAGAGCCGTCAAAAAGAACAATGGCAGCTCCTTCTTCTTACATACATTTGCGAAGAATGCTTTGATGCAATACACGATTCCCAGCAGTATAAACGGCGTGCTGATATAATAATAAGAACCAACCGTGGTATTGCTCATCCACCACATATCATCATGCTGGGACCACAACATAGCTGCCATCCACAAAAATCTTCTCTTAAAATTGGACAGGGAAAATACCATCTCCCCTGTACGCATACCCGGCATTTCCGGGATAGAAAATAAAGAAGTCCTAATCTCCGGGATCAGCCCCATGTTCACCGCAAGGAACAAAAGAAGCGGCAAGGCAAATAAAAACAGCAAAAGGACCGCTCCCACCAGTGAAAGGTTCCACCGGATTCTTTTTCTGAAAAAGATCACCACAAGTACCAGAAACAGAGGCACCATGATCCAGGTCAAAGCATAGCTGTACAGCGTCAGCCCGAAGAATACCGCTGCCCCCCAGATACTTTTGTTTTTTCCATTCAGATATCTGCAAAGAAAATATACTGCAAACAATAGCATGGCTACTGCCACATTGGCATCCAGTGCAAAACGTGACTGCTGAATATGCCAAGGATTGATGGCAAGCAGGGCCGCAAAAGCGATACCCGTCTTAGGTCCTCGCATTTCCTTTCCCAAACCGTACATGGCAAGGATCGAAAGACTTCCCAGGATCGCCTGTGGCAGGCGAATCGCCCATGTGCAAATCCCGAACAGTGCGATAAAAGGCATCTCCAGATAGGAATATAAAATGCTCATTCCCGCGATATAGTATACCGGCCTGATATTACCGTAGGAATCTGCCCCGTGGGTCATAATAGACCAGGAATTATAGGCACAGAATGCCTCATCCTGATGCATTCCCATGGGATTCATGGTAAGTGCCGTCAGTCTGAGCACACTTCCTGTCACAAAGATGATTCCCAGCACAATATAGAGAAGCGGTATCTCTTTTTGGCATATCTTCATATTACTCTTCATTCTTACTCTGATTCCTCCAATGAAACTTCCAATTCCCAAAACTATCTGAGCCTGTAAATTCGAAGTTGCTCTGCCTCGCCTACTATACTTGCTCCCCGATCCACAATGGCTTTTTCTACGTCACCTCCGGGTATGGCTGCAATATAGGCAGACTTCAGCTGATCAATATTGTTCATAACATAATCCTGCAGACAGAAATTAATACCAAATCCCTCAGGGATCATATAAAGATACCCCCAGGAAGAGACCACACTCTTACCATCCACCATGTCGGAATTCAGCCAGATCACTGTATTATCATATCTGTCGTCCGTATCCGCCAGCACCATATTCTCCTTTAGCTGACTGCCCAGTGCTTCAGCTTCTGCCATTACCGTTCCATCATCATAGGGCACCTGCCAGTCAAAGGGGGCAAAGGCTTTTATGATAAAAAGATATACACAAAGCAGCGCCAGCACAATCTTCATCACATTAAATTTTTCCTCAAGCAAAGCGATCCACAAAATTCCCATCACTATAAAGATCATCCAATGCTTGGCCCCGTCTGCAATAGGGTAAAACAGAAAAATTGCCACAAGCATTCCTGCCGTGATCAGGAAATGAATCAGCCAGAAACTACTATTTTGTACGCCTTTTTCTCCTTTATGTGTTCTCTTTTTCAACACCCACAGACTTCGTATTCCCAGCATAAAGGCGATGGTTCCGGCTACTGCATGGAGTGCCCCTGACAACAGACCATAACGGAATCCCCGATAAAGGTGATGCTTGATCAACAATTTGAACTTATCCCAAACAATTCCAAACATGGTCTCCATGCCAGCCAAAAAGCCATCATTTTTCATGCTGATGAGCCAGTCTGTCTCTATCAAAGGGATAACATAAGGGGAGCTGCATGCTTCAGTAATCACAAAATATCCTACCGCGGTAGCAACTGCAATGGCAAAGGAGATCACTGCACCCACTATTCTTTTCTTTTTGATCAGTAGCCACGCAGGCAATGCCATCAACAAGATCAGATATGGCCTGGCCAAAGTGATCAGAATGCAGATAAAAAACATAGCCGCCAATTTCCAGAAACTATCTTTTCTGTTCTGACTGATGGCTAAGGACACCAGCCAGATACCCATGGACATATAAATGGTCTCGGGCATGGCAGAAAGAAGATAACGGGAATACGACCCGAAAACAGCAAGCAATAGCAACACAAAAAAGCTTTGTTTCCTGCTTGGTCTTACAAGCAGTGCAAAGCCGACCATTGCGATCATATTGTACACAATATTGGCATATATAGGACTCATGAATCCCCAACCAAACAACAGCCCCCATAGGATATACGGCACCAAAACCGCAGGACTCCAGGCAGCAAAGGGATACACACTTCCATGCATCTCCTGAAATCCAAACCACCCCTGAGGAAGACCATACTTTACAACTGCTTCTACTTGTTTATAATAAAATAATTCATCATTCCAGTAAGATGCCGGTAAATATACATCTCCGATGCCGTGCCCGTGTAAAACACTGTAAACAAACGCGCAGATCAGAGGAAAACATCCTAAAATTACGGTCAGAATCACTATTTCCTTATTCTGTTTTATCTTCATCGGCCATTTATGCTTCATCCATACACCCTTCTTCAAACTTTATTAAAACAACTTCTTCAGGAACGGAATACTCTTTAAAATATTCATAATAAGGATCCCTGTTGCCATGGCAGCACCAAGCCAGATCGCGGTGGCCGGCAGCCACTTGACAGTGGGCTCAAGCCAACGGTACAGGAAGAAAAATCCCTCTCTCAACTGCGGTTCCAACAAACAGACGCCAAATACGCCTGCCCCGCACCAGACAATCACCCTTTCCAGTCTCTGAGGAATCCTACATACCCTGCACAAAAAACGGATATCCACAAAAACTGCCAGTGCAGCCAGCATGGTCATCCCCACAAAGGTCTCTGCATAACCCGTATCCAGAAACTGCCTTCTTGCATAGACCATATTCACGATCAATGATACACATCCTACGATATTGATAGTCAATAGATTTTTCTTCTTCGCAAAGACATCCTCCGGATGATACTCCACAAAATAACCCAAAAGCGGGTAAAAGATAATATTCCCTAACACAGGTACAGCGATTCCAAATCTTTCATACTCCCCCAAATACTCTGCCAGGGGAAGAATCCCTTCCACTACAACATAAAGCAGAATCAGGTAAACAAAAAACTCCTTGTCCATCTTCTCTGCCAGTACGCGAAGAAAGGGCAGGATCAAGAGGAACGCCAGGTACTCATACAAAAACCAATACTGCGTGATCACATAATCATGATACGCTATTTCAAAGAATTCATTCAGTCGAAATCCCATAGCCGGCATACGAAAATAATTGCAGGCATATTGTAATAACGAAAAAAACAGGACTACTGTTGCCATCTTGAAAAAACGGCCGATCACCTTACTGATCTTTTCTTTCTTATGAAGCAGAACCACCCCGGCGATCATGAAAAATAAAGGATTACAGATTTGTGATAAACACCTCATAAAGAACGCCAGCATACCGGACACTTTACCTCCGGCTATCTCATAATGTGTTACAGCACAAGTTCCCGTGTGTACATACAACACAAAGAAAATGGCTATGATTCTGGTCAATTCTATATATGTTTTTCTGCTCTTCATCCTGTAACGCCCTCTTTAACAGATTTCCTGCCTTTGTCCTATGTCTCCTAAAAATTAACGATAATATACTCTCCCATATCCACTATAGAGCCTTCTTTTGGAAATGACGGCATGCCTATGGCCTGCTGAACCGCTTTCCGGTACTGCTCTCTATCATTCACAGTCTGAATCTCATGACCATGCATGGCAAAGAACCTCTTCAGTTCTTCTCCGGAATCAAAGGCTTCTCTTCCCCATTCAATGACTGACAATGAAGGCGTCTGTGCCACCCATACTCCATAGTCCCTATAATACTTGTCCAGAAGATGTACATCAATAGGGTCAGTAATCCGTTTCATTTTATAGAAAATCTGAGAATTATACTCTACATAAGCATCTGCAATAATACTCCTTGGTATCATGTACACACCGGTAAATGCAACCGGTTTGGAGATATCAAAGTTTTTTTCCAGCTCATATGCGATTTGGGACACTGTCTCTTTGGCGTTTTGATATTTCATGTCATCTACATAGAACCATTTATTCGTGTCTGTACACTGGTTCCACACAGTGATCACAAGTAATGCACAGACAATACCGTTCAAAAGCCCGGCACATTTATGTCCCATGCCGGCTGACTGACGTTTTCTAAGCACTGCTCCGATTCCTTGGGCAGCATACATGATCAAAAGCAGTCCCCATGCACTGAACATAGGAAGAAACTGTGCTGCTCTATATAATGTAGCCTTTCCTTCTATGATCACCAACAGGTATGATGCGATAAAGCTTCCCACGGCAAGTACCGGTATCCACAGACTTTTTTTCCGAATACCCATCCACATAGAAACAATTCCCACTGCCACACAGGCGATCACATATATCCTGATGGGATAATAGGCATATGCAAAAACGCCATACATCACAAATATGCGCTTTAATATCATCCCCAAAAGTCCTGCATTCTCCGGGTCGCTCATCCAGCCCATCATCTCCGTAATTGACCGCTGTACCGCTTCACCCTGAAGATATTCCAGTCCAAATGCCGCTGTGACACCTGCCACCATAAGGCCTCGTAAGATCATACCTACCGCCGCAATAACTGCTGCAATGCACAATGCCCGGAATGTCCCCATGCCGGACTTTTGGCTACGCAGTGTTGCACTGCACATCCGCATACTGCACAACACCACGCACACACCAACCAGCCAGACCACCATAAAGGATTCATAACAGCCCATGGAGACCCACAAGCATAAGGCACTGAAAAGCCACCGTTTCCAGCCGGCACACTCTCTCCCAAATGACCATGAACCCTTTTCGCCTACTTTCGGCTGCATCTTAAGCAATCCATCAAACAAACAACACAGGCTGATGCCACAAAACAGATACCCTGTGGCCACACCGTTATGCAGGTAATAGGTAAACACCTCACTATGCAGCGGGTTGGACAGGAAAAGACAGGAATACAAGATATACCCTGTCATGGGAATTTTCTCCCCGAATATCCGCTTCATCAACACACACCACACCGTCACCGCCGCCATCAGGATCAATACACCTGCCAAATCTGTAACAAAGGGCGCAAACTCTGAGATGTGTAACACCTTATTGACCAGGAACATCACCCAACGCCCTACGATTGCCGCAAGGCCTTCTTCAAAGTAATAAGCATAAGGCGTGTCATCAATCCCTACGGTCTGGTGCGTCACCAGATAACCGAAACTAAAAGTAGCTGTGAGGCTCAAGGCCAACACATAATATTTATTTTTTAATAAATGAATGAAATCTTTTATCCAATCTTTCATGGCCGGCAAAACCTTTCCATTATTCACCCATATGCGGTCAACGCGCAACGGGCCGGCATCCTCACTTTGGCGTAAGCCGCCATATCACAAAATCATAATACATATAGTGAAAGCTGAGGATTTCCTCATAATCATACCACTCCGCAAGAGTCTCCGGCTCGCTCCCTTGAAAACACATATACCAGACATTTCCTTTCCTCTGTGCAAGCTGCTCCCAAGAAGTAAGCGCATCCGTATTCACAAAAGGCAGGCTGTACCTTTTATAACCATTCAGAAAATACTGCATCTTAGGGTGATACACGTTCAGAAAGATCGTGTGCTCCACCGGCCCTATGATACAGTCTCCTTCTTCTATATTCTCTTCATAAAATTCCTCATAAATACCAAGTCCCGGATCGTATTCCAACTTTAGTTCCGACGAATACTGTAGCAGAAAGCTACCTATCACCACTGTCATGATGCCGGCTTTTATCTTGCGGGAATCAATATTGGCCATTCCCACCGCATACAAAAGGGCCAGACTGCCAAAGCCCGGGAAAGCGTACCTTCCCAAAAAGCAGGGATTGATATAGTAAGACACCAATGCCCCGGTAAGCGCCGTCAGGCCAATGGCTGCCACCCCAAAACCCGGTGCAAACTGACGTGTACGTCTCATATGATCCACTGCATAGTACCCCATAAACAGACAAACTCCCATGCCACAAAACATCACAACGGGAATGGATGTCTCCAGCGCGGAAAACCACTCTTTACAATAATCCATAAGTGTATAAATGGTGGGTAACGCCTCCAAGGATCTGGCTCCGGAATCATACTTGATCCTAAGACGCATCTGCAGAAAAGTCACTACCAGCCACGGTGAAAATATCAATGCTACTGTAACAGCATTGATCCAATAAGCCTTTAACAGGTGTCTTTTTCTACCCACCAGAATGGCCCCCAGAAAAAGCAGGTAGATCCACACCATCTGAATCATGGCAAAGGTATGGCAATACACGGTACAAATACTTGCTCCGCAGAAGATCAACCATTTCCTGGGTGTAGGTTCCTGATACAGATCATATGCCGTAAGCCCTGCTAGCGTCATAAAGAAAAGGGCTGCCGTATACATCCTCACATTGCCCGCCTGCACAGCCATAATAGGCATGGTAATAGAAAAGAACATAAACCACGCGGACACCTTCTCTGAAAACAGCTTCCGTACATAAAATTTTCCCAACAGCAAATATCCCATCATAAACAACACGGAAAACAGCTTTAATGACCAAAAATGCGTCCCCCCTTCGCACAAATGATAAAACATCTTGAGAAGCACATAATAAAAAGGAGAGTGATCGTCAACTGCCGTGATATAGATCAGATCTCTCCAGGACCTGGATACCATAGAGGCCGAATAAGCTTCATCATACCACAGATTATTAGTGATACAGAATGCTCCCCACACCAAAACTCCTATGAAAGGCAACACCTGCCACCAGAAATGATAGCTGTTCTCACGCTTTCCCATACTTCTCAATGATACACTCCTATCTACTTTCCCTGCCGAATTTTTGCCTGCCGGCATCAGATTATAATACGGCTAATTTATATAATACCACAATCCTAGTTTGTGTCAAGTGTTCGTGGCTACAAAGCAACAATTTTACAAAAAACTCTACCATCCTGTTCCATTAAGTGGTATACTAAGAGGCAGGAAACTTATAGAATGAGAGGTAATTATGGAACAATTAGCAATCAATGGCGGTACTCCCGCCAGAAAGACACCTTTGAGCTATGGCAGACAATATATTGACGAAACTGATATTCAGGCTGTGACAGAGACACTCAGAAGCGATTATCTCACTTGTGGTCCCAGGATCACCCGGCTGGAAGAAAAGCTGTGCCAGATCACCAAAGCCAAATATTGTGTGGCTGTTTCAAACGGAACTGCTGCCCTTCACATTGCCGCCATGGCAGCGGGCATCGGCCCGGGTGATGAAGTCATCACTACCCCCATCACCTTTGCAGCTTCTGCCAACTGTGTATTGTACTGCGGCGGAAAGCCTGTTTTTGCAGACATTGACCCTGAGACTTACAATATCGATCCGGCTTCTGTCAGACGTTGCATTACACCCAGTACCAAGGCGGTGATCGCCGTTGATTTCACCGGACAGGCTGCCGCTCTTAATGAGATTCGGGAAATCTGCAAGGAGCACAACCTGATATTGATCGAAGATGCAGCCCATTCCATCGGCACTTACTATAACGGACAGCCTGTGGGAAGTATTGCTGATATGACTACCTTCAGCTTCCATCCGGTGAAAACTGTCACTGCCGGCGAGGGTGGCGCTGTCACTACCAATAGTAAGGAGCTATATGATAAGTTGGTTCTGGCCCATGCCCACGGCATTACCCGTGACCGCAGCCAGATGGTTCATCCCACAGATGCTGCCTGGTACAATGAGCAGGTAGACCTAGGGTATAATTATCGTATGACTGATTTTCAGGCAGCATTGCTTGACAGCCAGCTTGACAAGTTAGAAGCTTTCAAACAGAGACGAAAAGCAATCGTCAGAAAATACGATGAGGAATTTTCACAGATTCCTCAGCTTCAGGTACAGAAAGAGATTCCGGAATCTGATACTACCAGACACTTGTATATCCTGAGACTGCGCACGGAACTTTTAAATTGTGACAGAAAGGAATTTTTTGACGCTCTTCGGGCTGAGAATATTTACGCGCAGGTGCATTATTTGCCCGTTTACTGGCATTCTTACTATGAGAAGCTTGGGTATGAAAAGGGGATCTGCCCTAATGCTGAAAGCTTTTATATGGAAGTAATGAGTCTTCCGTTGTATTATTCGCTTACGGATGAGGATGTGGAGGATGTGATTCGTGGGGTGAAGAAATTGGTGGAGTATTATAAGAAATAGGTAGCTGACTTAGTGACGTTCAGCGCGCGCCCATTCGCAAAACCGCCCCTTCGGGGCTTTTCGCTGCTTCGCAGCTGCTTTTTGCTCATAAGAGGGCGCTCCCTCAGAGACGATAGGGGGATGAAAATTCGTGCAAGCACGATTTTCATCCCCCTATTGTCTCTGGCTGAACTGTTAGTAGTACATCAACCCCACCAAACTATTCTTAAAATATAATAACCCGCATCCTAAATGCAGCAGATAAGCCACCCATTCCGGTAGCAGAAGATACCACTTCCAATCATGTGAAACGGTGCTCTTTACCATTACAACAGCTGCGCCAACAAAAGCAAAGAACATACCATACATATATCCCCACGAAAAGTTCATATCCCCTACACGGAATCCTTTTTCATACAAGAGCAGAACCGTGGCCAGACTCATAAGCACAAACTGTAAAGAGAAACGGTATATATGGTCATTTTTCCACTCCTTGTGATGGATCAGCAGAACCACACCTGGAAATGCCAGTGCGGCCAGAATAGCCACCGGAATATTGCTGCAATGGTAACTCCAGGCAGTGAGCCATCCAATGCCCACTCCTGTCTCCGCCCCTTCCTTAGGGCCGAATACACCGCCGAACTGATACACCAAATCCAGAAAGGTGGGGATAAAACAAAGTCCCAAAAGAAAGGTGTTTTTAAAATTTGCAAATTTGCTTCTTAAGAGCCTATACACCATGATCACCCCTGCAGTGGCAACAAACACCAACGTAAAACTGGGTTTTGTCATGGTTGCAAGTAGAAGAAATACGCCAAAGCTTACGCCTTTCTTCCGGTTAAACTTCTTTTCATATTCCTGTAATAGCTCTACAAACTGAAAAAAGCACACAATGGCAAAACCCCTGGCTGCCAGATATGTGGCATTGTGATGGGGATTGGGGGAAAACACACCCTTATAACGCCCCTCCGTCCCTGGGAAACTGCCACCTGTCAGAGGAAAAACCATAGATACCAGCAGCAGTGTAAACACCAGAATGCTGATTGCCATTCTAAATAATACATGATCCTTCTCTGTGGTCAAATACTTGTCCAGATAATACTTCAAAGCAATGGGAGTGAGACCATTTAAGATCACAAGCGCCACCGTGATGGCAGCCTCAGGACTTAAGAACAGATCAAACAAAGCCCCCAGTTTGAAAAATATCGGATACGGGAACTCATACCCACTGTCAAGCCCCTGCATCTCAAGAATATACGCCTTCACATCAGAATGATACCAATTCTCATTTCCAATAGCCTGATGATAAAAAAGGAATGTTGTGATTACAGTATATATCATCCATAATGCCCCAAAGAAAAGCACATTCCACAACCCGGTACGCTTTTCTTTTACAGATATTACTTCCTTCATTCGCTCTCCTCTGCGGAATTGATCCGCTCTCTGATCACATACTGTGGTGAATTGTTCAGGCTGATATATATCCTCCCCACGTATTCACCCACAAGCCCCAGGATCACCATGATCATACCGCCGAAGAATACAACAGCAGCCATGAGGGAACTGAACCCTAACGGCACACTGGGATTCACCAGCTTTTTCAGTATTGTATATACACCATATAAAAATCCTATGGCAGCACAGCCGGTTCCCAGCATAGTGGCAATTCTTAAAGGTTTCACCGAAAACGCCGTAAAACCATTAAACCACAGATTCAAGAGCTTCTTCAAAGTATATCCGGAACTGCCAACTTCCCTTTCCCTGTGATCTACCGGTACATTTGTGATATTCTTGGTCGCACGCAACACCAGACCGATCACATAAGGGTAAGAATTCTCGTAACGGATCATATCCTCCACAATAAATCTTCTGACTGCAAAATAACTGGAGATATACAGATCTGCCGGTTTCTCCAACATGATCCTGGTCATCAGCTCATTGATCTTGCTGCCAAAATTACGGAAGCCGGAATGCTGCTTATGCTCATAGGCGGCATAAACCGCATCGTAACCTTCTTCCAATTTATCCAGAAGCTTGTCTACCTCATCCGCCGGCGTCTGCCCATCATCGTCCAGACACACCACATAGTCTCCCCTGGTGGCCCTAAGTCCTGCCATCAATGCAGCATGTTGACCGAAATTTCTGGAAAAACTGATTCCTTTGATCCTGTGGTCTGCTGCACAGATTTTTCTAATGACTGTCAGCGTATTGTCCGGGGAACAATCATTTACAAGAATCACCTCGTAGTCATATTTTGCAAGCCTCTTCATAGTGGCCGTTATCTCTGCCGTCACTTTCTCCAGCGTTCCTTCTGACCGGTAACATGGAATAACAAAACTGATTATCTTCATTACTATTGATCCTCTTTTCTTATATCTCTTCCGGGTTCAACACCGCCATCAACACAATATCCCTAAAAGCCCCATTTACATATACATCATCCTTCAAATAAGCTTCCCTGACAAATCCTGCCTTCTCATAACTGCGCACGGCTCTCAGATTATCCGCATATACCCGCAAAAACAGTCTGTGGAGTACAAGCTGTTCAAAAGCATACTGTATCATAAGCTTTGCAGCAGCCGTTCCGATCCCTCTGCCTCTGGCAGTATCCTCACCGATAAAGATACCATATTCTCCCTTGCGGTGGTCCCTGTCAATATCTCTGATATATACTGAGCCCAAAGGCTTGTCTGTGTCAGATTCGCAGATGATCATTTGTGCCGCCTTGCCGGGCTCCACTTGCGTTTTCAGCCAATTCAAATGCCCCTCTCTGGTGAACATGGTCTGATAAATGAAGTGTTTCCTAACTCCATCACTATTTCTCCATGCTACGATTAAGTCTGTATCTTCTTCTGTCATGGGACGAAGATAGATTCCTGCATTCTCATCTTTATATTTACCCATATATACTCCTTCTGCCGACATTGTATGTCGGTCACGGGACAGTGCCCTGTACGCACATTTTACCACACTCTTCCCAACTCATCAATCCCCTGTAACTGCGGCATCAGACCAAAGTGCCTCATAATCAAAGGACACTGCATATTCGTACATATCCCGAAGCTGCTCTTTATAATTTTCTTTGGTCACAAGATTCTCTCCGGTTTTCATGCACTCACAGATATATCTGTTATATTCCGGCCGGAAATGAGTATAGTCCCTGTAGTTGTCCAAATTGCTAATGATCTCTTTTTCATTATGAAAATAAAAAACTTTTACATTTTCATACTGCAAAAGCCGCTCAATGGAACGCCCAAAAACAGTTATCATCTGCTCCAGGTTGTCTTTCATGATTTCCTGTTCCCAATATAGCATACTATAAGGCGGATAAAATATGTAAAAATCAGTCTCCGGGTGTGCTTCAATAAAGGGAAGTACATTATCCAGATTCCGGTCACAAATATCAAGACTTTCCGACTCAATACCTGGCCGGATGTTTTCTTCCATAGTGCTTCTGTTTTGTCTCTCCGCTTTCAGCGTCTTTTCCCTGCCAAAATGCTCCTCTTCTTCCCATGTATAAGCGTCATCAAGATTACTTTCCTCTCCGCCCAGCTTATCAAGTATCCGATTCATGACTGCCAATAACACATCCTGATTGTACAGATACGACACATCTGTAATAAATTTCCTGTCGTACAAATAATTCGGTCTCATTGCATAGGCACTATTAGGGTCTACTGTAAGCTGGTAAGTATTCACATCCATTACAATATTTTTCGGCGATTCTTCTCTTGAATATACCTGCTCCAAAATGGCCTTAAGGTCATCTGTACGGGCTCCGGAATAGGATAATTTCACCGTATCCCAGCCCATTATTTCATCAAACCACTGTGCATGGAAATTCTCAGTCATAGAAGTGCCGATGATCACACTGTCATACTGAAAATTTCTGGCTGCCCCCGGAGTCTGATATACCGCATTTTCCAAGACCACAGGCAATCCAAACCAAGCATCATGATAATGATAAAATGGGTCAACACAAAAAACTAAAACTGCTGCAGCCACAAGACCACCCGCCAAATATCCAACCAAACGTCTGAAGGCTTTTTTCTCTGACATCCTTTGATCCTCCTTGTATTCTTAGAAGTTAAAATAAATAAACTTGGATACCTGCGACAGCTTACTCACCGACCAGACAAGCAAGATTGCCAACCAGAGAAAATACCAATGTTTTCGGCATTTACAACCTACGATTTCATGGACGGAAGGAGCTTTCACACACATGATCAGTGCCCCCACAACCCACAGTGTTGTCATGATCTGGCAGATCGGTCCCATGGCCGCCTCACTTACAAAGCAATTCAAAAGTACGATCAGAATATTCTTCTCACAAATACTGTTTATAATTCCCTCTGTAAATCCGCCCGCTCCCCCGAATACCATCATATAAACTAATTTGAATGGCTGCAACAGGTCCTCTGCCCGAAAGAACAGCCACGCCACATTTACGAATCCAAACGTCAATAACCAGCATAGCCATTTGGGTAAAGCATCTGCCTGTTTCTTGAAAAGACGATGTAGTACCATCATGACACCGTGCATCATTCCCCAGATCACAAAGGTCCAGTTGGCGCCATGCCACAGACCACTCAAACTAAACACAATCATCACATTCAGGCAAGTCTTCCATTTCCCTTTCCTGTTACCCCCCAGGGGAATATACAGATAAGTGGTCAGGAATCTGGTCAGGGTAATGTGCCATTTCTTCCAAAATTGTGAAATAGTCACCGCCTTGTAGGGAGAATGGAAGTTAATAGGAATTTCAATGTTAAATAACTTACCGATACCAATGGCCATATCACAGTAACCGCTGAAATCAAAATAAATTTCTAATGTATAAGCCAGCATGACAGTAACTGCGCTGAGACTATTCAGGCTTCTGATAGCTCCAAATCCTGCATCACTTAACCTTCCAAAGGTATCTGCCAAAAGCACTTTTTTAGACAGGCCCCAGATCAGATATTCCAGACCTGACACCAGATTATGATAATCAGGTATCTTCTTGCTCCGGTCTGCAAACTGTGGAATCATCTCACTGTGAAGCACAATGGGTCCGGCCACCAATTGAGGAAAAAAAGACACAAACAAAGCATAGTCCACTATTGTGTATCTGCCCATTTCCTTCTTGTAACTATCCACCACAAATGACACCTGTTGGAAAGTATAGAAGCTGATTCCCAGCGGAAGTACAATATGTTTTAATGCGAATTCACTTCCTGTCAGGGAATTAATATTCTGAATGGTAAAATCTAAGTATTTAAAAACAAAGAGGAGACCAAAGTTTGCAGCCACTGCTCCGACCATGAAAACTTTCCTGATCGATGCTTTCAGCTTATCTCCGGTCAAAGCCAAATGCACCAGATAGTTTACCACAACACTACCAGCCAACAAAAAACATAACCGCCAATTCTGATACCCATAAAACACAAAAGATCCCAGGATCAGCGATACCTTTGCAGCCTGATACCATTTACATTTATTCAGCCCGAAGTAAAGTAACCATACTAACGGTAAAAAAGCAAATATAAAAACATATGAATTAAACAGCATTTCCGTAACCTCTAGTCTATGTCTTTTCTCTTATCAGTTTCTCACATAACAGTACACCCGAAAGATTTCTAAGCCATCCAAACTGATACTGTCATTTTTTATCAATTGTCCATCCCCAAAACGTTTTTCAAAGTATTCCTCAAGCCACCGGACATCACGATCTGTTGCAATCACATAGCAGCACTTACTGTCCTCCTCCACAAACAGTTCCCCGCCATCTGCCGCCCCCTTAAGCCTATCGTTTAACAGTGGCGATTCACTCATCCATCCGCCGGCCAACAGATGATTCTCCTGTCTTGTTGTCCTATCCCAAATCTTACCTGTATAGTTGACCATGGAACGCACATCCAGCAGATATAAAGTATCCGGATGATCCTGACTATACTGTAACAAAGCTTCCCAGTTTCTTTGCTTCTGTGCCTGCTGCCTGCTACGTCCCCACATTATATGACCCTGTTGTAATCCTGCCAGCAGTAGGAGGATACATATGCCTCCACTGATAATCCTCAGAATACATGGCTTATAACGCCTGTCCTGTACAACCATACCTGCCTTGTACAGGTCAATAACCATTCCTGCCAGTATCATCAGATCCAGGAAATATAGTGACACATATATTCGTTCCGGGAAACGGCCGCGCCATATGAGAAATACCCATATCAGACTTCTGCCACCAGCCAAACAACACAGAAGAAACAGTTTCAACCATTCTCTTCCTCGTAGTAACAATACCAGAACCAGCAGGTATCCACAGATCAGCAGCAGATTATAGGGCTGATCGATATACATGATATGATAATAATACTCCTTCACACATTCCACCAAATAGCCGGCAGTACTTCTTTGCCCTTCTCTGACTGAAACAGCAATGTCCGCAGCTTTCTCCTGCATTTTTGCAGTCACAGTCTCATCCAGCACCAGAACGTACTCTTCCATAATACGGTGCTGTTCACTGCTGATCCCTGCCTCCTCAAATGCATCTGTATGGTTATCATAAGAAAGCAGACCATCGTAATCATACAGCCGGGTCCTTGCATCATTGTAATCCATATACTGCTTCCAGTCACTTCCCTGATACATCAATTGATTGCACAGGATACATATTATAACACCGGCCGCCGCCACAAGTAGCTGCCAAAGCAATTTATCCCGCTTCTTTCCGGCCATTCTCCACAGAACAGTAACACCCAGAAACGGCAGCAACAGGAAAAACACCTGACTTCTGATACAATAACACAAAATCAAAAGTACCACTGCAAGCCACCCACCGCCTGTCATCACAAGAAACAGCGCACTGCTCCCCACCATCGCTGCTACCAGCGTGTAATGCATGGTAAGCAAATGTGGAAGAAACAAGGAAGAACACAAACAACTTACTGCCACAATCAATATGACGCTACGGCTCTTCACTACCCTGAGGATCACAGACGATATGGACACCCAGAAGCATCCCACCATCACCACATCAAACCATGATATCTTTCCTGTAATGCGATACAACAGACTGATGATCCCGGAAAGAGGATATTTCATATATACCGTATGACCATCCGGCGTACCGCTATAAGCTCCGGACAAAATACTCTTCATCATCATGTCATCATTCATGGAATAATATGGCGGACACAGAAGACTAATGCCCACTAGCACACACAATACCAGACCGCCCACTATGATGTATTCTTTTTTGCTATTTGGCTTTTTTAAAAAGCTCATATACCACCAGTCCTTCATCTCTTCCAATCTCTTTAAATGCCTTACTTTTACACAAGTGATCTACTTCTCCGCCGGCCACTACAGCAAGGAATCTACTCTGTAACGTATTAATATTATCTTTCACATAATCAGCATAACAGCAACTGATTCCGTACCCTTTGGGCAGCTGATATAACATCTGATAAGGTGTCAGTTCATAGGTATCCCCCACCTTGTCATTAAAGATCCAGATCATTACATTGTCAAAATTAGGAGTATCCTCCTTAGACAGAATACATTCCCGTGAGAAAATTTTCTCCCAATATTCCCCACGCTCTGCAAGCTCCTCTGTTACAAAAGGCACCTGATGCTCATAAGCATCCGTTGAGGTGGCAGTAAATAAATAAACAAATACAGCAGCCGTCGCAGCCAGCTTTTTAAAGAATCTGGTCTCCATCAGACTTATGGCAAAGATTCCTACCACAATAAATGTCAGCAGATGTTTACTGCCTTCTTTCATTTTATACATCAGAAGAAGTGCTGCCCACATTCCTACAAAGCATACGGAAAGCCAGAGGCGAATAGTCAGACCCTTACAATCTTTGCGTAGCCAGTCTCTCACGGTATGAATCAATAATACAATGGTCACTATCGTAAAAGCACCAAAATACTCTCCCCAGAACAACCCGCTTCGGAAACCCTCTATCATTAACCGAGTATATTCAATACCCTTGTGTAAGATCCGCCACACAATATATTTCCCCCCGGCAAAAATCCCTTGGTCAAAGAAAGTTGTCACCCAAGTCACATCAAATAACGGCGTAAAATATTCTGCACCAAAATAATGATTCACCAGTACATAAACAATACCTGTCACACCCATTACTGCCACACTGCCCACAGCTCCCAGCCACTTCTTTCTGCGGATCCAATAATACATGGGCAAAAGCATAAACAATAACAGATATGGTCTCATCAGCGTCATCACAGAAGTCATGGCAAACAGTATTATCAGTTTGGCTATATGAGCCTTCTCCTGATAGCTGATATTCAGAGAAAGCACAATGATCACCATGGCAAAGCAGATACACTCCGGCATACCGGACAGCATATATCTGGTAAGCGGCGTAAATGTCACATACAGGATCGTAAGGATCCCCAACTGCTTTCGGCCGGGCTTCACCAACCACACAAACAGGAACATAGAGAGCATCATCAGGAAAATATTGCAATAAATTGGTGAAGACAGATTCCACCCAAATAAAAGTCCCCAAAGAATCCAAGGGAATACCAGAACCGGACTCCACGCAGCAAAAGATGCCTTCAATGCATGGCTTTCGTTAAATCCAAAGTACCCTTGAGGATACCCGAAATTCACGATTCCTTCCACTTGCTTAAAATAGAACAATTCATCGTTCCATTCTCCTGCCGGAAGATACACCTCTCCTATGGTTCTGCCCACAGATGCACACGCAATCACACAGGCGATCAGTGGTAGAAAAGACATCAGAAGTGCTTTCCATATATGATGATATTTTCCAAGACAGACAAATGTTTTTCTCATACTTTCTTTCATCTTGTATTCCTTCATTCTATCACGCATCTTCTTTTATAATACCTTCATCGATCCGTATCATAAGCGGATAAATAATGACCAGCGTCATCACCAGCAATGGTGAGTACAAATTGGAGTATTCACCCAACTGAACCCCCAGTGCCATGGCCATCCACAAGGCCGGAAGCACTTTCACAAGTTTCTTTTCCTTTCGATACTGCGCCATGCTTGCACCTGTCAAATAAAGCATCCACAAAATATAAAGTCCGCCACCCGCATATCCATATTCATACAACGTCTGTACATACGTATTGTGAGCATTGTATGCGAAATATGTGCCTACCTGTATCCCTTCAGATGCATTGCCTATATAATTGAATTTCTCCGCAAATAAGGCACAAATAGACAATCTGCCGGAAGCAAACAGATCAAGATAGTTTATAAGCGAGTCGGGACGAAACACATCGCTGTCGGAAAATGTCCTTGCCTCACCGAACATATAGTGCGCCCTGTGAATAATATTGGCAAAGGGTTTTATAAATGCATTTCCGTTTCTCAAGATATTCTCCCAATACTCGGCATCTGTATTTGCCAATGCTTTTAGCAGCAACAAACCTACAAATACCAATGCAGAGATTCCAAACAGGACACCGACAAGCCTTACCAATACCGCTTTTAAGGAAGTATCTTTTCTCAATAAGACAAATCCCATCAGGAAAATACAACCGATACCTATAAACATAGTAATGGTACTCACCCTGAAAACCGTCCAAATAACCGGCAGTATACAGATACAATAAAAGGCATACGGTATACTCTTCCTACCGAAGCGTTTTTTGCTCTGATAGATCTGGAAGAGAATAACAGCAATGGTACACGCCGTAAAAATACCGAAATCTCCGATATTCAAAAACTCGCCATACCATCTCCCATTCTCATTCACTGCAGGGTTATATTTCAGCGAACGGTAAAGCATATAGTAAAACGCTATGATCCAGGAAATACAAAACTGATTTACAATGTTATTCCATTGTTTCTTGCCAAGCGGCATCAAATAAAACAGAAAAGCAAGAACCAAAATGATCGGATAAGTTCTCCAATTTCTGTAAAATATCATAAAAAACGTCATTGCCGCATAAATGGATAAGGCAATGGGATGAAACTTCTGAAGCGGATTGACTTTTTTATACACAGCCATATCTACAATGATCAGTAAAACAATCCAGACGATCCATACAACAACCTTATCCCGGTTAAATAAATCAGCTGAATCAATATACCTTATGCGGTAAAAATACGCAATCGGCCAATATAGCAAGGACACGATCAGCGATTGCCAGTTTACGAGACGGACACGCTGCGTGATAAACATAAAAAGCGCAAGGAATAGGAATGCATGAGATGCATGCACATTTTTTTGTGTCTGGTATAGAGAATTATCCATAAAGCACAGCATGGTAAGCATACGTGCCAGACAAAAGATGCTCACCAGATTTATCAAAACCTTCTGTATGTTTTTAAAATGTACTACATTTAAAGCTGAGGCTCTCATTATGTTTTTCCTCCGTTTCCGAGAATTAACCGGATCCTCTCATCCAACCTTTTATACCCTAAAACTATCACATAATACCACAAAAGAACCACCACCGGCACATTCCGGTAATCCATCATCCCACCGCCGGCCATTGTATACCACATCACCTGTGACAACACGCACAACACAAGCAAACAACGACCCTCTCTGCATCCGGACACCTTAATTCGACGTCTTTTGATACACTCTCCTACCTCCAGACAAGCCACTAATATGATCCCTATCCGAAAACTTATAAGTCCGTAATCCACATACCATCTTGTCAGTCCAGGTGTCTCTGTTTTCATCTTACCATAATTCCAGCCGGAATAGGATAGTCCGCCACCGTCAAGCTGCACTTTTACCTGCCATGGTGTAAATAAATATGCCGCAAAGTCATCCCGGATTGCCGTGACCACCTCTTTGGTGCGCACGGTAAAACAGTTGATGGCCATCTCCCAGTAAAATTCATTGGCTTTTTCTTTGCCGTATGCCTCTTCCACCATAGGGCCAAAGGATATTTGCACCATATCAGCATGCTCGGATATATATAACCCTTCGATCTGAGTCATGATCTCTTTTATTTCATCCGGCCAGAAGAAGTAATTGGTGTGAAAATTAGGCCATACCATCCGACTGACCATAGAAGCACCCAGGGACTTCTGAATCTTCCCATTGCTTCCCGGTGTCTGCACCAGGGTATTGATAGCTACAGACCCGACACTTGATATAATAGCTACCGCCAAAAGACAGAGTAGCATCCTGAAAGCTTTCTGTCTTATCAATGAGATACCAATATATAACACAGGAATCAGGCCAAACCACCAGTAATCCGGTTGTAACAGTGTCATTGCCGCCCATAATATGCATACTTGAAGCACAAACTTTCTGTTACAGTATTCTTTATTGCGGACTGCTCTGATGCAAAAACCCAACAACAATAAAAACAACGAACTGAGCAGGGAATTGGGAAGTATTGACAAATGCCACTGCACGCACAGAGGAACCGTCATAAGATACAATCCTCCAAAGGCTGCGCGAAATAAACTTTTTCGATTCCCGCCCCTGAGGATTCCCTGCTCTTCCCCTTCCCCATGGCCATGTGCAGTATCCCGGTTCCACCAACATAGCAATACAAACACACTATAGCACATAAATGCCACAATAATCTGTACAAGATATAATAGGCCCTCAAAAGGTAATCCCAGAAATCCCATCACCATCTGACTGCCTTTGATCAGTACCGGATACAGTACTCCGGTATATTCATCTAAAATCCAGCTGTCGGCCACTGAAATATAATATTCAGTCTCAGGATATGTCCACTGCGACGGAAAATTACACAAAATCCATACGATACCCAAAAGTATCTGCACAGTCATTCCGATCACCAACAGACTGGCTGCTGTTTTTCTGACCCTCATTACTACTCCTCTATCAAACACCGTTTAACAAATATATTTTCCCAACAAGGGAACTCTGCGCAAAAGGGAAATTACCACATTACAGATTAGGAAACTTATCACCGTAAGCAGCGGAATCCCCACCAGGCAGCCTGCTGCCGTCTCCCCAAGGATTGCACTTCCTATGGTGAAGCTGTCAATCCCTTTTGTCTGCAGCCATTCAATCGACAATAAATGAAACAGATACACGCCAAATGTGTTGGCTGACAACTCTGCCAAAAGCTTTTTTGCAGTCCCTTTCCAGGGAATCTGCCACATCTTTTCCTGAAAAAATACAAACAGAGCAACCGTCACAAAAAAAGTAAACACACTGTAGCTGTCAAATGCTTCCGACCTGGGTGTCCCATAATACAAGGATGCCCGAATGCTGATGACAGCAGCCAGAACCAGACTGACCACCCCCAGAAAATAGACCCTCACCTGCCACACATGGGAAAGCCCGTAACGATACAGATAATAGCCTAACACAAAGTATCCCACATAACTGCAGGCCATCTCCACATCCAAAAGGTGTACCAGAATATTGGCCAATGTTGGAATCTGAATGATCCCAAGGGTACTTCTTCCGATCTGCAGCACCATAAATATGACTAAAAAGTATTCCAACGTTCTTTTACTGCAATGGTCTGTAAATGTCTTGATCACCGGAAGCAGGATGTAGATACCTATCAACATAGGGATAAACCACAGATGATATCTACCCAGCACAATTTCTGCCACATAATCCCGCACGGTAACGCCCGGTCCCAATGTCCACTCACGGCAATCCCAAAGTCCGTATATAACACTCCATACTGCATATGCCACAACCAGGCGGAAGATATTATTACAGTACAACTTACGAAGATTCACTTCTCCTTCCCTGGAAAGAAAAAGCATACCACTGATCATAACAAAGATCGGCACTCCAAAACGAGATACTGCATCCCACGTATTGTAAACCATCCACCTGACATCAGTCACGGGCAATTCGTACCAGTACTGCGATGCACTGTGAAGCATGATCACGCTGATACATGCCACGATCCGCAACAGGTCAATGTGTAGTTTTCTATCCTCTTGCATAATCATCCCTCCAGACGCCGGGGTTCCATTTTTCCTCAGTTCTCTTCTCCCACTTCCAGTACCAGAAACTTCTCATTCCTGAAAGTGAGGCCATACTCACATTTATCCATGAATGACATAATCAGATTCATTTTAGGATCTTCCTTTGCCATGTTCTCATAGTCGCTATATTTTTGTTCCAAAATAACCACCGGCACCTGACTGCCCGCTTCTATCTCCGCTTCCAGTTGGGCCATGTCTTTTTCCATAGCAGTCACACTATAGGTACGAAGATCCATCCAACAATTAAATGCAGGGGGCATATTCAGATAATAAGCCAGTGACGGAATATTGCCGTACAAAAGCACCTCCCGGCCTTCCAAGCCCGCATTTTCCACATATTCGGTGATCTCACTCATCCACTGTGCCCGCTCAGGACTCATGTAGATTCCTTGCAACACAGGATTATTGTCCACCTGTGCCCCTACATCGGTTGCACCGTCACCCTCTACAAATACAAATCCTGCACCGAAGCCGATTCCCTGCACCAACATCATCCCCAAGATCATAAGTGCTGCCGCCTTTATAGGGAAACTGCTTATCTCCAGCCTCCACCGCTTTTTTGCTCCCCATCGAAGGGAAACTGCCCGAGGCGTCCTTAAGAACCGCCACACCATCCAAAACACAAAAGGCCCTGCAAGAAACAGATTATTCAGACTGGGAAACAGACCATTATTGCTTCCAATAGAAGTCAACAGAATGATCAGTATGACCATGCCCGATAATAGTTTGTCTTCCTTCGCCATCTTCGGGTGAAAGATCACTATCACACCGATGACCATGGCAATGATCATGAATAAAATTCCCGGACGCAGCATGGCATTGTAATCATAAAATTGAATGCTGCAAAATTGCCGCAGATATAACCACACCAGAGCAGCCGCTGTAAGTAGAATGCCGGCCGCTTTCTTAAGACGCATCCACCTGCCCGGCAGGAAAGCAAACAACACAAGTCCTGCCACCACAAACACACTGATCCTTATGATCCAGTATACCAGGTCAAGATACCCATTCACCATCTTCATGACCATTTCCACTGCCGTATAATCTGACGCATTCTCAGTCATACCGAACAGCCGCATGATAGATTCCACATACGTATCCAGTCCGTACCGGGCGCCCAGATACAAAAGACCTATTCCTACTGCCCCAAAATAGCCCAGCATACACCAGCCGGTCTGGGCAGCCACTTTACCCACCTTACGGCGACAAATGATCCCATAAGCCCATACTGCCAGTATCATGGCAGCCTCCGGAAGATTGGAAAACCGCACGAAAATATTGGTTCCCAGACAGATCCCTGCCACCACCAACATCCCATTTCTGTCACACTTAAGCCCCAGATACAAACAAATACAGCCTCCAAGGAATAAAATATACGTAAGATAGTTGTATAAAAGCGCAGTGGGACACCAACAAAGACTCACTGCCAGAATTTCACCTAAGAAAACCAAGCCGGCAGGCATACTGACCTTTTTGGTACAAAACCAATATCCCCACAGTGCAAGCACACTTACCGTCAATGAGGTATACAGATTCATACCCAGCAATGTATCTGCAAAAGGCAGCTTCATCAACAAGGCCCCCGCCGCATTAGCCAAATAAGTAGAGAAAAGCCACATGGGATCCATGTGGTCCATCCCCATAAATTGAAAGTTGGCATAATTATATCCTGTATCCCACAAATCAAGTCCCCAGTTAATATGTCTAAAGGGATATAACAGCAATATCGCTGGGAATAAATACTTCTGCACCTTTTCAAGTGCCGCCTGCAAACGTCCCGTCATCCTCTATCCTTCTTTCATTTATTGCATTTTTGCACTTTCGCCCTTTTGAGGTTCCGGCATTTCCTCAACCTTCCCCAATACAAGCCGCAATGCGCTCTGCCACCAGTCTGCGGCCTGTTTCGTTCAGATGAAGTCCATCCTGCGTGTAGATCTTCCATTCCTCAAAGGTTCCGCTGGCACCGATGCCGCTTTCATGATAATTATCCAGCACTTCCACACCGTACTGTGCAGCAATTGCCAGTTCCAGATTCACATAATCCTCCAGAATACCGCCGCCGTTATCTGTCTCCTGACAATTACTTTCCTTGGCCAGATACCAGCAATAAGTGGGAGTCACCAAAATGATCCGCAGCTTCGGATATGCTGCTTTCAGATTTTCCAGAGAATATCGCAATGCCCCTCCGAACGTATAGACGTCGTAGAGATCCTCAGGATTATCCAAAGGCATGCCTGTCTGATAATCATTGACTCCATGCTCTATGATCAAAATTTCCGTCTTATCAAAATCAATATCCTGAAACCCATAGGCAGCTTCCGGAAAATACTCCATGAACGCGCTTCTGGTCACACCTGCATTCTGTACATAGAAATCCTGTTGTGTGATAGCTTCAGATAACCTTGCCATGGAAAGGGTATCTGTGGTCACTGCTGCCCGATCCGCTTTCACTCTGCAGGACATGGTACTCCCCCCAAATGCCCCATTATACACCGGCTCTCCCAGAAGCTCCTCCAACACCCCCGTGATAGAAGTGTCTCCTCGCTCATTTCCTATGATGCTGTCTCCCAAACACACGATTCTGTATGTTTCTTTCCGAAGCTCTCGATATCCTCCCACTGCGGCTGCTATGGTCAGAAAAATCAGTAGTGCTGACAGCCAGTGTCCGTATTTTTTTATGATAATCCTTATACTTTCCAAATTTTTGCCTTTCTTACTTGCCCGGATAAGCGTTGCAGAGGGCGATCACCCGTTCCACCTCATCATCCCTTAATTCAGGGAAAAGAGGCAACGTCACACAATGGGATGCCAGATATTCTGCATTGGGGCAGTCTCCTTTCTGATATCCCAGGAATTTATAAGCTTCCTGCAGATGACAGGGCACAGGATAATGCATATTGCACTCTACATCAGCATCCGCCATATATCTGATAAAGTCCTCATGATCCGGCACAGTGACCACGAATAAGTGGTAAACCGGCTTGGTACCTACCGGATGCACCTGCATAGTGATCAGGGGATTGTTGATCTGTCGGTGATAACGCTCACCGATCTCGATACGTCTGCGCGTCCATTCCGGGATCAGCTTAAGCCCCACGCTCAGCACTGCTCCCTGGATACCCTCTAAACGGTAATTATAACCGATCTCATCGTGATAATATCTCCTGTCGCAACCCTGGTTCTTCAATCTGGTTATGTGACGGAAGTACTCCTCTTTCTCACAGGTCACACTGCCGCCTTCACCAAAGGCATACAAGTTCTTACCCGGATAGAAGCTGAAACAGGCTAGCTCCCCTAAAGTTCCCACATTGTGGCCTTCATACTGTGCATCCATAGCCTGAGCACAGTCTTCTACCACGAAAAGCCCGTGACGGTCTGCAATTTGTTTCACTTTATTAAATTCAAAAGGCTGGCCATACAAATGCACTCCGATAATACCCTTGGTGCGCTCAGTGATCTTCTCCTCAATCTTGTCCGGATCGATCTGCCAAGTGTCCGGGGTACAATCTACGAACACAGGCGTAGCCCCTGTGTAAGATACGCCCCATGCAGTGGCAATATACGTATTAGCCGGCACGATGACCTCATCTCCCGGCCCCACTGAAAGAGCCATCATGGCACAGTGCAGTGCTGTAGTGCCGTTATTCACACCGCAGGCATACCTACTGCCTATATATTCTGCAAATTCCTCATCAAATTTATCTGCATATTTACCGCCTGAAAAAGCGGTTTCTTCACATAC
Source organism: Acetatifactor sp. (assembly GCA_045540075.1). GTDB lineage: Bacteria > Bacillota > Clostridia > Lachnospirales > Lachnospiraceae > Acetatifactor. The sequence goes on along the minus strand of JAZQGM010000042.1, from coordinate 13,145 downwards.
TTTCGTGATCGCTTCCAGAAATTCCTCCCTGTGAGCGTTAAAATCTCTTTTCAAATCTATTCTGCTGATATGAGCCATGCAGAATGCCTCCTTTACAATTTCTCTACACCCTCTATGACATAGCGTTGTCTCTTAAAGGTCATGTTCAGTATCACTGACAGATATTTGAAGATCAATGTCAGCATGACGAAAAGCATGAAGAAGCCAAAGGACATAAGGCTCATGAGAGACAACCAGCCCTCCACAGGCTGTTCTGAGCCAAATATGGAGTACAGAATATCTCCAAACATGATCACTAAGACCACAAAAAATGCGATACTTAAGAACATGGACAATTTCTCCAGAATATCAGAAAAGATGATAATAGTGTCCATAGCAATACTGCTGCGGCTGCCCATCTCTTCCCAACTGCGCCCCTTACGTATCCCTTCTTTATTGTCATAACAGATGGTATCAAACTTCAGACCACAGTTCATATACAGGGCCTTACGATAAGGGATGTAAGCATTCAGCTGATTCACCCGGTTCACTGCACGGCGTGATACAATGCGGAATCGTTCCTGACGCATCTTGGTCTTCATGCGGTTGCCAAAGTTATATACGAAGTAAAACAGTTTGGAAGTAAACTTCACATAATTCTTAGGGGCTGCCGCCACCACGTCATATCCTTCCAAAGCCCTCCGATATACCTTCATCACCAGATCTTCCTCAAAATCCATGGAACACTGGTCAAACTCAAACAGAAAATCCCCTACAGCAAGGTCTCTTCCGGCATTCATGGCTGCTTCCATACCTTGATAATAACTTAAATTGATCAGGCTCAGAGCATGGGTGTCACCGCTTTCTTCCTGATAACGTTTGATCTCTTTCACGGTATCATCCATACAGCCGTCATTGACACAAATGATCTCATATTTCTCAAAATTCTGCTTCATGATCCCACAGATCCGCTTCATAAAATCACAGACCTGCTCCTCATCATTGTGCAGATAAATAATACATGATACAAAATTTTTCTCTTTTTCCACGCTCATCGTCTTACCCTCACTCCAGGATTTCATCTAAGTCATAAATGGTGTTGATTTTACCGGACAATACGCTTACAAAGGTAGGATCAGTGGATGCCACCTTGATCACTGTCGGTCTGGAATCATCTATCTCCGAAGCCTTCAGAATCGGCTTCATGGAAAACAAGGAATGATCGTATGTAAAGACATACTCATCCCGCATATATTTTCTGGCAAGTGCTGCCATGTACTCCCAAGCACTTTCCGGGCGATTACTGCAAGTGTTACAATTGCCCAGAATGCCCTTACCACAAAGGCTCGCCTGCAGAGAACCGGCCTCCGCCCCAACCGGCTGTGCCTGCTGACAGGCAAATCTGGGATATTCCTCGAAGCTTGCCTTATGAGGTGTGAATGTAACGGAAGTCAGCGAATGATACCCCGTCTTTCCAAAAGGCATGATAGAAAAGAAGGGACCGTCCATTACTGTCAGTCCTGTGTTCACCAAATTCTCACTGACCTTGCACAGAATGATCTCACACAGTTCATACTTCAGCGCAAAAGGCTTGGTCTCTACTCCTTCCACCCGGGATAAAATCTGATTCACAGAGGCATATGTGGCATTTAACACAAAGGGAGCTTCATAACGCTCCAGATTTACATCGGCTCCCGACACCTTTGCTCCCTCTGCTGCCCCACCGGCCGAAACTGATGCGTCCACTTTTGCATACACTTCAAACAAGCGCTCACGCTTGATAATACGCTCTATCTGCCTGCCGTACATGATCCTGGCATTAGGAAACCCGGCCAGCTGCTCCAAGATATAATCCCTAAGAAGATGGGCATCATAAGTGTATTCTTTGGTCAAAAAAGCCCCGTCGCAGACACCTTCTTTGAAATAACTGTCTACCGGCAGGTCTTTACATGGAATATCTGCATCCCTGCAAAATTTTTTAAATTCTTTGGCATCTGTCCAGGAAAAATGGCTGGATGTAGCATATACTTGATCAAACTCTGAATGGATACAACATCCATAATCTTCCACAAAACGCTTAAAATACCCTGCTGATTTCATGGCAGTAGAAAGAGACCTGGGATAATGATACCCCATGTGTACTCTCGCCTGATTCGCAAACGTAGCTCTGGAAAATGCTTCCTTCTCCATCTCCAAAACCACTACATTCTGCCCCCTGCGGGCACAATACAGCGCAGCATAAAGTCCATACAATCCCGCACCGATAATAATCTTATCTATCATGTCTGCTTATCCTTCAAATGTTCTTCTTAACATAGAACTCCACCCACAGCCTGGTGATCTGCTTCATATAGTTACATATGGTCTTAAAGATCTTCACTGTGGTATTATAGTCTTCCTGCCATTCCACCGGATAATCCAACACCGAAATCCCTCTTTTCTCCGCTCTAAGCAGGAACTCGATCATATAAAACCAGCCGTTGTCCTGACTGCTGCCTTCTATCAACTCCAGCGCCCTTAAGCGTCTTAGGAACGTAAAACCACAGATGGCATCCGTACATTTCATGCCCAGAAACAGTTTTAATAGGATCAACAAACCCTGGGAAGTGATCTTGCGATACCACTTTCTTCCCCTGGTATCCGACTCATTGGCAAACCTACTGCCATTGATATATTCCACCTCCGGCCTCACCCGAAAAATGTGGATAGCCTCTCCCAGATGCTTGATATTGGTGGACAGATCGATATCCATATAACCCACGATATCCCCGTGACTCAGTTCTACGCCTCTGCGGAAAGCAGCACCCACTCCCCGCACATTGATCTTCTCAAACCGTACCCGCGGATATTTTTCACACAGCATGGCCCCGATCTGTGGCGTCTCATCCTCCGACCCATTGTCTACGATAATGATCTCATAATCTTCATAACCGATGCTCTGAAGGTATTCTACTGTTCTGGTGATCCCGCTTTCCAAACGCAAGCGTTCATTTAGCACGGGAAAAATAATTGTCAGTTCCATTGCTCAGCCGCCTTATTTCTCTAAATCTACATCTTTCAAGAGCTCTCTGATCTCCTCCACAGTCAGCCACACCTTGTTATTGTCGGAACTGTAAGAGAAGCCCTCCGGCACCTTCTTGCCTGTAGGGGTTGCTTTTCTATGAGCACTCCACACCATCTGGGGATATACGATATAATGCTTGTCATATTCATAAGTGGTCATGGAATCCTCTACCGTCACCATGATCTCATGAAGTTTCTCACCCTCACGGATTCCTACTTCCGGCATAGGACAGCCGGGCAACATGGCCTGAGCCAGATCTGTAATCTTAAAAGAAGGAATCTTGGAGATAAAGGTCTCACCGCCCTTTGCCTCCTCCAGTGCCTTGATCACCAGCTCTACGCCCTGACGCAGACTGATCCAGAAACGAGTCATGCGATAATCGGTGATGGGAAGCTCTGTGCCGCCGTTTTTAATGATATTATGAAAAAACGGAATAACAGAACCACGGCTGCCTGCCACATTGCCGTAACGCACGATCGAGAAGCACACATCCTTGCTGCCTGTATAGGCATTGGCTGCAATGAAGAGCTTGTCTGACACCAGCTTCGTACCACCATACAGATTCACAGGATTCACTGCCTTATCAGTGGACAGTGCCACCACCTTCTTTACGCCGGTATCCAATGCTGCGTCAATTACATTCTGTGCACCGTGGATATTGGTCTTGATGGCTTCTGCCGGATTGTACTCACAGGCAGGTACCTGCTTCAGTGCAGCTGCATGGATCACATAATCCACACCCTCAAAGGCACGGGTCATTCTCTCTCTATCCCGCACATCCCCGATAAAGAAACGCAGCTTCTCCGCATACTGTCTGAATTCATTCTGCATGTGGAACTGCTTGAACTCATCCCGGGAATAAATGATGATCTTCTTGGGATCATAATGCTCCAATACATACTTGGTGAAAGCCTTACCAAAACTGCCGGTTCCACCGGTGATCAAAATTGATTTATTATTTAACATGTGAAGTCCTCCTGACTCTTTTCTACTCTCATTCTCACCTACGTGTCCAATATTTACACATTACCACTCTATATTGTACCACATAATCACAGGAAAAGCAAATTATAATATAACGTAACTGTTCAGAACTTCGTTCTTCACAGTCACGTTGATGCACACAAGTGCTGCTTGCGCAGCATTTGGCGCAACGCTCACTCGGGATTTTGCTTCGCAAAACGCCTCGCGGAATAAGGTCCTGAACAGTTACAATATACCTATGATTTCCTTTAATTCCTCTCTGGTAAAACTGCCGCTTCCCACGCCTTCGCCGCCCAGCACCTGATCCGCCAGTTCTTTCTTTTTCTCCTGCAAACGAATGATATTCTCTTCTATGGTACCCTTGGTCACCAATCTATATACCGTCACTGCATTCTTCTGCCCGATCCGATGAGCCCGGTCTGTGGCCTGATTCTGTACCGCCAGATTCCACCAAGGATCATAATGGATCACAATATCTGCCGCCGTCAGGTTCAAACCCGTACCTCCGGCTTTCAGAGAAATACAAAACACCGAGGTATCATCCTGCCCAAACGCCTCCACCAGCTCTCTTCGCTTTTCCTTGCTGGTAGCGCCTGTCAGCGTGTAAAAAGTGACCCCCTCTTCCTCCAGCCGATTACACAGAATCTCCAGCATAGAAGTAAACTGAGAAAACAACAAAATCTTATGGCCGCCGTTTACTGCATTGCGGATCAAATCCAGACACATTTCCTCCTTGGCAGAATGGTCCTTATAATCGCTGTAAACCAAAGACGGATCACAACAAAGCTGCCTGAGCCTTGTAAGCTCTGCCAGAATCTGAATCTTGGCGCTTTGAAATTCCTCATCCGACTGCTTATCCAACATCAGGGCCAGCCGCTTCACATGGGCATCGTACAACTTCTGCTGCTCTCCCTCCATGCAGGCATACATATCCTCCTCCAGCTTGTCGGGAAGATCCTTTAGCACATCCTTCTTTAACCTGCGAAGCACAAAAGGCCGAATCATCTTCTGTAGCCGTTCCATAGCCTTTTCCTCCTGCTGCTGGACGATGGGCATCTCTAGTTCCTCTCGAAATCTCTGGTAACCAAATAAGAAACCCGGCATCAGATAATCAAAAATGCTCCACAGCTCACTGAGCCTGTTCTCCACCGGTGTGCCTGTCAAAGCCAGCTTACAGGTCGCCTTGATGTCCTTCACCGCCCTTGCCGCCTGGGTGTTATGATTCTTGATAAACTGTGCCTCGTCGATGACCTGACAGAAGAAATGCAGCTTCTCATACTGCTCAATGTCACGTTTTAACAGGTCATATGACGTGATCAGGATGACCTGATCCGGCGCCTGGGCAATGAGTTGTTCCCGCTCTTTCGCACTGCCGACCACCATCGCCACCGGCAGATGAGGCGCAAAACGCCCAAATTCATTGTACCAGTTGTATACAAGGGATGCCGGAGTGACGATGAGACAGTGCATGGGTTGGCCCTTCACCTGTCCATGTGGGGCTTCACCGGCAGCCTCCACGCCCGTCCAGCCACTCACCGTGGCTTCGCCGGAGGGCACCGCCTCGCTTACCAAATGCCCATACTCCGAACACAGGAATGCGATCACCTGCAACGTCTTACCAAGCCCCATATCATCTGCCAAGATACCGCCAAAACCATTATGCTTCAATGTCTTCAACCATAGAAATCCCTTCTTCTGGTACTCTCTCAGCACATTCTGCAAAGCAGTGGGCACCTCAAAATCATTATCCTCCACCGTCTTCATATTCCGCACCAAGGCCCGGAATGCCCTGTTCTTCACAGCAAATATGGCCTCCTGATCCCGAAGCCCCGCATCCAAGTATAAGGCCCGGAACTTGGGAAGCTCTATGGTATTCTCACCCATCTGCTTATCACTCAATCCCAGCCCTTGCTTCAGTTCCAGAAGTGTCTCCAGACTATCTCCCGCCACATTCACAAACTCACCGTTCTTCAGACGGTAATATTTCTTTTTCCTGTCATATTTATTTAAAATCTCCAGAAGCTGCTCCCTAGACATATCCTCGTGAGTCATAGTCAGTTCCAGCAAATCCCCTGCCAGAGAGATCCCCACACTGATGCGGGGTGAAGAATTGACCCTTATCTTCTTCAACGCATCGGAGATAAACACCTGCCCAAGCTCATGGAGCCTGGAGATTCCTTGCGTCAGGAACTCATACATCATCTCCTCTGCATCTGCTATGACCATGGCCTGGGTACTATCATCATAAGCATTGCAATAAGAGGATATCACCTTCCCTGCCGGAATCTCCCTGGTCAGGTCACGCTGTCCCATATCCTCCTTGTCACCATATACATTATAACGCCGCTCCCCATAAACCGCGATCAAGCGGCAGGAGATCATATCCTCCCGGGGTGCATCCAGATAAATCTCAAAATTCACCGCCTCAATATCATAGTCAGATTCGGAAAAATTCTTCCTGGTACAAGCATAATACCGGCTGAGCACCGGAAGCAGATCCCGGCAAAACATAGGCACATCTTCCTTCTGGATAAAAGCTTTCCCCTCCGGCAATGCCTCCATACATGCCAAAAAGTCTTGAATAGGCTTCATCGCCTCCAGCGATTCCCTGTAGATCAGCCCCTTCTCAAACCAAAATTGATACTTATTTCCTTTACAACCGGTCAGCTGTTTGGCTACCAGTACCACGCCGCCATCCTGCCCTGTAAGCGTAAGATTCCGCTCCGGCGCCCCTTCCACCTGGCGGCACCAGCCCAGATTCCGTTCCTGTGTGATCACCTGTATGGGCAACTCCCCTGCGGCCTCCAGAAATGCTTCCAACTCCCCTGCCGAAAGCGGCAAACTGCGCAACTTTGCCTGGCTACGATAACCATAATAATAAGTCTGCACGTACCTCCTGCCATTCTCCTGTACCCAGTTACGGATAAACTGCACCATTTCCTGACTTTCCGCGACAAAAGCCTCGGGTATATGCACAAACTTAAGCTGCTTCCCGTACTGATACTCCTCTTCCTCCTGCATATGCCGGTCAAACTCAAAAATATCCTTGATCACATACTTGTGGGCAGCACCTATCCGAAAGTCTACAGACGCTTTACCTTTCTCACAGGTTAATGTAGGCTCCAATTGGATTCTGCCAAAATTCTGATCCTGCATCAGTGGCATCATACGGCGAGACAACTGCTTCTCCAGAAACTGCTTCATCGCCGGTGTGGTGGAAGGAGATACATGACTTTCTTCCAAGTAATCGCTCAGACGCCTTCGTCCCCGACTCAGTCCTCTGCCCTGCGCCCACAGCTCGGATGCCATGTCTTCTGACAGCGAATTCCGGCCTTGCAAAACCTGCCCTTGCGAAGCCCGATCCCCAGAAAAATCTGCTCCGGCAGCCTTTTTATCCACATACTTTAAAAGGGCTGCGACCAAATGTTTACACAACCCATCATAACTGGCGAAGGCAGGACAGCCACAGCTACAGTCTGATACTGCATCCTTAGCTTTATCATAGTGAAAACGGACATCATATACCTTCGTTCCACTGCCTCTTACCTTGGTGGAGATGTACTCCACGAAGGAAGTTTCCTCGATATTTAATTCTTTTACTTTATCAAGAAGATACAGGTCCAGACCACGGGCGTAGAACGACGCGTGGGTTAGATTCCTGATTCCGGTGCGTGTTAACATAGGCTTTATTCTCCCCACATCATTCATTCTTTAACTTTATAAGTGCCGTTGGTGACTTTACATTTCCATCTCGATATATAATTCCATCTACAATAAGAGGGTTTATTATTTCAGTCAAAAATTGACTTCTACTCCTATAATTTGTAGCTGCCTGAAGTTCTTTCATACGCTTTGGTCCTTCTGTTCTCAACAATTCTAAGATTTTTTGAGCATCCGACAAATCTTCACCTAAAATAGATACGCCACTCTCTTGGTAGAATCTATCAAACAAACGTAAGTCCAGGAATCCCGGATATATCAAAACAACAGGCTGTAAATGTTCCGCACTGCCACTGTAGCTTTCAATCATTGTCTGAAATCCGGTTCCACCACGCTCCATTAAATTTGCCATATCCAAACAAGCCGCTATGATAGAATTCCTTCTAATAGAAGGAATAGAACCCACTGGATATTGATCGTAACTCTTTGGCAATAACCATGAACCCGGAGAAACAATATCAATCCTGTCATTATAGATATCCACATCAATTTGTGTCCCTGCAATCGAATAATCTCTATGTGCAATAGCATTAACTAACGCCTCTCTGATTGCTTCCTTCGGATAAGCACGAACCTCTTTACGACCACCAGCCTCTGTCTTACGCCATCCGGTTTTTGTATTTCTCTCTATAAAGCTCAGTGCATTTTGAAAAACCTTAACCAAAGAACCTTTGTATCTTACGCTATCAAGTACTGTTCCCGTTTTATTTTTCCCCTTCCAAAGGCGGCAGCATATCAAAGAATCTTCCCCATCGTAACTATCACTAAACATAATAAAACCGGATTTCGCATAGCCATCTTTAGATATAATTTCTTCATTTTGCAATTCTTTGATGGTAGGCACTGTCGAATTTTCTCTATATTCCCTACATAAATCAAGATATTCTTTCCAATTACTTTCTTCATAGAGAATCTCGCTTGTTTCATTATCTACCCCGTATTTTCTCTTGGATAATGAAATGATATCTTCCGGTGTTGCCGGAGTAGAGTTTCCATCCCCTTTTATATAAACAGTTTCATTAAAGTCACCTTCCCGATATCTTACGACAGAATCAGCTGGAGCAACACTCACAGCCAAAACAAATCTTTCTGCATTTGCATCCACACTCCTCATCATATATCGAATTCTTGCATGTGGAAAAATATGCCTATCGTTAATCCTTGCAATAAGATTTTTGGTCTTGTCTATTTCATCCAATTCAATACCAAACGCCTCACCATCATTAGAAACTCCAACAAACATGATTCCACCCTTACCATTGGCATATCCTACAATGGTTTTAGCCCACTTGACTGGATTCTCAGGATTTAATTGTGCCTTATATTCATAATCTAAATTCTCAGAAATCACATCCGGATATAACTCTGATATTTTCATTCCAGCACCTCCAACATACTCTTATTATAAATATACCAAACATTACGGAACATTGCAAGAACATTGCAAAGCTTTTTGATAACATTGCAAAAACATTTCTATGATAATGTTAGTATTGTTTTTTTCCCATAAAAGATACATTAAATATGTCTAAACATTGCAAAGTACTTTACAAAACTTTTCGATACATTGCATACCAACACAAAAAGGGGAATTAAACTTGTTGAGGGTCTGGCTTCATGCGAGGCTTCAAAGTGTAAAATAAACCCTCAAGTTTAGTACGGTTTAACCCTCAACAGGTTTGACAAACCCTCAAGAACTTTGGAGACTCAAAAATAAATGGACAACCTGTATAATCCAGTTGCCCATTTAATATACTTAATATATGCATGTAAAACCTTCGGTTTCATGATACAGTTCTCTGTATTCATCAACCTGACCGTAATGTGTACAAGTTACTCTGTATATTTCTTCATATTCCGCTCCGGTATAAGTAAGACTCACACTACATCCTCCCACATTATAAGCCTCTCCTCCTGTCGATGTAGCCACAGTAGTCCAACCAAATAAACCTTTTTTCTGAATTTTTATATCTTTTGCTCCCACTACAGAAGCAGTTGCACCCACATCCGTGAAAATAACGACATCCATACCTCCTGCATTAAAAGATACAAGAATCGTAGTATCTATAAATGTCGTAGACCTCGGCTGTGCATAAAATTCTGTTTGCGAATTAATTGTAGTTACAGAAGCTTCCAATTCTACAACATCCAAAGTTTCCGCCGCCATAACAGGATAGGAAAACAATGCATTGATCAACAAAACAGTTACCATTAAACATGTAATTTTCTTTAGTAATTTCATTGTTGCCTCCTACTTAATATTTTATATTCAAATATTTTACCAATATCAGATAGGTTACAAAAATCACAGATTTTCACCTAAAATACTTTTCTTAATTATACTAACAATGGTTTCAAAATCACAGTTACTACTTAATGAATAGACACAATTTCCATATTCAAAAAGGGCAACATATTCCGTATAATCATTATTCTCTTTTATCAGATATTCCACTTCAACAGAACTATACTGTTCCTTGCGAAAAAGCTCAAACCCATCATAAAGTTGATCCGCAGCAACCACATTTTCCTTGAAATTTGTTTTAGTACTATAAATAAATTGTTCTTCTTTCTTATTTAAATATTTACATTTAGCTTTTATAACATATTTATTTTCTGCAAATTCAATTTGGCATATATTCAGGTTATCAGGCAACTCCAAAGGTGTCCATAAGCAACTCAAATACTTAATCGGAACATCCTCTATTTTTTCATAAATTTTATACCCTTCGGAACCAGCACCAATAGAATCAACGGAAGAAACTATAGTATTCTTATCTATCCCAGTATCAACCTTCCTAAAAACTCCACCCCTATCCGCATAAATCCCAATTGTCCCTCCCAAGAACATAGCCACCACCAAAGCAGCCGCTGTCACAAACTTAGAAAAATGCTTAGGTCTGTATTTAGTTACTTTCTTCTCATCCAGCCCCTCATCCGGATAATCCGCCAGGCTCACTTCTCCAGCCTGCAGTCTTTCAAATTCAGCCTGGATGCGCTCGCGGATTTCATAGGTCTGCCAGAATCTTTCCAGACCTTTCTCCGGAGTATAATACTCCTCTTCGTATCCTTCCGGATCCAGTACCGGGAGCAGGTCCATGATGGCCTGCACTTCTTCCTCGTCATATTCCTCGGTAGAAGCTTCATTCAGATACCAATTCAGTCTCTTGCGCCAATAAGTTGCTTGTTGTTTGTTTTCTTTTGCACTTTGTTTGTCCATATCTTACTCCTCTTTCGCACGTATTATTTGCTTGCGTCCCCTTTATATATTATACTATTTCAGAGGTGGTTATGTCAAACCATATTATGCCGTTTTCTCACTATTGGGGGCACTTCATACAATTTAAAAGTCAAGCAGACATACCAAGATCTACAGCGATTAGATCAATTAGAGCATGATAAAAATATTTGTGCCGATAGCAAGCTCATGCAACTACTTTTTCTCAAAAAACCCTGCCTTGAGAACGGGTTTCGAAGCTTTGATTTTGATAAATTCTGCGATATGGTTGTATATTTTGCAAATCGATGCGATATGTTATTAAAAGTTAAGCTATTAAAATTACTAAATTATTCTGACATGTTATTTTACAAAGAAAATGGAATATCAATATCAGGGTTAAGATATGTGCATCTGCCATACGGACCGGTCCCCGAAAATTATCAAGTCTTATTCGGTATGATGGAGGCTAAGAATATTGCACATATCGATATTCAATTCATCAATGGATATGAAAGGCATGAAATAAAGGCGGATACTGTTAATCTCAGTATGTACCTATCAAGCGAAGAGTTAGCCGTATTGGATCGAGTATATTTGAAGTTCTAAAATTTTGGTTCCGCAGAATTATCCGAATATTCTCATTGCGAAAAAGGGTATAGAGAAACAAAACAGGGAGAAATCATATCATACGCATATGCTAAGGAAATGAACTTTTGAGTTTACAGCCGGGCAGCTTCACCATTCCGCTGCCCGGCTGTTCAATATCTACTTCCTTACAACCCAAGCTTCTCCCGAATCCTCTCCTGAACCTCCAGAAGCTTCTTCTCAGCTTCCGCCTTATCGCTCCCCTTAATGCTATAATAAATCTTAAGCTTAGGTTCCGTACCGGAAGGACGCACCGCGATCCAGGAATCATCCTCCAAGATATACTTCCGCACGTTAGATGCAGGCAGCATACCAAAGCCAACCTCAGCCGCCACAGGAACACTATAGTCATAAACCTGTTTGATTCCCGCAAACGGAGCATCACCGTTTCGTAGCTTGCGCATCATAGCGTCAATCTTCTCCAAACCATCCTTTCCTTTCAAGGTAAAGCTATCCAGAGCATCTCGATAATAACCAAACTCCGCATAAATCTCATTCATTCGGTCAACCAGCGTCTTCCCCTGTGCCTTAGCCACAGCCGCCATCTCACAAATCAGCAGACCGGATACCACCGCATCCTTATCCCTTGCATGAGTACCGACCAAGTAGCCATAAGACTCCTCATACCCAAGCACAAATTCGTAATCGCGAAAAATATCCCCAACCTTCTTTGCTTCCTCAAACTGTGTGATCTTCTCACCAATAAATTTAAAGCCCGTGAGCGTAGAAAATACAGCCAGTCCCTTCTTACGGGCAATCTCTGCACCCAACTCAGAAGTCACAACCGTCTTTACTACCGCCGGATTGATCATCCGGCTTAAATCCGTATGACTCAATACATAATCCATCAGCAAAGCGCCCACTTGATTACCGGTCATCAGCTGATAACCATCTGCAGTCTTCACCGCAATCCCCACGCGGTCACTGTCCGGGTCGGTCCCCAACAAGATATCAGCACCTACTTCCTTGGCCTGCGCGATTCCAAGCTCCAGTGCGCGGCGATCCTCCGGATTGGGAGAGGCGACAGTAGGGAAATTACCATCTGCAACCATCTGCTCTGCTACCGTATCCACTTTGGTAAAACCTGCCTGTTTTAATGCCTGCAAAACAGGCACCTTACCAGTTCCATGTAAGGGAGTGTATACAATATGCAGAGCACCTTGTGGCGAGAAGCTACCTTCCTTTATTGCTGCCTGCACGTCCCTCTTCCTGCTCTGCTTTAGAACTGCCTGTACAAACTCATCTGTATCATCCACCAGAATGATCAATTCGCCATCGCCGTCAAACCCAATGGAGCGATAATCTGCGACCGCATCCACGTACCCAATTACCTCCTTGGCCTGTCTTGGAACCAGCTGACAGCCATGCTCATCATAAACCTTGTAGCCATTGTACTCCTTCGGATTGTGGCTGGCAGTCACCACCACACCGGCTAGCGCCTTGTGTAGCTTCACCGAAAAACTAAGCTGCGGCGTAGGGCGGGCACTGTCATGCAGATACACACGGATGCCCAAAGTCGGAGGCCAAGCGGTC
>JAZQGM010000041.1:0-11546 GCA_045540075.1 Acetatifactor sp. | reverse complement strand
TTTACGCTATAAGTGCGCCTATTTTTGAGCAATCTCGTCGAATCTTCTCATCAAAAGATACACTTCACCAGAATAACCCCAGTTCATAATATTCTTTCCTTATTATGGTCAAAAATATATATGTGTTTCGCAATCACCTATTATATATTTGTATATCTCTTTTGTATCAGACAATTACATATTATGCTTACTGATGTGTCACCTGTGCTGTCTTAAGCAAGAAATCTGCCACATCTTCATACATTAGGCTTTCTCTCAATTCTTCCTTATCAAACCGCCCTAAAAGCTGGTCTAAAGATTCCCAACCATTATCCAGTGCCAGCTGCTCCAATCTTTGATTCAGTTCTTCCTCTTTAAGAAGCAATCCTTCCTTTTCAGCAAGCGCCTGCACTGCCAGAATCGTCTTTGTAGAATACTGTGCATTCTCTGTCACAAATGTGTCATAATCAGCATTGTAAAAATAATTGACAAAAGTAGGTCCATCCACACCATACATGGCAGCATTAGATGACAAATCAGTCTTGATATTCTCTACATATTGCGCCAACAGATCTTCCGGAAGTTCTCCAAAAGTACTATTATCAGCCAACCCGGAAATTACCGACATCATCAGATTCTGTTCATAATTATACTTCGCATTTTCTTCCAGTCCCATCCTGCAATACTGCTTCAGCTCTTTCACATTCTGAAAATCTTCAATACCAAAGCCTGCAACTGCCTCATCCTTCATCTCGGTAGGAAGAATAAAATGCACTGTAACCGTAAACACAACCTTTGCTCCAGCCAACTCAGCATTTCCATAATTCTCCGGAAAAGTCAGATTCAGATCCACCGTCTCACCGGGCTTCACACCGATCAGCCCGTCTTCAAATCCATCAATAAACTGTCCGGAACCGATTGTCAGATCAGCCCCCTGAGCCGTACCTCCTTCAAATGCCACACCGTCTTTCTTCCCTACATAGTCTATGATCACTGTATCACCTGTCGCCACAGCACGATCAGTCACACCGCCATTTTCCTTCGTAGAATAATTCTGATAAATGGCAAGAGCCTGAGCATCTACCTGATCATCTGTGATCGTCTCCTGCGCAGCCACCGTCACAGCAAGATTATTATACTCTCCCAACGTCACATAATCCTCAACCTTAAGATCCGACACATTCACACGGTTTTGTATCTGCTCATTAGTCTGTATCTGTGCAGATTCTGTGCTATTTTCTGCACTATTGTTGCCCACACCTTCTTTATCAGAACCACAGCCTGAAAGCACCCCCATCACAAGTGTAACTGCCAGACCAATAACTAATCTTTTCTTCATGAATAAATTTCTCCTTATTTCATTCGTTGCAAAACTCCACGCAAAACTTACCCTTACGAAAAGGGCACACTTATATTTATACCACAATTTTCCCCCTTTTAAAAGCCCTTATATCAATTTTCTTTTTAAATTTTGTAGCAACAGTTCAGCCAGAGACGATATGCGGATGAAAATCGTGCTCGCACGAATTTTCATCCGCATATCGCCTCTGAGGGAGCGCCCCGTAATGAGCAAAGGTAGCCGCGAAAGTGGCGGAGAGCGCCGAAGGCGCGGCTTTGCGAATGGGCGCGGCTGAACGTCACTAGGACTATGGAATGCAGCCCGAACGTCACGAGGACTGTGGACGCGGTGCAACCTACAAAAGCGGTGACATCAACCGGCACACCTGCTCCTTCGCCCGTATGATCAGCTTCCTGCGTGCATAAAGATCTCTTGTGATCCTGGTACAATGTTTCAGATCCTCTTTAAAGATTTCCACCATCTCTCTTGCCTTGCGCTCATCATACACCACCGCATTGACCTCAAAATTCAAAGCAAAGCTCCTAATATCCATGTTGGCCGTGCCGTAACACAGCACCTTGTCATCCACGATCAATCCCTTGCTGTGTAAGAATCCATTGTCATAAGTATAACACTTGGCTCCCGCCATGACCATGTCCCCTATGTAAGAATAGGTGGCCCAATACACAAAGGGATGATCCGGCTTACAGGGAATCATGATATTCACTTCAATCCCAGACCTGGCCGCCATAAGGAGCGCCTCAAACACCGATTCATCCGGTATAAAATATGGTGTCTGTATATAAATACTCTTTTGCGCCTTGTGGATCAGGCGCATATAATTATCTCTGATCTGTTCCAGGCTATTATCCGGTCCACTGCTGATGATCTGAATCTCACAGTGATCCCTGGTCCCCGGTTCTATCCCAGTAAAATATTTACTCTCAGAAAACAGATTTTCCCTGGCCGCATAATTCCAGTCCAGTAAAAAACGAAGCTGCAGCCCAAGCACTGCATTTCCTTTGATGCGCAAATGGGTATCTCTCCAGTAACCGAATTTGTCGTCCAATCCGATGTATTCCTTCCCCACATTAAAACCGCCCACATAAGCCACCTTATTATCTATCACCACGATCTTACGATGGTTACGATAATTGATACGCAGATGTAGCCTTCTAAAAAGCGCTGGAAAGAACTCTGCCGTCAAAATCCCCTGTTCCTGTAACTTTTTCCAATACCCATGACTCACCGATCGACAACCCATGGCGTCAAAGAGTACCCTGACTTCTACTCCTTCCTTTACCTTCTGTTCCAGCACCTCTTTGATCCGGTGAAACAACACATCATCTCTGATGATATAATATTGTATGTGAATAAAGCTTTTTGCCTGCTTCAGATCTTCGATCAAGGTGTCAAACTTCACATTTCCATCCACCAAAATATCCACATCATTAGAGTCTGTCAGCATAGCCCCGCAATTTTCCAGATTAAACATCACCAGATCTGAAAAACCGGCTATATTTGCATCCAGATCCTCCAGATGCCTGCTCTTCAACTGATGCTCCTGTTGACGGATAGCTTCACTGATATGATCCTCCACTTCCTTGATCCGGAACATTTTCCGCTTTCGCATATCAATTCCCACAAGCAGGTAAAAGATAAAACCCAGAATCGGCACAAAATATAATAAAAGCAGCCAGGCCCACACACTTTTCGGCTCTCTTCTCTCAAAAAACACGATGGCAATGGCAAACAACATATTCCACAGCATCATGTGCCGAAATAAGAAATCACCAACTGTCTGTATCATCTCTAACACATTATCCATCTGAATCCTCCCGCTTTCTTTCTCCCTATTTTAACCTGTTTTATTCATTATATCACAAAATTTGGAAAAAAACCTTATAAAGTTCACAAATGTTTTATTGCTTTAAATGTAAATCAATGATACAATAGACTGGCAAGAGATATGTTAGGAGGATTTCCCATGAGCACAGGGACTATTGTTTTAATTTGCATATTAGTTTTACTTATCTTCGGCGTCGTTGTATTATACTTCTTAGGCAAGAAGGCACAGAAGAAGCAGGCCGAGCAGCAGGAGATGATGGAAGCTAACAAACAGACCGTTGCCATGCTGATCATCGACAAGAAGCGCATGCGTCTGAAAGATTCCGGTCTGCCTCAGGCTGTGATCGACCAGACACCGAAGATGATGCGCCGTTCCAAGCTGCCCATCATCAAAGCCAAAGTCGGTCCCCAGATCATGTGTCTGATCTGCGACGAGAAGATCTTCGAATCCGTACCTGTCAAGAAAGAGGTAAAAGCCGTAGTCAGTGGCATCTATGTTCTTGACGTAAAGGGACTCCACGGCAAGATCGAGAAGGCTCCCGCTAAGAAGAAAGGTTTCTTCAAGCGTGCATTGGAAGCTGCCCAGGAAAAGGCCGGCGCTAAGCCCCTAAAATAGGATCCATATTTTGAAAAAGGTGTTGTCCACGACAGCACCTTTCTCTTTTTCCTTCTGTTATCCCTGTATTTCTTCTCCCTTAGGCTGAATATTCATTGTAATACGACAATCAGCCAAATGCTCATAATTAATTTCCAGAGCATAATCCACATCTACATGAATGTGATCTCCATCTTCCTGCATATGTATCTTTCTGGCGTCAATGCCTATCAGGATATCTCCGAAAGGGGTGGCATAATTGGTCATATTCTTTTTATTTTCTTCAAAAATCATATGTACATTTACCAAGCCCTTTTTCATCAGATCAAGAGAGTTCTCCTTAAACTTGATCACATTTTTGGTGGTTTCTTCGAAGCCCTCACAGGCTTCTTCGTAAATTAAGTAATGGCTATTATTCTTCTTATAATATTGTGCTGCGGTCACCGTCTCGATCTCCGTATCCTCTGAAGATCCGTCAAATTGCAGCCCTTTAATTGCCAGTAACACTTCCTTCGTCATATTAATAATCCTCTATATTCACTGTTTTAGCAGACAAAATCCCGTATTTAATGATAGAATTGGCAAACTGCTTAAATTTGCCGGCAGCATCGCTTACATAAAACTGATATTGATTGGACCCAAGCTTGTGTGCTTCCTGATTGAGCAGTCCCCTCTCTCTCAGCATAGCCTTAAGTTCCAGAGCTGTTTCATACGCCGGATTCACCAACGTTACCTCTTCCCCGATCACTCGCCCGATGGTAGAACGGATTAGAGGATAATGGGTACATCCCATGATAAGCGTATCAATACCAATATCGATCAACTCAGAAAGATAGCGCTTGGCGATCTCGTCCGTCACCGGATCCTGCCACAATCCTTCTTCCACCAGTGGTACGAATAAAGGACAAGCCTTGCCGTATATGGTCACATTGTTGTTGATCTCCTGTATGTACCGGTTATAAATCTGGCTTCCGATAGTGGCTTCCGTGGCGATGACACCGATCTTACCGTTTTTCGTAACTTCAGCTGCCACCTTGGCTCCGGGCCTGACCACACCGATGATGGGTATGTCGATCTCCTTCTCCAATTCATCCAATGCATAAGCACTGGCAGTATTACATGCTATCACGATGGTCTTGACCTGATGTGTCTTCAAAAACCTCACGATCTGTCTGGAGAATTTCGTCACCGTCTCTTTTGTCTTGCTGCCATAAGGCACCCTGGCCGTATCTCCAAAGTAACAGATAGATTCATTGGGAATCTGCCTCATGATCTCTCTGACCACAGTCAAGCCCCCCACACCGGAATCAAACACTCCTATAGGCGCCTTAGTTATATCTGATATGATATCCTGATTCATAGGTTAACTGCTCCTTTTGCAATTACAGAACGCGTTCCAGATACTCCATAATCTCTTCCACAAATCTGCACCGAAAACGAAGCCGGCTTCTGTCCGCATTCAACATTTCTATATACATCACAGTACCATCCACTTCCGAATCTGCTTCCTCACAAGAAACCACCCGGCCATCCTCTGTAACAACCCGATAGGTATCTACATTTAAAGTCAGCTGAGGATATATAACCCCCCACCAGCCTGCTGCCATACTGATCAAAAGTCCGGTTTTCATACTGTTCCAAAACTTATTTATTTTCATCACACAATAACTCCATTTATACTTTTATGGTAATTATTGCCTGATTTTCACATGTTATACACGCCTGCTTCGATCCATCTGAATCTGCCTGATAATGGCCTTCTCCTGATTATCAATATGCACCTTTGCCGCCTGCGTGGCAGTGGCTTTATCCCTCTTTACAATACTTTCATAGATAACCTTATGTTCTTCGATCAGACGACTATGCTGGGAAGAATCTTTGATATACTCATAACGATAACGGTACATTTGCTCCGACAGATTGTTCACCAGTTGAATCAGACGTTGGTTGCCTGTGGCCTTCAGGATAATATCGTGAAGCTCCACATCCGCCTGAGCAATTTTCTTAGCATCTTTCCCCCGTACTGCCCTTTCAAACTGATCACAGGCAGCCTTCAGGTTCTTTATCTCTTCCTCGCTGATGCGCTCACAGGCAAGCTCTACACACAATGTATCCAGTGCCCTTCTGACCTCCAGTACATCATTCATACTCTTCTCTGTGATCTGCGCCACCTCTGCGCCTCGTCTGGGAATCATGGTCACCAGACCCTCCAACTCCAGCTTACGGATAGCCTCCCTGATGGGCGTACGACTAACCCCCAACCGCTTGGCCAGATGAATCTCCATCAGCCGCTCACCCGGCTTCAAATCTCCCGTCAATATGGCCTGCCTTAACGTATTAAACACCACATCACGCAGTGGTAAAAATTCATCCATTTTTACTTGTAAATTATCTTGCATAGCTACCTCACTTAAACCCTTCTCTTTTGTCGTCGGTTTATACTGTTATCTTAGTTAAATCCCGTCAAGAAAATCTGAGACTTGGGATATTCCTTCTTCATCTTCTCAAAAGCTTCTCTAGCCAGCCTTTCATTTACAAAAATACCGAACACAGTAGGCCCGCTTCCACTCATCAGACTATTCAGTGCCCCAAGCTCCCTCATACGATTCTTCAACTCATGAATCACAGGATACTTCTTCACCGTAACGTGCTCTAACACATTACCCATCCGGTCCAGAATGCCCTGCAGACTCTCCTCCCAGATCGCCTCCACCATACCATCGATATCCGGATGCTCCCAGGTATCTTCCGCATCCAAATGCTCATACACATACTTGGTAGACACATTGATATCCGGCTTCACCACCAACACATAACAATCAGGTGCCGGATTCAAACTGGTCAATTTCTCACCGATGCCCTCCGCAAGCGCCGTGCCCCCCAGCACGCAGTACGGTACATCCGCACCTACTCTCACTCCCAGCCGCATCAACTCTTCCAGTGTGCAATCCAAATCATAAAGCCTGTTCATACCTTTAAAAGTAGCTGCTGCATCTGTGCTGCCACCCGCCATACCTGCCGCAATAGGGATATTCTTCTTTAAATGAATATGAATACCACCCTCCAGATGATACTCCTCCATCATAATCCTGGCTGCCTTATAGATCAGATTGTTATCATCAGTAGGCAGCTCTTCCTTGTCCGTAGTCACCATAATTCCTGCTTCTGTACGCGTCAGTGTCAACTCATCATAGATACCTACCGTCTGCATCACCATCTTTACTTCATGATATCCGTTCTCAAGCCTTCTTAGCACATCCAGACCAAGATTAATCTTCGCATAAGCTTTTATCTGATAACTCTCCATCGTCACCTCTCCGGAATGCATTTTGTATACATAGATTGTATTTAATTATATACAATGCAAAGGATTTTGTCAACTGTTATAGCATTATATCCCATCGAAAGGATATAAAATCCCAACATTAAATATTGAATAAACCTATTTTACCATCCCCCTCCGCTCGTCCAGCCACGCCGCCGGTAATCCGTTCCCCGGGGCAGGGGCGGCACCATATGCAAGGGATTTTTGACATCTGCAAGGCTGTTAGAGTTACTTAGAAACGGCAGTCCACAGAAATGGAAGTGTTAAAGCCCCCAACCACAACATGTTTGAGCGCGAAGCGCGAGTTTTGTGGTTAGGGGCTTTGCCCTTAACTTCTATTTCTGTGGACTGTCGGTTCTTAGTAACTCTTACTGCGTTGCAACTGCAAAAACCCCTTGCATATGGTGCCGCCCCTGCCCCGGGGAACGGATTACCGGCGGCATAGCTGCCCCCTCAGGGCTGTTAAGTCAGGCGCCTTTCACCACAAGTAATTTCTGTCCCACCTTCAGTTCATCACTATCCAATCGGTTAATGCTTCTCAAGGTATCCACAGGCACATAGTATTTGCGTCCGATATTCCACAAGTTATCCCCCGGTCTGACCACATAAATCGCCATACCCGGAAGGCTGCCAAGAACTGCCGTATCCAGATCCCTTACCTGTACATCCTGTAATATATTCATAGGCATATTGCGAAACACGATGGTATTAAAGCCAAGCACCGCTTTCACATCCATTTCTTCCCCATCCAACATGGTCACCTGAAGCTGCTCCACATCCCCCCGGACCATACCCATATCTTCCGGCTCCATATCAGGCACTTCCAATTTATACTGGTAGGGAATCTGAGTCTGGAAACCGCCGTAAGGAGCCTCGTCATTACCGGTAATGTACATCACATGAAGCTGCAGGCTTCCTGTCAGCAGAATACCTCCCTCCACTGCTTCCTGTTCTTCTATCATGACCCTGCCTTCACTGTGAAGCAGCTGCAGAATTCCATGACCGCTTCTTGCTCTCACCCGGTCAGTCACTCTGGTCTTGCCATTAACTCTTGACAGAAGTCTTCGCATGGTACAGGGTCTGGCAGCAGGCTCCACTTCTTTGGTCACTCCGTAGATATCCGTGATCATCTCTACGTTTTCCTCTTCATACAGCTTCATAGCGATATCCAGTACCAGATCCACACCAATATTGCGCTCTTCTCCGTCAAAATCAGGCTTTATTGTCAGCATCTGCTGTCCATGCTCCTGGGGACTGATAGCGAAGCGAATATCCGGAATCATCCCCTCCTGACAGCCATGACACTCCAGACTGCCCGCCACGGGTATGGTCTGTTCAAAGGTTCTGATGGGATGATCTTCCCCCTCTCCCTCATATAACAGGAAGACGCGTACATCTCCGGAAAGGCTGATTTTGCCTTCCATCACCCGAAAATCCATATCTCCCAGATTTACACTACTCCAGAGAATCTGAAAAATATTAGGATAGTTGGATGGCAGGCTAAGCTCCTCTTTTACCCGGAAAATATCGTTCTTGCTGATCACTACCTGAGCCATAGGAAATGTTGCCCTACGGTACTCCACTGCCTCATCTCCATAGATACCGATAGGCACTTCTTCATCATACAATTCATCCACCCAGCCGTTTAGCGTCACCACAGACTGAATATTGAGTTTACGAGAATTGATGATATCGATGCTCAGATCCTCAATTTTACCCTCCACCATCACATCGTCACCGCCGGCCACCCCCTGCATGTTGATCCTTTCCTCAAAAGGAATCTTCCCTTCCAGACTGACCAGGCCGCTGCCACCCTCTTTGGTGTGATAGAGAACATGGAAAAGTAACCGTCCCCGCACATTCACGTGATCTGTGCCCGGCTTGATCTCATCTATGACAACCGTTCCTTTTTCAAAGTTCAAGGAACTGATATCCGGTTTCTGATCAGGCACATTCAGATCATCCTCCAGTGTCATCTGACTGAGTGCCTGGCTTCGGATACGATCCATATGTATGTTCTTTTTTAATAAATCCATAAAAATATCCCTCCAATCCTGCTTATGATAATTATATGAAGCGGATTGAAGGGATATACCTAACAGTTTAGACAAAGAAAATATTTTGAGAATGAGCGTGGCGAAACGTCACCTCACTGCACCTATCAATTCATTAATATCTTCCACATTATATTTTTTCATATAAGCCTCGATGCCCTCTACCACTTCCACTGTAGTATATGGGTTCACAAAATTCATGGCACCGATGCTGACAGCGCTGGCACCAGCCAGCAAAAATTCAATGGCATCCTCTGCATTGGCGATACCGCCCATACCGATAATAGGTATCTTAACCGCCTGGGCAACCTGGTAAACCATGCGTACCGCCACCGGCTTAATGGCAGGACCGCTCATACCGCCGGTCTTGTTGGCAATGGCAAAGGTTCTCTTGTGAATATCAATCTTCATGCCGGTAATGGTGTTGATCAAAGACAGGGCATCTGCACCTGCTGCCTCTGCCGCTTTTGCCATCTCGGTGATATCCGTCACGTTAGGGCTTAATTTCATGATGATGGGCTGCTTTGCATGCTTTTTCAGTTCTGCAGTAATATTGTAAAGGGCGTCTGCCTTCTGGCCAAAAGCAATGGCACCTTCCTTTACATTAGGACAGGATACGTTGATCTCCAACATGGCTACTGCAGGCTCATCACCCAGCTTTTCCACCACATCTACATAATCCTCCACTGTTTTTCCACAGACATTCACAATAATCTTGGTGTCATACTGCTTCAGGAAAGGAATGTCTCTTTGCATAAACACATCAATACCGGGATTCTGGAGACCGATGGCATTGAGCATACCGCCGTACACCTCTGCCACACGGGGCGTGGGGTTACCCAGCCAGGGCACACTGGCCACACCTTTGGTCACTACAGCACCCAGACGATTTAAGTCCACAAATTCCGAATATTCCATACCGGAGCCAAAGGTTCCGGAAGCGGTCATTACGGGATTTTTAAATTCTACACCTGCAATCGTTACTTTTGTATTCATCTTCTCATTCCCCCTTCTCTAAATATCCACTTCCGTGGCTTCGAACACCGGTCCGTCTGTACAGATCCTAGCGTTATGAACATGGGAATGATGATCTACCTTCTTGGTCTTTACCACACAGCCAAGGCAGGCGCCAACACCGCAGGCCATATGCTCTTCCAGAGAAATATAAGCGGTGATATCCTTTTCTTCCGCATACTTTTTGATGGCACGAAGCATGGGCATGGGACCGCAGGCAAAGATCACATCTGCCAAAATTCCATTCTCTTCAATGGCATTCATGACATTACCTTTGGTTCCGAAGCTGCCATCCTCAGTGGCCACATACACTGTACCGTACTGCTCCAGATCTTCTTTCAAAAACATCCGGCTGTCGCGATAACCTACCACGATCTGAATATCTTCTTTAGCCAGCCCCTCTTCACGAAGCTCCTTGGCAAGCTGTAAGATGGGGGGCACACCGATGCCTCCGCCCATGAGGAACACCTTCTTGTCTTTTCCTGCCGCCACCGAGAACCCATTGCCCAGAGTGCCCAGCACTTCTACGCTCTCACCTGCCTGATAGCCGGAAAATTCCGTGGTACCCTGACCGGCGATACGGTACACAATACGCAGTGCTTTCTTGTCTCCTGCCACCTCACAGATACTGATAGGTCTGGGAAGAAGCGTGCTCTTATTCTTGGGATAAACACAGATAAACTGGCCTGGTAATGCCTGTTTAGCCAGATCCGTGGCAATCCACATATCATAAATTGCCGGCGCAATCTCCTTCTGTGAGATTACAGTTGCTGTTACTTTTTGTTTCATTGTAATCTATTCCTTTCTTACGTATATCGTTTCCTTATTCTTTCACATAAACAACTTTACCGGCACACACTGTCATCTGCACAGTACCTTTAAGCTTCCAGCCGGTAAAAGGGGTATTAGAAGATTTGGAGATACTTTCACCCACCTCTTCTTCCACATTCCTGTTGATCAAAATCAGATCTGCCGGACCGCCCTCGCTAAGATAACCTGCATCCAGATGATACATGACTGCAGGGTTGTAGCTCATTTTGGCAAGCAGCTGCTGCATGGTCAGATGCCCTGCCTCCACCAGTTGCGTGATTCCCAGAGAAAGTGCAGTCTCCAGTCCCAAGATTCCGCTGGGTGCCTCTGTGATGGGTTTTGCCTTTTCTTCCGGCGCATGAGGGGCATGATCTGTAGCAATCAAATCAATGGTTCCGTCCTTAAGTCCTTCGATGATCGCCAGCCTGTCCGACTCTTCCCGCAAAGGGGGATTCATCTTGGCAAGGGTTCCATACTTGGTCACTGCATCTTCTGTCAAAGTAAAGTGGTGTGGTGTGGCTT
Organism: Acetatifactor sp.; assembly: GCA_045540075.1. Lineage (GTDB taxonomy): Bacteria > Bacillota > Clostridia > Lachnospirales > Lachnospiraceae > Acetatifactor. Next base: position 60 of record JAZQGM010000041.1, on the reverse strand, counting down.
CTGCATGAATATTATTTCCATTTTTCTTCGCCTGCCGCACCAGCTCTACCGCCTCTTTGG